>NZ_JALCZD010000003.1:0-464838 GCF_024586945.1 Chryseobacterium sp. WG14
AAGTAAGTGCTTTCGGTAGGCACTCTAAAAATACACCGCGGGATGGAGCAGTAGGTAGCTCGTCGGGCTCATAACCCGAAGGTCATCGGTTCGAGTCCGGTTCCCGCTACTCAATGAGAGAAGCAATACGTATTGCTTCTCTTTTTTTATGTGTGAAAATGAATGGTTACTCTGAAAGACGGAGGATCGGAGGATCAGGGATTAGTCTCAAAAGTTGGGGGTCAGGTTATCAAAAATTTAGTAACAAAAGCTGAGTGAAACGCTATAAACACTTTAGTTTATTTTAAGTTTAAACTGATTGGAAATAAAAAGTACACTTAAGCAAAAAATCTTTGATTTTTTTAAAACTTACGTGGACTTCAGTGAGCTTATTTTCAAAACTTTATTAAACTTAAGTGTTCAAAAAACTTTGTGACTTTTGACTGCGTCGAAATAACATTCATCGACTGAAAGGAGATAATCTTCGATTTGTGGTTAAAATAGAAAAATGTAAACAAGTTCAATATCCAAATAAAAATAAATTGAGATGTTTATTTTTTTAATTCAATTGGATTATTTCTCTTACTTAGATTCTTTTTGACTTGCTCCAGACTTTCCGGAGCAATTGTTAATCCAGTCATGGCAGCCTCATTAATCATATTATCATTAATGTTTTTCATCGCCTTCATATAGTCTTCTTTCGATACTTCTTTATGTTGTTTTAAATACTTTTCGGTGAAAATAACATTATCAGGGAGGCTTTTTTTCTTAATGCTAATTAATTCATATTTATAATTATTATTAGTGTCCTCTACTTTTATGATCAAACCAGGAAGCCCGCCGAACTTATAGGGACCATCCTGATACGGAAGATCCGTTGTAAACCACGCAACCCATTTTCTACCTCCATATTCTGTGGTGGCTTTCTGGGTATTGTAACCTTCTATCTTTTGTTTATCAGTAAGAATATTCCATTTAAAATTTGGATCTTCTTTGTATGTAAAATAATACTTCAGTAGGTTGTCATAGAAAGAGATATTTTTATTTTCTTTAACTATTACAGATTTAAAGCGGGTATTAGGTTTTTTTGAAAAATTAAAATTGGGGGATTTTTCAAAAGATTTCAATATAGAATCTCTTTTTAAAAAATTATCAGAAACAAAAAATGATTTTCCACCATTTACGAATAGAGTAAAATCCTCCATTCTAGTATTAAGAACATCGGTTGAATCCGGTGTATATTCTAGTCTATAACTGAAAGCGTAATCTTTTTGTTGTGAAAAGAAAACTGAAGAAACAAAGATTAGTATTAGTAAAAATTTATATTTAATCATATTCTTATGTAAAGAAAAGCATTACTAATAATGCTTTTCTTATTTTTTTAAATTATTTAAGTTTAACCACCACAAAAAAGAGCATCACCATCCCAGGCATTTTGAAGCATTTCAAGTGTAGTACTTCCACAGGCCCAACCTTTAACTCCACAACTGTAAGATACAGATACGCAGCCAAATGCAGTAGTTTTATTACTTGTTTCTTTCTTTGATTCTGTTTTTTCTTTGGTTGCAGTACTTTTCACTACAGCACTTTTTGCACTTACCAATCCAGCTGCACCAATTGCAGCAACTAAAAAGATTTTTTTCATATTGTTATTTTTTAAACCTTCAATAAAAATACATAAAAAATTTTATTCACCATTACAGGAATATGTATTTTTATAATTATTTTATTATGTAAAGTCTTGATTAAGTTAGATTTAATAATATTTTAGAATTTGTCTCATTGGAAATGTATTCAGTCATAATTCTTTTCTTTTCCTAATGATATGAAATCATGCCTATAAAAGATATAGCTTTATGTTCTGGACGGGCGAATCTAACCATTCTGGTAGTTTCCCTTAATTGATTTTCTTTCTGGATCCAGAGATGGATTGCTAACCCCAAGGTGTGAACAGAATAATTATTTCTGTAACTCATTTATAAAAAAACTACCTTTTTAAGGTAGTTTACAGGTTTTTGAGCTCTAAAGATATATCCGTTAATTCAGATTTATTTTTGTACAAAAATACTGTGCGGAATAAGAATATCATCTCCTTCTCTGCCATATTGAGGTACAATAAATCCTTTTGGTTCATATCTGTTTGTACCGGAATTATAATACCAGTTGGCACAGCCACTTATCTGTAGTTTTATGTGATAGATATGATCATATGCTGCTTCCTGAAATTCCCCAAAATCGGGAAGCGACTGGTGAAGATCATCCAGCTCCTGGCCGTACGCATCATGCAGCCTCATAGCCTCTGTACAGGCTTCCTGATAAGAGAGCTTGTACTGATGACTTAGAATAAAGATGATATTGAGACTTTCAGTTTCTATTTCAAGCTCTTTTTTCAGAGAGGCAAAATCATTCTGGATGACAATAATCAGGGAAAGGAGCTCTCTGCAGCGCTGTACAACGGGATGATTATAAATATGAACTGGCAGTGCAAAATTAGTGGCAGGATCTATAAGGTCACCATAAGGCCACATACCGATTGAATATTTCCGGAAACTGAGGTAATGAGCAAGCAGGGGATAGGTTCTGATTTCAGCTTGTTTGAAAGGTATTTCCTCCGCCATGCCATACATGATAAATTCATAAAAATTGATAGATACACGATCTATCCAGAATTGGGGCATTCCATTCGCCACCCATTCTTTTCTTGCCTGTGCCATCTGCCGCAGAATTCCAATTTCATCCGGACGCGGCTCATCCCCCATCATGACTTCATAGACTCTATCGGCCATTGCTTTAAGTTCTTTTGCCGGTGTTAATCCGAAATAGTCATCAAAAAGTGTGATATAGATCATCAACCTGGCACAAGGACGCATACGTTCTATAGAATCACAAGTCGGATTCATATAAGTAGCAACCCGGGACAGAAATTGAGGTTTACATCTTTTTATTCCTTCTTCAGAAATGAAAGTGTAATCCTCATCATACCAGGTTTTTTCTTCCTCATCAAAGGCGTCGGCAATAGGGCTGTTGACTGTTGGCCAGGGATAATGACATTGGGGAACTATTAATTCTTCTCTCATGGTTTTATTTTTATAAAGTAAGTTGATAATCTTATGTTTTGTCTTCAGTTTTTCTGATTTGACATCCTGAACTCCGTGTTTATTTAAGATGATGATTAAGATCAGACAAGCTTATTGTTGTTTTTTAAATTTTTAATCCAATATTCACGGTCAACATGTTTTATCTCTAAATCAAGAGACTGTTCATCAGTACCATATTTGGCAATGGCAAAACCTTCTTGAGTATAGCGTTTAGTTCCCGACTCATAATAGAAAGCATTGAGGCCATGGATCATTATCTTTACATGATATATATAATCTTCTACCATTTCCTGATAAAATCCAAAATCAGGTAAACAGGTCGTTATAGAATCAATTTCTCTAACCATCTCATCATGTATTTTGAGCGATTCTGCGATGGCTTCTTCCAATGGAACTTTATACTCATGCATTACAACCAGAATAATATTCAGTGTTTCATTATCTGTAGCCAGTTCTTTTCTTATCGATGCAAAATCATTCTGAATAGCAATGATCATTGATTGAAGCTCTCTCAGCCGGTTCATGGCAGGATGCTCGTGAATGTGTACGGGTAGGGCTTGCCCCATTGCAGCCTCTGTTAGGTTAACAAAGACCTTCTGTCCGATAGAGTACATTCGGATCAATAAATAACGGCCAATCGAGGGATAGGTATTGCTTAATTTAAATGGGGTTTCTTCCATCACACCATAGGTAAAATATTCTTGAAACTCCCTTGCCATACGTTCTATCCAGAATAACGGCATTCCATTTGCAATCCATTCTTTCCGGGCAGCTGCCATTTGGCGGAAAATACCGATTTCATCTGGTTGAGGGTCTTTTTCCAGCATGATTTCATAAGTGCGATCAGCGAAGGCTTTCAGCTCATCCAGCGGCATAATACCTACATAATCATCCATTATGGTATGATAGTAACCACAACGTAATATGGGACGCATGATTTCAGGATTACTTGTAACAGGCCACATGTTAAAGACAAAATCATATAACTGCTGCTTTCCGTATCTGTTTCTTGTTTTTTCCTCCAAAAAACCATAATCTTCTTTAAGCCATTTCTCCTCTTCGGGAAACTCTGTAAAAGGGCTGAAAACTCTCGGCCATGGATAACTGGGAATAGGGACATATACTGTTTTCATAGTTGTTCTTATTATATTAAATTTTTATGAAAATAATTAATCTGTTCTGCATGTAGATTGATAATGTCGGACCAGAGATAATTACTTCTGGGAATAATTTGCTTCGTTAAATTCTTCTATATAAGCCTGTTTAAACTAATTAAAAATGTATGTACAAAGCTGGGTGAAACGCTATAAACACTTTAGTTTATTCTAAGTTTAAGCTGATTAAAAATAAAAAGTACACGTAAGCAAAAAATCTTTGATTTTTTTAAAATTTATGTGAGCTTTATTAAACTTAAGTGTTCAAGAAACTTTGCGGCTATGTTGAATCTTCGATTTGTGGTTAAAATAAAAGTTTACATGAGCTCTATTCATAATATTTAAAATCTATTTTAATAGGATGGTTAAGTAGTCAAAATGAAAGCATTTTTAGTAAACAATAAACTTAATTTAATTTCAATTAAAGATTGCTGTAGTACATTTTATACTACTTTGCTATTTACTAAATTTAACATGGTTGAGCTTTTCCTTCAGTTCTCTCGCTTCTGGAAACTCCATTGCATTGTAACGATCCAGTTTTGTAGATATATTTTTCCATCCACTGAGCACCATACTCATATAGTGTACCCAGTTTACAACGGCATCCTGCCATATTCCAAAATCAGGAAGAGAAGCCTGTAGTTCTATGAATTCTTTCAGATCTTCATTATGAAGGCGCAAATCTTCAAGACAGGCTTCTTTCAAAGACATCTGACGTTCATGCTGGATTACCTTTACAATATTGTAATAAATACTGTCGGTTGCCTCATCTTTCAATACAGACTGTACTTCATTGAAAAAGGTAACCAGATGACAGGCCAGTGTCTGTAAACGGATGATCACCGGGTGCTCATGGATCTCCTTCGGAAGAATAATTCCTGTTTCCAGCTCTGTAAGCTGAAGGAAAGGATAAAGGCAGATAGAGTTTTCACGTAAGGCAATACATTCGCTCACACTGGGATAGGCTTTATTTTTCTTGTATTTTAATTCGGTTTCTAATCCTGTAAAATATTTGCTGATCATTTTTGTAAACCGGGAAACCGATTCCTGGGGAATAAACTGTAATAGCTCCTGTCTTAATGCGGCCAGCATAGGACCTAATGGGATTCCGGAATCTTCAGCACTGATCTCGCCATTGAGTATGGCAATTGATTGGGCATGTATATGTCCGATATCTTCAGGCTCACTTTCTTCATAAAGGTCATCATTGTAGAGGGTCCACAGCATCAGTCTGCAGATGGGTTTGAACCGTTCTGGTGATGCAGTTGGAAACCATTGGGCCGCAATATGGGCCGTCTTTGTTTTTTTGTACTTTTTGCGTAGATCGGGATTCTGCTCATAAAGCCACAGGTATTCCCCGTCGATCCATTGTTTCTCGGTGATCTCCTGCAATTGCTCGGCATTGGGATTTTTAAGTGTTGGGAACGGGTACCTGAACTGATTGCGAAGCAGTTCAAGGGTACTAAAATTTTCATTGTTCATGTGTGATAGTTTTGTTACTAATATATCATTTTATTTAACATAATATTAATTTTATTTCACATGATATTGACATTTGATGTAATATATTCTAAAATAATAGTATTAATGGGAAATTGAAGAGATGAAAAAAAATTAATGATGCTATGGGGTCAGGATATCTCTACTTATTCTAAACATATTTTCATCCTTTTTCTCATCCTTTTTTATCACGGACATCCATAGAATATGAAACATGGATAATGAGCGATTAACATGCGGTAAGGGCTGCTTGATAAAAAAGTAAGAAAGAATAAGTCCCAGAAGGCTACTTTAAGAAATCAAACAGTTTCTTTGTCATTTCGCCAGGAATCTAAACGAGACAATTCATAAAGTAGGGTATATATTCCACGCTCCACTACATTTCGCTCTGAATGACACCTTGTTTGCTTAAATTTATTAAATCCTTGTTATAAGGGATTGTTACTCATTTCAATTCGATGACTGCCGGACGTTATAACCGAAAACAACTTCCAGCCATAAACCATTTACTTTCTTACCCGAACTCAGGTTAAATAGGATCTATTTATTTTTCCAGATTTTATATTTTTCTTTCATACAGTGCCCACACGGGCGATAATTATTTTGCATTGCTTCCTGCTCAGATACAAAGAAAACCCTGTTTTCCCGGTTCATTCTTTTGCCTGACTTACAATGAAGCAATCCATATATTTTTAGTTTTTTATTTCCTCCAAAACAAATTTTCCGGTGGTGTATGTTACTTCTGAGAACAGAATCTGATAGCTGTGAATGCTGTATCATATTGTTTTAGTTGGCAGCATCATGGAAAATGATTCCCAGGGCGTATCGATTTCCTTCCTTTACTTCACTTACTCCATGTTTCATATTAACCCTGTAATAGCCTTTTGTTCCTTTTTCAGGTTTGAAATTGGTGGTAAAAATAAGCAGATCACCTTTCCCTGGTTTTAAAACAATAGCTTTAGACTGTGCTCTTGGGACCTGTTGGGTTAATACAAACTCACCTCCGGTGAAATCTTTTTCAGGTTCACTGAGCATGGCAACAATCTGGATTGGGAAATACAGGTCTCCATATAAATCCTGATGTAAAGTATTGAAACCTCCCTTTTCATATTGTAAGATTAAAACAGTTGCTTTCTGCTGACCATTGCTGTGGCACTGCTTCAGGAATTCTGCATGCTCTAATGGAAAGGTTGTATCCATATGTAAAGCCTTGAACCAGGAATTGGCAATAGAAGCCAGATGAGGGTATATGGTGGTCCGTATCATTTGAATCAATGCAGGAAGGGGATAATTAAAATATTTATATTCCCCTAAGCCAAAGCGATGCCGGGCCATAACAACGGTTTTACGATAGGATTCTGAATGGTTGTAATTTGACTTCAGCAGCTCACAGTCTTCATCTGATAAGAGATTACGAATAACGGCATATCCGTTTTGATGCATAGCTTCAGTAATAGAGTGCCAGTCTGTATTGTTGATTTTTTGAATAATATCTGTCATGATTTTGTTTATGTACAGCAAAGATCCAATGTTATTCATAGATATAAAATCCAGAACATGCGGAAAATGGGCTGGATGACCATAATACATCTTCGTTCTGGACTAGCTGTATAACTTTAATCTGGAGTATAAAACCAGTCCTCTTTAAAGGTACTTTTGCACCGTTAATACAAATAAATATAACGATGAATTACACCATTAAAAAAGCGGGTCTTGAAGATCTGAATGAAACAGCAGAATTGTTTAATCTTTACCGTATCTTCTACAGACAGGAATCAGATCTGGAAAAAGGAAAGGCCTTTTTAAAAGAAAGGTTTTTAAACAGCGAATCAGACCTGTTTCTTGCCATAGCTGACGGAAAAGCTGTAGGATTTGTCCAGCTTTACAAGCTTTTTCATTACACCAAACTACAGAAGCAGTGGCTGCTGAGTGATCTGTTTGTACATCCTGATTATAGAGGAAAAGGGCTTTCTGTAGCTTTAATTGACCGCAGTAAACAATGGTGTGAAGAGACCGGTGCATGTGGACTAATGCTTGAAACAGAGAAAACCAATGATATTGGAAATACCCTTTACCCACGTTGTGGATTTGAATATGACGGACTTCACAACTATTATTACTGGTGGAGATAGGTGAGGAGTTGAGAGTTGAGAGTTGGGAGTTGGGAGTTGAGAATGAGGGTGGATAGGGGATGTAAAGTGTTGACCTTACGGTGTTAAAGTATGATATTTCATCTTATATGTTGATAAATAATAGCCGGTAGCCTGGTTTGGGGCTTTTCATTTTCTAGTTTTTTCTATAAAATAGTAGTATTAGTTCTACATTTATTATTATTTAATTCTACATCTATCCTTTTACTTGTACGAGACATAAAGCTATTTTTGTAAGAGCTCTGAATAATCAGAATTAGGACAGCTGAGTACAGAGCTTTATGAAAGAAAATTAATCTCCGCCTCATTTTCTACTTTTTCCCCACGGTTTTATGATTAGTACCACAAAACTGCTTGGCGGAGATTTTTTTACTTCAAATAAAAAGAGAACCACATTTGTGATTCTCTTTTGTTTTTTATTCATTACCTCTGTATTACGGAGCCAATTGAGCGTAAGGAGTCAGCTTATTATCATCAGACATGGTCTGATCCAAAAACTCTCTTTTCTGATTTGCTTTCATCCTTCCGGCAGCCTCATTAGCACTGAAATAAGCTTCACTTAGCTTTGTAGCAAGTTCTGCAGGCTTGAAATCAAATTTTGTATCACCTTCCACTCCCAGGTATCCATTTTTTTTGGTAAGGTTTGTAATATAGTTATTATAATTGATTAATGTATTTCTCAGATATTGAGTATGATACTCCATACATTTTTTAGCTTTCTTGGAAGAATTATTAAGAATACAGTTCTTCATATTGTTTCTGTATAAAAACCATTCAGATTCCAAAATTTTATATTCTTTACCCACAGCAATTTTTCCGTTTGTGACAATATTATTATCGCTTTCTTTGGTAGCAATGTTCTGAAGATGCTGCATTACCAATGGAACAGTAGCCTCAATTTTAGATTTTGTTTCCTTTAATACACTGAGATCAGCAGCCGGAGAATTCTTCTTTTGTGCTGTTGTTACGTTAAAAATAAGCAGTAATAGTACAATCAATAAATTATATCTTTTCATGAGAAATTTTTAAAGCACTAAAATAAATATAATTTCCCGGTTTAGACAAATCCATTTTAATTTTATTTAATAAATTTTAACAAGTTTTAAGAATTTAAAGGTGAAATCATCACTTTTCTGCTGATTATATAGCTGATAATTTACTGCCACTAAAAAATATGTATATTCAATATAAATTTATTTATTTGATTATCAATGTGTTAATGTATTAGCATCTCCTATCACTAAAAAAATAGTTGTTAGATTCAATTTTATGTCTACATTTGTATAACTAATTTCTTAGTGATATAAGATGCATGGATCATATATCACCTTAATGATAAATGAAAAGGATATGAAAATTCAAACCTTAACCAAAGCAGAAGAACAGGTAATGCAGTATTTGTGGAAAATAGAAAAAGGATTCCTTAAAGATATTCTTGATCTTTTTCCTGAGCCAAAACCACATACCAATACCGTTTCTACAATTTTGAAAGTATTAAAGGAGAAAGAATTTGTAGATTATGATGTCTACGGAAGACAGCATGAATATTATCCGTTGGTTTCTAAAGAACAATATTCGGGGAAAACAATGAAAAGCCTTGTGACGAATTATTTTAAAGGTTCCTACAAAAGTGCCGTTTCGTTTCTGGTAGAGAAAAATGAAATGACCGTTCAGGACCTTGAAATGCTATTAGATGAATTGAAAAAGAAAAGCTAACAATCATGGAAACACTGCTTCTGTACTTTGGAAAAGTAATTGTATGTTCTGGTGTAATGTTTTTATATTATCAGTTGTCTTTAAAAGACAAGACATTTCATCATTATAACAGATTTTACCTTTTGTCAGCAATACTCATCTCATTATTGCTGCCTTTGATCAGGATAGACGATTTTACGATAGAAGTAAATAATGATATGTATATGCTTCTTGATAAGATTCAGAATTTTAATACAACAAAAAATATAGACCATGGTCACATTTATTTTAACATTATTTTTTCAGCTCTGGGACTGGTTTCTCTCTATTTTGTAGGAAAACTGAGCTATGGGATTCTTAAAATCCAGCAGTTTAAAAAACAGTTTCAGAAAGAAAGCTTTGACGGCATTAATTTTTACCGTACAGACCTGACAGAAGCCCCATTTTCATATTTTAAAAACCTTTTCTGGAAGAATGCAATCACCTTGAATTCTGATATCGGAGAACAAATTTTAAAGCATGAAATGGTACATATTGAGCAGAAGCATTCATTTGATAAAATCTTTATTGAAGTGATCACCTCTGTGTTATGGTTCAATCCATTTTTTCACCTTATCAAAAGAGAAATTAATTTAATCCATGAATATCTGGCTGACAAAAAAGCCGTAAAACATTCGGACACCAAAGCATTTGCGCAGATGCTTTTAGCAAGCCACTTTTCCGGAACACAGTTGCCTGCCACCAGTCCGTTTCTAAGTTCAAACCTTAAAAAAAGACTTAAAATGTTACAAAAACCTAACACCAAATTCGGGTATGCGCGAAGAATTTTTGCATTACCGGTTTTATTTTCAGTGGCTTTTGCCTATATGGTGAATGCTAAAAATAAAGAAATTGAAGAAACGAATATCTCCATTAAAAATGCCGTTTTACAAATTCAAAAAGATACAGTAAGACCCGGAGAAACTGAACAGAAGAAAATTCAGGAAATAAAGGCGAATGATTCTGATGATGATAAAAAGTTGTCTAAAATCCAAAAGAAGATGGATGAAAAAGGAAAGGAACTGGATAAACTGAAACCCGGCAGCAATGCTTTTAATAAGAAAATTGAAGAAATAAATGTACTTGCTTCAGAAATAAGCAAGATTGCTGACCAAAAAGCTCTTAAGGATACGGAAGAATATTTCAAATCTCCTGAATGGAAAAATCAAATGGAAGCACTTGAGAATATGGAAATTGAAATACCTGAACCTTTGGCAGGACCTACTTCTCCTGATGAACCTAAAAGTCCTACTGTAATATATTCTAAAAATAATAAAACGGTATTCTATAAAGACCTGGGTCCAAAAGAAAAAGCAGAAGTCCGAAAAGCGATGAAGGAAGCTAAAAAGGCAATGGAAGAGGCTAAAAATGCCATGAAGGAAAATGAAAAGGCAAGAAAAGAAAATGATAAAGCCAAAATAGAGTCAGACAAAGCGAGATTAGAAAGTGAGGTGGCCAGAAAAGAAGGAGTGAAGGCAAGAATTGAAGCTGAAAAAGCCGCGTTGGAAAATACAAAGAATTTCAGGAAAGTAAGTTTCACCTCAGTAGGCAGCTCTCCAAAAGTGATGGTAATGCAGGCGGATTATATTAAAAAAGATGGTGACGGGAATATTGCCATGAATGGCATAAAAAAATTCAAGGTAAGCGGATGGGATGATCTGAAATACTATATAGATGGAAGAGAAGCATCTAAAGAAGAAGCGGATGCCTTAAAACCTGAAAATATTGCAGGCGTTACTATTTTCAAAGAAAACAAAGCTAAAGGCACACGGAACGAAATAAGAATTCAGACAAAGAAATAACGTTTCATCAGGCTTTGTCAATATTGATATTGACAAAGCTTTTACTGACAAATCATTATGAAAAATAAAATTCTGTTCTTTATATTACTGGGGATCTTCACCAGTGCCCAGACCAATAGGTTTTTTTATGAATACAACTTTATTCCGGATTCCAATCATAAGGAAGAAGTGAAAAAAGAAATGATGTTGCTGGATATTGATAAAAAGGGATCCAGTTATTACAGCCATGATAAATTTGTAGCAGATTCCATAGGAAGAGCCGAACTTGAAAGACAACTGAAGTCCGGAGGAGGAAACATAAGTGTTAACAGAAGGGAAAAATCTGGGCAGGTTTCTTATAAAGTAACCAAAGAATATCCGGATTTTAAAACCTCTCTCTTCAAAAATATTTCTACTGACAAATATAAAGTAAAGGAAGATAAAAAGCCTGAGTGGAAAATACTCCCTGATAAGCAAAAAATTGGAGAATATAATGCCCAGAAAGCAGCAACAAGCTTTGGAGGAAGAGAGTGGACAGCCTGGTTTACTACAGATATCCCTTTTCAGGACGGTCCTTATAAATTTTACGGGTTGCCAGGGCTTATTGTAAAGATTGAAGATGCTACGGGGTCTCACAGCATGACGCTGATAGGTAATAAAACTGTAAAATCTGTAGATGCAGAAAAAGATATGCAGGTTCCTGAAAATGTAAAGATATTAGGATTCGGAAAAGAAATTGAGGTAACGAAAGATCAGTTTAAAAAGGCATGGAAAGCCTATGTGAATGATCCTACTAAAAATATGAGAGAGTTGATGATGAAAAATGGGGGAGACGGTAATACTAAGTTTGCCTTTAAGGTGAAAACCTCCGATGGAAAAGAAATTTCTGACCCCAGTCAGGTTTACCGGGAAATGGAAAAAAGAACAAAAGAATCGCTTCAAAAAGATAACAATCCGATAGAACCGGACCTGGTGAATTAAATTATATCATTTATTATTGAAACAGAATGTCACCGGCATTCTGTTTTTGTTTTTTAAGGAATCGACCATAGCCAACATCAGAAAATAATATCTGCTGTGTAAAAGAATACTTATTGAACTTGATTAGTTTTAAACAGGCTTATTATTACTATTATTGCAAATATTCTTACCTTTTAAGCAACAAATAAATTTTCAACTTATCATCTTATGACAGAAAAGGAAAAATGTGCAGCCGGACTTTTATATGATGCAAACTATGACAAGGAACTGATCAGCGAGCGTATTGCCTGTAAAGACCTGTGCCAGGAATATAATGAATTGAAGAACTCTGACGCTGAAAACAGAAGCCGGCTCATCAGAAGAATTATTGGAAGTACGAAGGAAAATATTTGCATAGAACCTGTTTTTTGGTGTGATTACGGATATAATATTGAAGTGGGCGAAGATTTTTATGCCAATCACAACCTGGTTATTTTAGACTGTGCCAAAGTAAGGTTTGGAGATCATGTTTTTATAGGTCCCAATTGCAGTTTCTATACTGCCGGCCATCCACTTGATGCAAAGCAGAGAAATAAAGGATTGGAATATGCTCATCCCATTACTGTAGGAAACAATGTCTGGCTGGGAGGAAATGTTGTTGTTCTGCCCGGAGTAAGCATAGGAGATAATTCCGTAATAGGAGCAGGAAGTGTAGTGACTAAAGATATTCCTGAAAATGTGGTAGCTGTAGGTAATCCTTGCAGGGTTGTTAAAAATATTTCCGAAGAAAAATAAGATTACATCACACAAAATAACTAACAATGAAAAAACTAATCGCCTTAACGATTCTTTTAGTGAGCATCATAGCCAATGCACAGAATCAGAGATTCATGTATGAGTACCGGTATGTCACAGATTCTACTGCCGGAGGCCAACCGGAGACGGAGATCATGCTGCTGGATGTTGTTCCAAAAGGTTCAAAATTTTACAGTAAAGATACCTTTGAAACAGATTCTCTTATTGCTGCAACTATGGAAAAACAGTTTAAGGCCGGAAGTGAAGAATTAAACTTCTCAGGCATTCAATATAAAGGTAAAATACGGTATAGTGTTGAAAAGATGTATCCGGATTATTCAGTGATTTTTTTCAATAACCTGATTGCTGACGAATATATGGTAAAAGATGAAAGAAAACAGCAATGGAACATCCTTTCTGATAAAACAAAAATTGGCGAATTTACTGTTCAGAAAGCAGTCTGTGACTTTATCGGCAGAAAATGGACCGCCTGGTTTACCACAGATCTTCCTATTCAGGATGGACCCTATAAATTTCACGGGCTTCCGGGATTAATTGTAAAGCTTGAAGACGCTACCCATACCCATTCATTTGAGTTAAAAGGAAATACAAAGCTTTCGGCAGGATATGAATGGAAGAGTACTAAAGAGAAAGAACGATTTAACCCGATCATTATGGTGAATGAAGAGAAATATAGAAAAGCTTTTAAAGAGTATCGTGCTGATCCGATGAAAAGCGAAAGGCAGATGATGGCCCAGGGGGTTGTTATTAAAGAAATAGATGCATCAGGAAAAATGACCACTGCTTCTGATTCAGAAAAAAGGGATAAAGAAATAAAACGAAGGAATGATGTACAGAAGGAAAATAATATTCTTGAGCTCGACCTGTTGAAATAAGCAGGCTATTATAAAACAAAATCCCGGGAACATTGGATTGGTTCCGGGATTTTTATATTTAAGATTGTTGTCAATTTTATGCTAATTTCTGAGAATCTGCAATAAACTGAGCCAGTCCGCTGTCTGTTAATGGGTGTTTTAACAAGCTCAAGATCGGAGGAAGTGGAGAAGTAATTACATCAGCTCCAATTTTAGCACAGTCAATGATATGCATTGAGTGACGGATAGAAGCTGCAAGGATTTCAGTGTCAAACATATAATTATCAAAAATAAGTCTGATCTCCTGGATAAGGTTTAATCCATCTGTAGAGATGTCATCCAATCTTCCTAAGAATGGAGAAACATAAGTAGCTCCTGCTTTTGCGGCTAAAAGAGCCTGCCCTGCAGAAAAAATCAATGTACAGTTAGTCTTGATTCCTTTATCAGAAAAATATTTTAACGCTTTAATACCGTCTTTGATCATTGGAATCTTTACTACGATATTTGGGTGGATAGCAGCCAATTCGTCTCCTTCTTTGATCATTTCTTCATAAGTAGTAGAAAGTACTTCTGCAGAAATATCTCCGTCTACAAGTTCGCAGATCGTTTTATAATGGTTTTTGATTGCTTCAGTTCCCTGGATTCCTTCTTTAGCCATTAATGAAGGATTGGTAGTTACACCATCCAAAATACCAAGATCTTTAGCTTCTTTGATTTGCTCTAAATTAGCTGTGTCAATAAAAAATTTCATTTCGTTAAATTAAATAGATTTACTTCTGCAAAGATAGGGGAATTAATTGAGTTCCTGAATATGAATTTTGAGTTACGAGGTCCAGGGTTCGGGATATGAGTTTGAGGGTGGGAGTGTTTGAGGGAATATAGTATAGGATGTAGAACTTATATTTGAACAGGAGAGTTTACAAGCCGGATGAAATATTTTATCATCTACACAGCCTAACACCATACATTATACATTATACAAATAACATTGTACATTTTACAAAATCATCCTACATTTGTTAGTCCATGAAAAACAAGCATTTTACAGCAACACTGGAAATCATAGGGATTAATCCTTTCGTTTTTGTTCCTGAAGAGATTTTGGATCAGATTTTTGAGGATTCAGAAAGGAATAAAAGTCCGATTCCGGTAAAAGGAACAGTGAACGGTAAAGAGTTTAAACAGAACCTAATGAAATATGTAGGGGAATGGAGACTCTATGTGAATTTACTCATGCTGAAAAATTCTCCGAAAAGGATAGGTGAAACCATTGAAGTAACATTAGAATATGATGATTCCGACAGAAGTATTGCCATCCATCCTCAGCTAGAACAGGCGATCAGGGACAGTAATCTGGCTACAGCCAATTTTGAAAAACTGATTCCTTCAAGACGGCATGAACTGATCCGCTATATCAATAATTTGAAAACTGAAGCCGGTATTCAGCGGAATATTGAAAAAATTATCCGGCATTTGCATGGCGAAACAGATTTTTTTGGAAAAAGGATTGATTAGGGGGAAAAGAACCAAGAACCAAGAATCAAGAGCCAAGAATCAAGATTTCAGATGACGGATTGGCGATTCTGGTGAGATAATTTATAGTTTCCAATTACAATAAAGAATAAAAATTAGAGGCCAAGAAATAATAAAACCGGAAAATTTTCCGGTTTTACTTATTTTTATGAGTTTAAAGTCTTGCTAAGTTTTATAGCATCCTGATTGGTAGGATCATACTGTAAAGATTTAGCAATATGCTCTTTTGCTTTGCCAGGATCACTTTTTTGTTCTGCAAAAGCAATATAGAAATAGGCATAAGCCAGATTTTTCTTATTCTGCTCTACTTCTTCAGGTTTTACCGTAGCAACATACTTTTCGTAAGCAAGTTTTGCATTGGCATCATCTTTCGCAGACTGATAGGCATATGCCTGGCTATAATAAGACGGAGCCCAATCCGGTAACAAAGCAGATACTTTTTTCCAGGTATCAATCGCATTGGTCCAGTCTGAAGCATCCTGATAAGCTGCAGCCAGTTTTGATAGCGATTCCGTATCCTTTGGATTGGCTTCGATTTGTTTTTTAAGACCTTCAATAGTAGAGTTGCCCGATTGACTCACAGCAGTTGTAGTAGCCGTATTCTTCGTACTGTCTGCCTGAGTGGTTTGTGCACTTACTAAACTAGTACCTCCTACTAGAATTAAACCTAAAAATAGATTTTTAATATTAACTTTAACCGTTTTCATAATCTTATATTTAAAATTCTAACTTCTGAAATTCAATAATAATTCCATAAAAACTCAAATTTTAGAAGCTTTAAGTTTTTTTAGAAAATATTAACGGGATTGATGTTTTTTTTAGTTTAATTTTTGATTCGTTACCGTTTGAGTTTATCTTTGTAGTTCAGTATTTTTTTTAATAATCAATATATTTTCCCTGTATGAATATCATATTAGCTTCCACATCCACCATTTTCGGTGGAGAATATCTGGAATATTTAAGAGAAGAATTAATCCAGTTATATAAAGGAATTGACGAAATTGTTTTTATTCCTTTTGCAAGACCCGGTGGTATTTCTCATGATGAGTATACTGCAAAAGCACGTTCCTTCTTTGAAACCATCAGCATTAAAGTAAAAGGTCTTCATGAATTTGAAGATAAAGCTGAAGCCTTACATCAGGCGAAAGGTTATTTTACAGGCGGCGGAAATACATTTTTATTAGTTAAAACACTGCATGAAGAAGGGCTGATGTCTGTTTTAAAGGACAATGTGACAGGTGGTAAAGCTTATCTGGGATGCAGTGCAGGAAGTAATATTGGTGGACAAAACATGAAAACCACGAACGATATGCCGATTGTTTATCCGCCGAGTTTTGACTGCATGGGACTTGTTCCGTTTAATATTAATCCTCATTATCTTGATCCGAATCCCGATTTGAAACACAATGGAGAAACCAGAGAAACCAGAATCAAAGAATTTCTTACCCAGAATGACAGTAAAGTAGTAGGACTCAGAGAAGGAAACTGGATCAGAAGAACGGGAGACTCCATTACTGTTGAAGGAAGTGAGCCGACCAGGATTTTTGAAAAAAATAAAGAACCTTATGAAATAGAATCCGGAAGCACACTGTTATGAAACAGGATGTGATCAATGCTTTCATAGAACGTAATCTGAAAAATTTTCAGGTGAACAGCACCGGGTGGAATGCGCTGATCAAACAAATGCTGTTTGAATTTGCCATTGGAGGCTGGAACACTGAAAAAGATATTTTTGGTAAAGAAAAATATGGAGAGCTCCGTTGCTACACCTATTCTGAAGATAAGGAGCTTAATACAGTCATTAAAAATATTACCGAAAAGTACACTGCACTTTCTATGGAAACCTGCGAGATCTGTGGAAGTGAAGGAAAAAAAAGATCAATAAATTCCTGGGAAACCACTTTATGCCTGAGCCATTACCTTACCCAGAAGCCGGTTATCGAAATTGACGAAGAACTGAATATCAGATCAAACAATAAAATACAGCTTAATATAAAGGATATTGTAAGAGCTGACATTGAATATGATCTTCAGAACTTATGCTTATATACAGAAGAACCGACTTACGGGACGGAAGGTATTTCTTTTTCCTGGCAGGAACCCAATTATTATCTGCTTATGAAAACTATTCCGTTACAGGTGTTTCCACCAGATAGACAAAATACTGTTTCAGCATTATTTGAAAATTTACAGCACTGTGAAATATGCGGAAATAAAGCTGTTCACCAACGGTCCTGTCTTCGTTGTCATCAGGAACCGTGGACTGAATCTGAAGTTTTTATTGAAGATTATGGAGAAAAGGCAAACTATATAAAAGCCTGTCAGATGGATATCTTTATAGACGAAGATGATTATGAGAAATATTTTAAATACGATCGGTCATTTGAAAAGTCGCCTGACCATCAGATCCTTTTTGGGCACCATGATCTCAAAGAATATGAGAAGCTTTTATTTTAAGTATATTTGATTAGAATTTGAATGAATAAAAATGTTTTTAGTCCTGTTCAGTCAGTCAATAATATGATTGAGACCGGTGATTCAGACATCTTAATAAAGTTTAGAGTAAAAACAACAATGCAATGAGAAAAACACTTGCAGTTCTCACCCTTTCTGTACAGGTTATTTCTGCTCAGAATATAGCCCAGAAACTAGATAAAGCTACCAAAGACCTTATGGATTCTTCAGGAACCATTGCTTCCGCTCTGTCATTTTATGTCTCAGATGATAATGGGAATTTTATATATGAATATCAGGGAAATAAAGGTCTTTCAACAGCTTCTACACAGAAGATTTTTACAGCAGGAGCCGCGTTGGAAACGTTAGGTAAAAATTATACGTATACCACTACTTCCAGTTATTCCGGAAGTATATCCGGGGGAAATTTGAATGGAAACCTTTTCATCAGTTCCAATGGTGATCCTACTTTGGGAAGCTGGCGGTATGATGCCTATAAACCCGAAAGCTTTAAAAAGAAATTAATTGAAGCCATTAAAAATTCCGGAATTACAAAAATATCCGGTGATCTGGTCATAGATGATTCTTATTTTGACCATCAGACGATTCCCGGAGGATGGCCCTGGGATGATCTTGGAAATTATTATGGAGCAGGAGTCTGGGGGATCAACTGGAGGGAAAACCAGTTTGATATCAACATCAACGGAACAGATTTTAAAAACTTTTCCTATCCTCTGGAAGGTGTAAAATGGCTGAATGATCTAAAAACAGGAGGAAGCTCAGATCAGAGTCTCATCTTTACAGCTCCTCATTCTGATGTTGCCTTAATCAACGGTATGCTTCCGGGCGGAAAAACGGTCACCGTTTCCGGTTCTACACCCAATCCTCCTTTACAACTGGCTGTGGAAGTACAGCAATGGCTAAAAGAATCAGGAATTGAGATCTCAGGAAAAGCCATAACTAATTCTCAACTTGAAATAGAAGGAAAGAAGGCCTTGGAAGCCCCAAAGAATACTATTATCCTGACCTATCAATCTCCAACGCTGGATAAAATTGTGTATTGGTTTTTAAGAAAAAGTGTTAATCTTTATGGGGAAACTTTAATTAAAACCTTAGGAAAAGAGAAAAAAGGAAATCCAAGCTTTAAAAGTGGAGTCACTTACCTGAAGGAGTTTTGGAAGTCAAAAGGAATTAATCCGAATATGATTAATTTTGCTGATGGCAGTGGACTTTCCCCTCAGAATTATGTGGCGGCAAAAGCAGAGGTACAAGCGTTACTATATGCTAAAAAGCAATCCTGGTTTGAAGCTTATCAGGACGGTTTCCCGGTTCAGGAGAATGGAATGAAAATGAAAAGCGGAACCATGAGAGACACCAAATCCTTTGCAGGATATCATACTGCTAAAGATGGAAAAAAATACGTGTTTTCAATTATTATCAATAACTATCAGGGAAGTGGAAGTACAGAGCTGCAGAAAATTCTGAATGTTTTAAAATAAAAAACTTTGAGGAAATCCATATTAACCAGACTGAATAACTGGATTATTTTTGTTGTAATGACTGCCTTAGTGGTAGGCATTGTAGTAGCATCTACATCACTGATTAATTTCCTCCGAAAAGAAGAAATTAAAAGGATCAGCCTTCTATCCAAAGCCATACGGATCCAGCAGGAAGTGAAAACTCCTGATACCGATGTTTTGGACCTTTTACCGGAGATTCTGAATATCAATAATACCATTCCGTTTATTGTAACCGATAAAAATAAAAAGGCCATCCTTGACTTGGGATATTACAGGAATATCCCTGAAAATACCATAAAAGATCCCGAAAAGCTGCAGGATCTCATCAGGAATATGGAGAAAAACTATGATCCTATAGAAATTAAAGTACCTGACGGAAATAACCAGTTTGTCTATTATGACAATTCACGACTGCTTAATAACCTTCGTTATTCACCTTATATTTTAGGATTATTTATACTCTTGTATTTCGGTTTCTCTTTCTGGTTTTTCAGGACGATAAAGAAAACAGACGAAGGATACCTTTGGGCTGGATTGGCCAAAGAAACAGCTCACCAGATCGGAACTCCCTTATCATCTATGATTGGATGGATGGAGATCATGAAGCTGGAAAATCCGGATTCAGAAGGGGTACACGAGATAGAAAAAGATATTGAAAGGCTGAGAACGATCTCTGAAAGGTTTTCAAAAATAGGTTCTGTGCCGGAGCTGAATGATATGAATTTCAATGAAACAATTCAGGTAAATTATGATTATTTAAAAACCAGAATTTCCAGAAAGGTTAATTTTACCCTACAGCTTCCAAATTATACAGTTCTGGTTCCTCATAATAAAATTCTGATGAGCTGGGTAATAGAAAATCTGGTAAAAAATGCAGTAGATGCGATGAAAGGGGAAGGATCTATTACCATGTCCGTTTTTGAAAGAAATAAAAGTATTCTTGTGGAAGTAAAAGACAATGGAAGTGGAATGACAAAACAACAGGCCAGGAATGCCTTTAAACCGGGCTATTCTACAAAAAAAAGAGGTTGGGGACTGGGATTATCGCTGGCAAGAAGAGTAATCCATGAATACCATAACGGAGATATTAAAATCTCTCAGACTGAAGTAGGAAAGGGTAGTACCTTTAGAATAACTATAAAAAAAACGTAAGAAAATATCTTGGGAATGTATAAATCATATGCCAAATCATGGTGAGAATTTATATCTTCCTTAAATTCCCTGCATGAAAATAAGATGAATACGGAAAATGTATCCATCAAAAGATTAGAAAGGAAAATAAGGTGTTACTTTTTTATGTTTTCTTTCGGTTGGTAATCTGGATGACCTAATTGCCAAAATGCAAATGCAAATATATCACTCAAAGTAGAATATGCTTGTGCTGCAGGAATATCGTTTCCATGACCTCCTTCATAGTCTACTTTTAATAGAACAGGATTCTTTGAAATATTATAGGATAATAGTTTAGCTGCGAACTTTGTTGGCACCCACGAAGCAACTCTTGGATCATTAATTCCAGAGGTAATTAAAGTTGCAGGATATTTTGTTCCTTTTTTTAAGTGCTGATAGGCATCCATTTCTAATAGTCCTTTAAATTCTACTAAATTATTAGGATTTCCATATTCTTTAAAACCATTTTCACCGATACCTTCATATCTTGTTGTATTTAAAACTCCTGCTTCCACTATTACCGCACCATATAAGTCCGGTCTTTCAATCATGGCCCTACCTATTGTTATTCCTCCAGCACTAACTCCCCAAATAGCAATTTTTTTTGAAGAAGTATATTTTTTTTTAATCAAATATTCTGTACAAGCAATAAGATCTTTCCAAGAATTCGGTTTCTTTATTTTTTGTCCATCAATATGCCACTGAACTCCTTTTTCTCCACCTCCTCTTACATGAGCAATTGCTAAAATACCTCCCTGACTAGCCCACACAAGGTAACTTCTTGCAAAAAAAGGTGAGAAAGATGTTCCAAATGCACCATAACTTTGAATTAGCACGGGATTCTTACCATCTCTTTTTAAGTTTCTATCATAAATCAAAGATAAAGGGACTTCTGTTCCATCATAAGATTTAATCGTAGTTTCTTCTACTATAATATCTTTGAATTCAGGATATTCTGTAAGAGGAGCAAGATTTTCAGGCTTAAAAGTATTTGTTATTTGGTTATATTTAAACCGTTGTTCTTCATTTGCCCACCCTAAACAATTTATCCATATATCAGGAAAATCTTTACCTTTTGATTGCAAGCTTATATTTCCCGACACATATGGAAGTTTTATTGACGTTTCTTTTCCATCTTTATAAAGATATAGTTTTGCTTCTACACCATTTTTTCTAGTTGCATAATAAATTCCATCTTTCGTAAGTGCATATTGAGTAATGACCTCATCTTTTTTTTCAGGAACTAGTACTTGTGGATTTTTGAACTCCTTTGTTTTAACATTAACTCTACATAATTTGTAATTAGGAGAATTATATCCTGATAAAAAATAAATATCATCTTCTGATAGTTTTATAGAATAAACTTTACTGTCCTTATCATATAATACTTGCCAGTTATTTTTTCCACTAAGCAAATCTTTTTTATCAATAATAAAAGTTTTCCTAAAATCTTCCGCATCTACCAATATACCAATATAATATTTATCATCTTGATTAAAAGCTAATACAACAGGGAATTCTTCCCTGTTGATTTTTAGATTAGGATTGTTTGAATTTGAAAAAACAACATTCAATTTTTTAGGGTCTTCTCCTATTTTATATACTATTGATTGCGTGTCTTTTCTAAATTGTTTTGAGGTAATATCAATTACTGGGTAATAGACATATAAAAAACCACTATTATCTTCCAACCATTTAATACCTCCAATATTTGAAGGGTTTGTATTGGTAATTTTCTCAGGATATATGTATTTTTTACTTATATCCATAATTACTACCTCAGATAATTCTTTTCCTTTTTCAGTTAAAGAGATTGCTATTTTACTTCCGTCCCAGCTTGGACTGATTAAATTAATTATATAATTATGTTTACTTTCAGAATAATTATTATTAAAATTAGTTGGATCATAGAGCAATTCCTCTTTTCCCTCAGATCCCTGTCTATAATAAACTTTTGCTATTTTTTCTCCTGCATTTCTCTTTAAATAAAAGTACTTGTCATTATTTGTAATTTTGAGATCCGAAATTGAATAGCCTTGCCTTTTGTCCAGTTCCAATCTTTTTTCTAAATAATAATTTCGGTTTGGAATTGTATTTAAAAGGGAATTTGAATAATCAGTCTGAGATTTCATCCAATCTATAGTGTTCTGGTCCTTTAAATTTTCCAAATTTCTGTATTCATCAATTATTCTAATTCCAAAATGTTCATTTGTAGTAGTTATTGATAAAGCGGAATTATTTCTTTGAGCTTTATAAAAAATCATAATAAATAATGAAAGGCTGAAAAATAATTTATAGTGCATTTAAATTAATAATTAATGATAAGCAAAATTTTAAAATATGAATTTACTAGTATCCACCTCCACCAACCCCTCCTTGATCATTGCCACTTCCGTTATCGGGATTATTACAACCATCGATAACTTGTTTAGTTCCTCCAAAAATTCTTTTAGGATTATTAATTTTTACTAGTTGTAATTTTTCCAAAGATAATTTTTTTTCCTTTTTGATTTGTTTTTTCATTGTGATTAAATTAGGTATTAAAAATGTAATATAGCAAAGAAATAATATTTTTTTAATCTTTGGAGTAAGTGTATTCTTGAATTCATGAATTTAAGAACATTGAAGTATATATAACAAATTGAAAATGAAATAAATATAATCTAATTTGATTTAATAAGATTGTAAACATAATCAAACAATTTAAATGTGATATTTTTGTGAGATAAATACGAAATGATGAAATTTAAATATTGTATTTTATTAGTTTTCTTCTACAATTTATTTTGTTCGCAAAATAATTCCATTGACTCATTAAAAAAATATTCTTATAAAGAGCTTGAGCAGAAATTCTATAACAATAATCAAATAGAGAATGCCAAAATAATTTCTAAGTTTTATATTCAAAAAGCAAAAGCAGAAAAAAAAGAGGACAAGATAGCTGAAGGATATGTATTGATGCATTTCAATGAGAATTTGCCTAATGCTTTAAAATATCTAGACAGCTTACAAATTATTACAAAAAATTCGAATAAAGATTATTATCCCGCAAGAGTTTATCTTCTTCGGGGCAATTTATATTCTAAATTCTATGATGTAAAGGGTGCATTGGGAAATTACGTTTTGACACTTGAATATGCTAGAGAAAAAGGAAATCAAAGACAAATAGCATTTGCAGAAATTAGTATTGCTTACCTTAATAATTATATAGGTAAACATAGAGATGCTGCAAATACATTAAGATATTATTTATATAATACGAGCTATTTAGACAAAAAAGATTATGATAATATTCGGGTAAATCTAGCTGATACTTATATAGAAATTAATAAAATGGATTCTGCCAAAACGCTTATTAAGGAGGGGCTTCTTTTTACCTCTGAAAATGGGAAGATATATCAGTATCATGGATATTTATTGGAATCAGGATTTTATTATTTGAAATTAAAAAAGTATAATAATGCTATAAATAATTTATTACCATGTAAAAAATACTTTTTCACAACTAATAATATTAAAAATCAAAGCTATACTCTTTTATTTTTAGGGCAGTCTTATGCAGGATTAAAGGAAAAAGAAAAAGCTATACAAATTTTTACACGGTTAGATTCACTTATTGGGCAAAGCAAACATGTTTTCCCTGAGCTAAGAGAAGTATATCCTTATCTTATAGATTATTATAAAGGAAAAAATGATCATGAAAGACAATTATATTATATTGAAAAGTTCTTTAAAATTGATCAAATATTGGATTCTCAATTTAGATACATTTCTCGAGAAATTCCCAGACGCTATGATAAGCCAAAACTTCTTAAAGAAAAAGAGAGTATCATTAATGAACTAAAAAACAAAAAATTACTTTTTTATTCTTCTTTTGTAGTTTTATCATTAATACTATTAATATTTATATTTTTATACTACAAATCTAAAAATACTGAAAAGAAACATAGAAAGATTGCTCAAGATTTAATCTATTCTGTTAATGAAAATACCATTAAAAAAGAAACCTCATCTATAAAAGAAGCTTTCTCAGATAATTTCCAGGAACCAAGAGCTATAGAAGATAAAACAACGAAAACTATTTCTGAAGATATAGCTCAATTTATTTTAAAGGAACTTGAAATTTTTGAAGCTAAGGAACATTTTTTAGATAACGGAATTTCTTTGGGAAGTCTTGCAAAAAAGATAAAAACAAACTCAAAGTACTTATCCGAAATTATTAATACCCATAAAGGAAAAAACTTTGCCACCTATATAAATGATCTTCGCATTGATTATGCCATCAAAAGATTGGCAAAAGATAAAAAGCTTCGTTCTTATAAAATATCTTCTATTGCAGAAGAGTTGGGCTATAATACCGAACAGGCATTCACCCAAGCTTTCAAAAAGCGAACAGGCGCACCGCTTTCTGCTTATTTAAAAGAGATGGAAAGACTGTAAATTGAATTTGATTGTAATTTCCAATAAATCGTATAATTTGTTGGAAATCAGGTTTTAAATTGTGTGTGATTCATAAATTAACGAACGTGAATTCATGAATTTACGATACTATCACTTTGATAGTTATTTTACTTTCCAGCATCTTTGTCTTAGCTAGAATACAAAGATTTATTTTTTGTATTTGTACATGAAGAAATATAAAATAGTGTTTTCACTATTTTGGGAATTAGAATAGTTTTTACATTCACACAAACCACAATACAATGAAAAAGATCTATTTAAGCGCATCACTCTTATGCGCTTCCCTGGGGTTGTCGTATGCCCAAGTCACCGAAGTTTACTTCAAATATGACGAAGCCGGGAACCAACGGTACAGGGGTCCTGACTCTGCAGCCAAACAGGCTGCTGAACAATCTAAAACCACTGCATTAGCTGAGCCACAGCTGATGGATGAAAAAACATTCTGGAAACAGATACGACTGTATCCTGTTCCGGTCAGTGATGTCTTAACTATTGACTGGACGGAAGAGGTAGACGGACTGATAGAATCCGTCTCATTATACCAGCACAGTACAGTCCACTGGAAATTTCAGCAACAGAATTTACCTGACCTTAACAGGCAATTGAAAATCAATATGACTGGTTATGACTGGGGCGTATACGTACTGCGTTTTACGCTAAAAGACGGAAGAGCTTTCAGTAAAAACATCACTAAAAGATAATGCCATGAAAAAATATTATCATAAGAAAATACAATTATTTTCATCCCTTATATTATCTTTTATTTCTGTGTTCTGTTTTTCACAGAATTTCCATGATACCAAAGGGGATATAGAAGTCACCAGAGCCGGACAGTTCCAGTTTTCTTTGCCCATTGACGTTCCACCGGGCATAAAAAGTGTTACTCCCAATATTAATCTGGTTTATACAAGTGAGTCGGGCAATGGTATGGTGGGATATGGATGGAGTATTTCCGGAATCTCCGCAATCAAAAGAATTGAAAAAAATATAGACAATGCCGAAGAAGTAAAGGGAATCCAGCTGAGCTACTCAGACTATTACAGCTACAACGGTCAAAGGTTGATTTTGAAATCCGGGGAATATGGCAGGGATGGCGCAGAATATGTGACGGAGAAATATTCTAATATAAAGATTAAATCTGTGGGGGCAGTTTCAGGACAGCCGTGGCAGGGGCCCGAATATTGGGAAGTTACTTTCGAGGATGGGTCCCAGGCTTTGTATGGGCAGGATGCCGGGACTTCAACTGAGTATAATATAATCGAATGGAGAGATCCGCAAGGTAATTATATTACTTACCTCTATGAGCAGGGATATGGCGTTACCAAAATAACTGGTATAAGATGGGGAGGCAATAAAGATCTGAATACCCCTCATATCAACACTATCCGGTTCAATTATAAAGATAGAGATTTAAAAGAAGAGTCTTATATACAGGGACTTAAATATTATCAAACCAAAATCCTCACCGAGATTAAGGTATTTGCAAATGATACCCCGTTTAAAAGATATACTATAGAGTATACCGGTAATGGGACAAATTACGAGTTTGCCAATAAAATTACGGAATACAATGCCAATAATGAACCTGCCAACCCTGTCATGATCAATTATCCGGCTATGGAAAACTCTTCTTATGCAGAGTATGTAGCTGAATCTGATCCTTTTGATAATGTAAAATTAGTTGGAGACTTTAACGGTGATTCTTATCTGGATTTCTTAATGAATAATGGTACGGTAAAGCTGGGAGCCTTCAATGAGACTTTTTCAACAATTAGTACGGGTCAGGTCTTTGGGGCAAACGCTAAATTGGTTAGTACATTATTAGATGAAGAAGGTCAGATATACAATGGTAATGGCGTTGTTGAATATAAAAACGGCAAAGTTTTAGGCTATATTTTGAGAAATAATGCTTTTGTAAAGGTATTCGAGAGGAATCTGTATATAACATGTTCACCTACATGTGATGACAATCTCACTCTGGATGTAGGTGATATTGATGGGAATGGTATACCTGATCTTTTTATTAGGGATAATGCTCCGATTGGTTTTCAAACAGTATATCTGGTAGACCTTAAATCTCCAAGTTCACCATATGGTACCGTTGTTACGGCTCTCAATGAAAATTCATATCCCGACCAGAAATATATGGATGTTGACGGAGACGGAAAAGTGGAAATTATCAGTGTATGGGGTTCTCAATATGCCGTCCTTGAATTTGTAAAAAGCAATACTCCCTACCTCCAATATGAGAAGAAAATACGGTTTTCCGGACTTCTGCTTGAAACTAAAGATCAGGAATTTCCGATATTATATGGGGATTATAATGGGGACGGTAAACTTGATTTCACCATTCCCATCACAGATTATGCCGTAGGAAAGGCCGATGACTGGCGATTTTATATGGGAACAGACAAAGGGTTTGCTCCTTTCCTGAAGAAAGAATTCTTCACCTACAGAAAGTTCCAGAAGGAAATAACGGGTAATTACGCAAAATTTGCCAAGCAATATTTCTTTTCTGTTACTGATATGAATAAAGATGGAAAATCCGATGTAGTTCAGGTTTTCTCCTATAATCAGATTAATCCTTTATATGCAAATGGTTATAGAGATTTCGGATATGTGATCAGTGCGAAAATGGCCAATGGGTCTCAGGCTGACGGAACACCGAATTTTACACCTAACTGGTTATTTCAAAGCCCGGTATATGGCACATCTGATATTCTGGATCTTACATTGTTTTCCCCTCTTACAAGCCCGATAAAATCAGGGAATAATTATTACAATGTCTTTTTATACTGGAAACAATACCTCAAGAAAATAAAAGGGCCTACACCACTTTCCGAATTGGCCAGGATAAGTTCAATTACCCAGGGAGGGGTGACTACCTCGGTGAAGTATCTGGAAATGATTCCTGATAATACTACTAACCCTAGTTTTTATAGAAAAGAAAAGAAAGCGTTTTATCCTTATTATTCTTTGAGCAGGGCAGACCAGCTATATGCTGTTTCCCAGCTCCAACAGGAAGACAGAAAACAGGACTTCCGGTACAGGGGGCTCACGGGTAACCTGCAAGGAAAAAAAATAATCGGTTATCATCAGACCGCACAGTCTTCCTGGTATGCCGATGGGTTCGAAAACACTAAAATCTGGTCAGGATCGGAAATTGATCTTCTTATTGATGGAGCTCCGGTAAAAGAGTGGAGCATCAGGACAAACAGTGAAAATGATATTTTCCCGGCAGATATCTCAGAAAACAATACCCAGCTGTTAAGTTTTGAATCTGTAGCTTACAAAACGAACAAACTGCTGAACGGACAGGTGATCACATCTGTACCCCTGGCAGATAAAAGCAAAGTTGTTACTGCCACTGTTCCTAATTTTACAAGAACTAAAGACTTTTTAACCGGGAAATTTATTCAAAAAGTAACGACATACGAAAACTATTACCTCCCATCAAGATTAGAAGTCAGTACTGATTATGGATATGGTGTTTCCATCACTGACTTCAACTATGAACATAATATAGGCGGTACAGGAAAAAATTATTATGTGGGAAGGCCGACAAATAAGATTGAAACTACGGAGGCCTATGGCGATACGCAGCATACCTTTACCTCATATGCTTATGAAAACAACCTTTTAAAAACCAGCAGGTTTTTCCCGGGAAATAATGCTACCCATGCTATTGTAGAAGAATATTCTTATGATGGATTTGGGAATATTATAGCCAAAAAAACAACAGCGGGAATCGATGGCAATTCAAAAACTGAAAAAGATGAATATGACCCAGCGGGAAGGTTTCTCATTAAGAAAACGGATAACCTTGGACTGGAAACAAAAATTACCTATAATGACTGGGGGCAGGTACTTTCTCAAACAGATCCTGATGGCAATACCTTAACCAATACCTATGATGCCTGGGGAAAACAGGTTAGTGAAGCTTCAAGCCTGCTTGGAACTACCACTTATCAGTATGAAAAAGACAACCTGTACAATATAACCATTATTCGGAATGATCCCGATGGTGATGTTTCCAGAATTTTCACGAATAAACTGGGGCAGGAATATAAAACTTCTGCTAAAGCTTTCGGGCAGGGACAGTATGTTTCCAAAGAAGCCCTATATGATATATTGGGAAGGAAAATTAAAGAATCGGAGCCTTATTTTGAGGGACAGACTGCCAGCCAGTGGAATACTTTTATGTATGACGACACCGTATTTCCTGCCAAGGTAAAGGCTACCGCATTTACCGGGAAGCAGACGGAAACTACGGTTTCAGGTTTGACCACCACTGTCAAGGAAACAAGTCCGGCAGACTATGGAAGAACAACTTCCCAGACGATGGATGCTTTAGGAAATGTTATTTCATCTACAGACAAAGGTGGAACCGTAGACTTCTCATACAATGCAGCAGGGCAGCAAATCCATGCGCAGTATGCCAATAATATGATTACCACAAATTATGATGAATGGGGGAATAAAATAGAGATGGTAGACCCTTCTACCGGTACATATCTGTACGAATACCAAGGCTATATGGGGGCCTTGTCCAAAATTATAAGCCCCAAGGGAGAGAAAAGGTATACTTACAATAGCTTGGGGCAGCTGATCAGGCAGGAAGAGCAATCCACTACAGGAAACGATACGGATAAAAAGATCGCCTTTGTTTATAACAATAAAGGAAGGCTTATCTTAAAAGAAGGTAGCTCCAATGGAAAACAATATGCTTACACCATAAAATATGACCCTCAGGGAAGGGTTACCTCCTCTGCCCAAAAATCCCCCGAGGCTTCCTTCTATGACAAAAACATAACCTATGACGGCAATGGAAGAGTAATCTCCTATAAAAAAGAAATAACATCTTTAGGGGGTATAACAAACGCTTCCATTGAAAACCTGTATAGCCCATGGAATGGAGAACTGTATCAGGTAAAAGACCAAATTTCAGGGAAGGTGTTATGGGAACTTAAACAGACCAATGCCAGAGCACAGGTACTCAAAGCAATGTTGGGAACTTCAGAGGTAAACAACACCTATAATGATGCTACGGGGATGATTCGGGAAATTAATCATTTAAATTATGTGGGAGAGCCTCTAGTCAATATTCAGTATAACTTTAATGCCATCAAGAATGAATTGATATCCAGAAAAGTACTGGGGAATTTCAATATTATAGAAACCTTTGATTATGATGATAATAACAGGCTCATCAACTGGACTAACCCGGTAACGGGAATAAAACCGACTTCCAGCAGAAATATCTATGATGTAAAAGGCAGGATCTTAAAGAACGATCAGATAGGAAAAGTATTGTTTGAAAATCCTGACAATGCCTACCAATCTACCGGAATGAGCCTGAATACTGAAGGAGTCAATAATTATAATGATGATTTGATCCAACATATTGCATACAACGAAAACAACGATCCGGTGTTCGTAGAGGGGCAAAAAGGTAATGTTGCCTTCCGGTACGGGCTTACTGCCATGAGGCAGAGGGTTACTTATGGGGGAAATTTCAGCAGTGGCGGTGACGGGAAATTCACCAAATTATACAGTGAAGAAGGAAGCTTTGAAGTGGTGAAGGACAATACGACCGGGAAAGAAAAACATATTATTTATATCGGAGGATCGCCATATGATTCTGATATTGTATATTTGAAAAGCTTTGAGGCAACTAATGGTAGTTACATGTTGTTGCATAAGGATTACCTGGGAAGTATTCTGGCCATCAGCTCTTTAAGTGGAAAACCGCTTGAGCGTAGACATTTTGATGCATGGGGTAATCTTACTCATCTTCAGCTGGCTGGTGGGCTTGTTATTACGGATAAGAAAAAACTTAAAACTACTTCGTTATTAATAGACAGGGGCTATACCGGTCATGAATATTTTCCGGAAATAGGGATTATCCATATGAATGGAAGGCTCTACGACCCCTTGCTAAGAAGGTTTTTAAATGCTGATGAAAATATTCAGGCGCCATTTAATACCCAAAACTACAACAGGTACGGGTATGTGATGAATAATCCATTAATGTACAATGACCCGAATGGGGAATTTGTCTGGATTCTTGCAGGAGCTGTAATAGGAGCTTATTTTACAGGAGTAAAAGCGAATGGCTCATGGAACCCTACTAAATGGGACTGGGGAGCAACATGGGGTAAAATTGCAATGGGCGGTGCCATAGGTGCATTTACAGGAGGCGTAGGGGCTGCTGTAGGCGCTTCTGCTGCCACCGCGGCTGCCACTACATGGGGCATTAGTGGAGGCGTCTTAGGCGGAGCGATTTCAGGAGCTTCAGGAGGAGCTGTGGCAGGAGCTATAAACGGATTTGCTACCTCAGTGATGTTTGGTGAAGATGTAATAGAAGGTACCGTTATGGGAGGCTTGTCCGGAGCGGCTCTAGGAGGTGCCATAGGCGGGGCTGCAGGAGGAATACAGCAGATAGTCAAAAATGTACAGGCCGCTAATATAGGCGCTCCGCAGCAGACAATCTTAAAAGGTGCTACTATTGCCGAAGGAAGAAGTGCATGGACGCTGAATAATACTCCGAAAACTACTACGGTAGGAGTAACCCTAGGAAAAACAACACCTGTAATAATTGGAGATGTTGAAGGTGGTATTTTAGAATCTGCCGGTAACAAATTTGTCAATGAGCAGCCTGTTCCAATATTTAAGGAAGGTCCAAAAACCATCTATAAGGGAGAGTATATAAGTAAAACTGAAATGGTTCAAGTACGTCACCATACATCATTTACTGCTCTTAAAGGAATTAAAAAAAGTGGCTTAATAAATGCTTCTAGAGGGGAACCATATGGAGTGGATGTAGAAGTTTCTCCCTTTGTAAAGGCAAGTAAAGTTGATTTAGGACAATATGGTAGTGGTTCATATATTGAATTTTCTGTTCCAAAAATTCAAGTAGGACCACCTGCTTCTAAAGGCATTGGAGGAATAGGAAATGCGGGGCGGATTGTAACTGGTGGAGCTCCATTAAAGATATCAGGTTCTGCACCAAAGTTTGTGCGATGGAATTGGTTAGGGTTTTAAATTTTTTTATCATGAAAAAAGTTCAAATAAATTATTCACAATTACTGTTTTTATATGCTTATCTTCGGTTAATCAATCTCTCTCTCGATAGGAACAGATGGACTACATGGGATGAACTACAAGACTATTTCAAAAATATCATAGCACCTTCTAAAGTTGCTCAATATCTTATTAATAGTTTTAATTTACCTAAGACAGATTTTAAGCATTTTAATTTTATTCCTGAAGAGAAGTCCTTACTTAATAGAATAAGACCTATTGTATTTAACACTTTCCCTTTAAAACAAGATGAGGTTTTATATTGCTGCAAACTCTTATTTGATTTTGACGAAGTACTTCAATCAGATATCAAAAAGTATCATGTAGGAATTGAAAAAATTAGAGTTGATATTGCAATATATAATATGAATATTTTTGGGAAGATGATCTTATGGAAAGATCTAGACAGACTTATGAAAATTGAACACTTTTGGCAAAGTGAGAAGGTTAATATTTCTAAATTAGAAGAATTTTTACCTAAAGATTTTTGGTCAAACTAAGAGTCGGCTTACAAAAAGTAGAAATTGAGTTAGTGATGTGAAGGGAAAAAGTGCCCGGGCGGTATTGCGAGAGATGAAGTCCTAACCAAACTATGATAAAAGAAGAATTAGAAAAGCTCATAAATAATTTATAAAAAATATAATTTATAAAGGAGCTGTCAATTTTAGGACAGCTCCTTCTAAAAAGGTGAAAGTTTTAAAAATATATTATAAAATAGAATTATAAATAATAGTCAAATAACATTCTTGCAACTAAAAATGATATGGTTTCTTTCATAGAAAACATTAAAGCTGTTTTGATAAATAGATTATATCGTTTCGAATATTTAATTCTAATCATATTAAAATACAATTTTAAAAAAAACATATGATATGAAAAAACAATTACTAAGCTTATGCATAGCTATAGGAACTATGGCATTCGCTCAATCTACAGAGGGACCGAAATTTGGTATTAAAGCCGGAGGTAACCTTTCAAGCATAACAGGAGATGACACCCAATCAAAGTTTGGATTTTATGCCGGAGCATTGGTAAATGTTCCAATTTCTGAGGCATTCAGTATTCAGCCGGAGGTTGTGTACAGCCAACAGGGAGCAAAGGCAAAGGACGACTATGATTTTGCTGGGTATACCATAACGAATATGAAACAGACCCTTAGTTATATCAATGTTCCTGTAATGGTTCAGTACAATGCCACTCCTGAGTTTTATCTGGAAGCGGGTCCTGAATTTGGATTTCTGGTCAATGCCCAGGCTAAAGGAGATATTAATGGTAATTCTTATGAGGCGAGTAATAAAGATTCATTAAAAACTTTTAATTTTGGACTGGGGATCGGCTTAGGGTACAAATTTACTTCCAAATTAGGCATCAATGCCCGTTATACTGCCGGTTTAACTGATATTGTTAAAAATGGGGGTGGAGAAACTTCAAAAAATACTAATTTCCAGTTAGGTATAAATTATTTTTTTAAGTAAGAAGTGCGGAAATAGTAAATGCCCTTATGTTCATTAGGGAGAAAGGAATAGATGAACTTATGACCTAATTATTGATTAAGTTTTTAAATTCTTTATAACAAAAAAAGCGAGGAAATATCCCTCGCTTTTCTATTTATTTTTTACCTGTTAGCCATTGGCTTTGCAGTTTCAGTTCTGCCGGACTAGGGTTGGCTTTGAATTTAAGCATTTCCATTGTCAGTTTATCAAGAATCGCTTTTCCTTTCAATTCTACTTTCTCTTTCTTTTCGCCATTACCTCGTAAAACAGTCACGGTAACATTTTGTCCTTCCTTGATTGTTTTAGCATAATTAATGAAATCCTGCATATTCTGAACGTTAATTGTTTTTCCGTCTAATGCAAGAACCTGGTCAGTGATTTTGAATCCGATACTTTTAGCAAAAGGAGATAGGGCGGAGCTTTCATCAAATACAAAAGCATTGTTTTTCTCATCATATCCCGTCTGGTTAGGATCTTTCACGAACCAGAAAATCGGAGGGGTCTCTTGTTTCTGTAATTCTACACCTACCTGACTTAGATATTCAGCGTAAGGGGTCGGCTGGTTGCCTGCGATGTATTTATTATAAAAATCTTTCACCTGAGGATATCCGGTTACCGTTACCAGTTCGTCAATTAATTTATCATCTTTGAAAGGCTTGTTCTCTCCGAATCTCTGAGATAATTTTCTGATCATATCACGGTAGCCCATCTCTCCATTGGAAAGCTTTCTCAGCTCAATATCCAGACACATGGCCAGAAGGGTCCCTTTCTCATAAACATTTCTATACTGATCCTTATAAGGTGCTTTCAGTACATTTTTACTCATAACCGTAAACGGCATGGTATCATCATAATTCTTTGAATTGGTGATTTTTTCGTTAATTCTCTGTAAAAACTCATCTTTTGTAATCAGTCCTTCCTGGATCTGGAATAAATTGGCAAAATATTCCGTACCTCCTTCATACATCCATAGATGCTGAGACATTTTAGGATCTGCATAATTGAAATAGTGAATTTCCTCAGAATGGGTTTTCAAAGGATTCACGGTATGGAAGAACTCATGAGAAACTACATCGGTAATGGTTTTGTCGATGGCATCTTTCGGCATCATTTCAGGAAGTACCACACTCGTTGATTCATGGTGTTCCAGAGCTCCGAATCCTTTAATTTTCGGTCCGTCACCTCCGGAAAGATAAAGCATGATAGCGTACTTTTTATTCGTGTTCATATCTCCCAGGAATTTCTTCTGGGCAATGACCATTTTTTCCAGATTTTCCTTAAAATCGGCAGCTTTATATTTTCCTGTTGGAGAATATACTCCCAATACAAGCTCCATTCCACCGGCATTGAAGGTAATATAATCCGGTTTGGTATACATAAGGGGAGAGTCCGTTACTTTAGCATAATTAGCCAGCGTAAAAGTATCGGTAGCTTCAGACTTATCCTGATCTACCAAAGCGGTTGTTCCATAAAAATCGGTGGGCTTTTGGATCACCAGCTGATAAGGAACATCCTGCATATTATCAATATATCCAATAAAGCCATGCGTATTGACCATAAAGATTTTTCCCTGTTCGATATCAGTTCCTGACGGTGAAAATACAGCTTTATGCTTTGAGGTATCCATTTCATCATCAAAGCTGTCATTGACCAGATACGTGATTTTATTTAAATTTTGAGCGTTCTTTAATGAATAGGTATTATCATTCACTTTAGAATAGGTAAGTTCCCTTCCTTTATTATCGTAAAATTTGATACCCTCTATAAATCTTCCGTAATCATCTTCAGAATACGTACCGGGAACGGTCTTTGGAAAATGAAATTTTACATCACCGGATTTCATTTTTGGAAATTCCATGGTAACGGCTACTTTATCATCTTTTACATTGACGAGATCAATGGTAGTCTTTATAGACTGGGCATTCGCTAAAAAAGCGGCAAAAAGGCCTAAGCTAAGTGCTGTTTTTCTCATTACGTTAAATTTTATAGTTAAATAGTTGTTGTTTTTCTCATTTTGTTACGTGATAGGGTATTAAACTTTTCTTAAAATTAATCATCAAGGGTTAAAAAAATAAAAAGGCAAATTTGCTGATATGCGAATTTGCCTTTTTTATTATTTACTGAACATTTTTATAATTGATATAATAGTTCTTGTTAAACTCAACAGGAGTATTTTTTTTAAGAGTTACCATCTGCCAGTCTTCTGTTGGGGTAATCGTCTGATCTCCGTCAATTCTGATGGGGAGCTTCAGGCTTTTAACCACATCTGTATACCGGAACTTCAGCGTTGCGCCGTTCTGGGAATACTCAAGAGTAGGGATTTTTACAGTTCTCAGATATTGATCAAAAACAGTGGAGAAATCGATTCCGGATTTTGAGGATAGATAATCTTCAATCTGTTTGGTGGTAACGGTCTGATGGTAAAAATCTTTATTGAGCCCTCTTAAAATCTGTCTGAATTTTTCGTCATTATTGATCACCTGTCTCATCGTATGAAGCATATTGGCGCCTTTGGGATACATATCACCACTGCCTTCATTTCTTACCCCATAGTGGCCGATAATGGGGATGTCATTGTTAATAATGCTTCTGATTCCCTGAACATATGTCTCCGCAGATTTTTTGTCCATAAATTTTTCAGTGAAAAGAGTTTCAGAATAGTTAGTGAAACTTTCGTGGATCCACATGTCAGCCTGATCTTTTGCTGTAATATTATTTGCGAACCACTCGTGGCCACTTTCATGAATAATAATAAAATCCCAGTTCAGACCCACTCCTGTCCCTGATAAATCTCTTCCAAGGTATCCGTTCTGGTATCCGTTCCCGTATGCTACATTACTTTGATGTTCCATACCCAGGTGAGGAGATTCTACCAATTTATAGGAGTCTTCATAAAATGGATAGGGGCCAAACCAGTATTCAAATGCTGAAAGCATAGGTTTTACCTGTTGAAACTGTTTTTTGGCTTTATCTAAATTATAGTCGAGTACCCAGTAATCCAGATCCAGTTTTCCTTTTTCACCATCAAAAGTATCTTTGAAGTTTACATACTTTCCGATACTGGGAATGATAGAATAGGCGTTGATAGGATTTTTTACCTCCCAGGTGTAAGTTGTTGTATTGCCTTTGGTCTTTTTGTCTATCAGCCTTCCGTTCCCAACCCCTACAAGATCATTAGGAGTGAGGATTTTCATGGTAATGCCATTATCGGGCTCATCACTCCATATATCTTTGGTAGGAAGCCAGATGGAGGCTCCAATCCCTTCGTCAGCAGCGGTCATCCAGGGGTTTCCTTTTTCATCTTTTGCAAACACCCAGCCACCATCCCAGGGAGCTCTTTTAGCAATTACAGGATTTCCGGAATAGGTAATATCAATACTGTACTTTTCTCCTTTTTTAAACTTTTTATTGGCGGTAATAAAAATAAAGTCGCCGTCTTGCTTATAACTTTTAATAGAGAAGTTTCCTTCCACTTTATCAGCTTTCATAGGTTGCTGCAGATCAATTTGAAATACAGGATTGGTAACATCCTTAATGATTTCAAAACTAATCTTATTATTTCCTTTGATACTTTTCTGATCAAAATCAGGCTCTACGGAAAGGTCATATTTTTTGACATCCCAAAAATTTCGGAATTGAGTATCCGAACCCTTTAAAGTGTCCTGTTTGGTATAAACCTGGCCTTTTTCAAAGAATTGTCCGAAAACCAATCCTGAAGCAAATAAAAGTGTATATGATAACTTCTTCATTTTTAAACTTTATTAATAATCTTTTCAAAAATAGAAAATTTAATTAACAGCAAAATTGTGAAAAGGTAAAAATGTACAATATTACAGGAAGATCAATCCTTCAGACATAAAAAAGCCCGGCTTATTGATTGCCGGGCCAGGTTTGAAGAATGCTTATTTTTATTTTTTTATGAATTTCAGGTTTGAAGTGGCTCCCTGATCCTCAATTGAAATCACATAAGCTCCGGTGATCAGTTTTGATACCGAAATTTTGTGATCTGTAATCTGTCCGTTCATTACAGTTTGTCCGGCCATATTGGTGATGATATATTGGGCTTTAGCCGAAACTTTAGTCACATTTAATACATCGCTGGCTGGATTAGGATAAATCTGTATTGAGCTGTTATCTTTTGTGATGTCTTTAGTAGCAAGATTTTCTGCTTGAATTTGTACTGGATAATCCTCAATTTCACCATATTGTTGGCTGTTGCATCCGTTGGCAGGTTGTGTATTGTAGGCAAGCACAACCCTCATTATTATATTGCTTCCGACATGTGCATCTACAGGTACTGAGAAGTTTCCTGAAACCGGAGTGATTTTATTAGGAGCACTTGTGAAAATGATTTCAGAATCAGAAAAAATTCCATCCCTGTTAAAGTCGATCCATGCGCTTACTCCTTCGTTATACTGACTACCTGACCATTGTTTTTGTACACTGATCGTATTACCGGAAGATCCTTTAATAAGGGTGATCAGTTTTGTAGGATCCGTAGTATAGTTGGTATAAGGTGAAGCAGTGCTGGTATTGGAAATAGGGCTCATTCCTGTAGGTGTTACCGTAACGTTAGAAATAAATTCATCTGAAGAATCTGTTCCGGTCGCAGAACACATGATAAACGGAAGGGTAGTGAAATTAGTAGATGCGGAATAGCTTCCAGTGGTAGATCCACAGACATTCGCCACTTGAATTTCATACTGAGTACCCTCGTTTAATCCGGAGAGATTATAAGAATTTGTTGGTACAGGAACGGTAGTCCATGTGGCAGTTCCTGTTTTTCTATACATTAAAGAATACGTTGCGCCCTGCAATGCAGTCCAGTTTATACTGGCGGAAGTTTTGGTAATTCCCGAGACCGCAATTCCTGTGGGGGCCGCTGAAGAGCAGTTTTCTGCGGATGCAGAAACGGTAGCACTGCCAATAGCATAGAAAACATTGTCAATGGCGCTTACCCTGATTTTTACAGTGGATCCGGCAGCCAGTGAAGAGAATGAAAAAGGTTCAGCCCCATCATTGGGAGTAGATGGGCTGATAACGGTCCATGTACTTCCATTGTCTGTTGTATAGTCTATTTTAACATTTTGTACACTGTATGGAGCATTGTTGGTATTGACCACGTCCCAGGTAATAGCACCCGGCAGATTATTATAAACTGTAGCGGAAGTTACTTTAAATGGCCCCTCGTTTCCTACATTTAATTTCACCAGACTGCTTTGGGTCTGCTGTTGGGTAATATCAGGATTATTGTCTCTTACCGTAACCTTGAATTTTAGCTGTCTGGGAACATTGGGTAGAAGTTCCCAGTCCTGTACAGTCGTAAGTGTTCCGTTAAGAACTGTTTCGAGCTTAGGAAAATAACGTGTTGGGGATGCTATAGGCGGCAGTGATCGGAAGTTAGCTCCGCTGGTCCGGGTGGCATCCAGATTATTAAACTTAGTAGCTGAAATATCATATTGTTCCCATGTATAGGTCATAGGATCGTTTTGGGCATCTGCGGCACTTGCTGTCAACACAAAAGCAGTACCCTTAGGGATAGCTTTATCAGGAGATGGCTGTATTACCGGTGGTGTATTAGCCACTGGAATAGCGATGTCACAATTTTTACTGTTTACATAAGCCTGTATCTGCTCAATATTGATGGTATGGAAATAGGCATCAGAATGCATTTGCACATTAGCCTGAGTAATTCCGGCATATCCCATAATGGTAGATCCTGATCCTGGTTCTATTGGAATATCTGTCTGGCCATGAACTACAGACATCGTATGACGTCCCCCAAACTGGTGCCCTAGCTCATGAGCTACATAGTCGATATCGAAAGTGTCCCCAAATGGTTGATCATCTACTGCGGGAGAAGTAATTCCCGCCCCTTTTGAACTATCATCATTGTTATTACTGGGGTTTCTACATACATTTCCTATATCCCCTGCAGATCCACCACCACCTCTGTGTCCGAAAAAATGCCCCACATCATATGCATTATTACCTACACCTGCGGTATTGGTAAACGTTCGCTGGGCTTCCAGATTCCAGTTATCCATACTTGCTACATCTGAATAAGGATCTGTAGTCGGATCTATAAAAATCAGTTGCGGAAGATCCTGTACAATCAAATGAATCCCCAGGTCTTTTTCATATACGCCATTTACCCTGTTGATGGTAGCGTTGATGCGGGCTGCTGCACCAGGAACTCCTCCTGCCAGCTGGGTGTATTCACCATTCACGGAAACAGCAATTCTATAAGTGCGATATTTCTGATCGTTATTCTTATTAATTTCTGTTCCGTTTAATCCTTTTTTTGACTGTAAAAGTTTTTTCATTTCCTTTTTTGAGCTTTCAGGCTCGGATACTTTACATTCAAAAATACTGCTTCCTTGTGCTTTGTCGGATTTGAAAAAGACTCCGTATATATCTTTTTCTTTAGTTACCGGCTCAATAAATTCATATTGCCCTGTCTTAGTGTCAAAAAGCATGGATTGAAAATCATTAGGAGCCGTACTGAATCTGATCTGCTTATTGGGATGGTCTATGCCCACCCCTGAATATGCTCCAAGCTGGTATCTTTCAGCCATCGATTTTTCAACCACCGGCGAACTGTATACAGAGAATCTTTCAATTTTCCCCTCGGTAGTTGGGAGAGAAATAATTACAGGGTTAGCTCCTTTTCCAGCCTCAGGGGCATTTTTCAAAAGTTCACGAAGTGATGCAAGATCAACTTTGTAAGCATGAATGATTTTAACCTCTTTCCTTATCGGAGTAATCTTCTCAGATACCGGCTCCCAGCGCTGTGCTTGCAGGCTGGTTAAACCAATAGCTAATGCAAAAACGAAAATAATTTTCTTTTTCATTTTTATAAATTAATTTTATGCTTTTCTGTAAAATTAAATATTTTATTGTGAATATTCGTGAATTATGTGTTTATTTCGTGTTATTTCTTTTTGTAAATGAATTTAAAATTACATAAATGATAATTAGATTGATTTTTTAATATAAATAACTTTATTTAAAGAAAAATAATAAGTCATACTTAAGGGTATAGTATAAAAGCACTGGTTTAATTACTAAACCAGTGCTTATATTGTATATTATTATTTGATTATTATTTCTGAACAGCCGGAAGATTTCCGTTGCTTTTCTGTACCTTTTTATAAGTGAAAGTACACATGATGATACTGAATTCATATAAAATAAGCAGTGGGAAAGCAGCCATAAGCATACTTAAAACATCTGCAGGTGTAATGATTGCAGCCACGACCATAATTAAAACAATAGCATGACGGCGATATGTTTTCATAAATTGTGGAGTCAGAATGCCAATACTGGTAAGGAAGTAAATAAGGATAGGGAAAAGAAAAATAATACCCATTCCCAAAATTACCTGTAAAAAGAGAGTAGTATAATCACTAAGGTCATACAGTGGAACAATAATATCCGAAATTTTAAAAATAACCCCAAAGTTGACAGCAAAAGGAAGAATTAAAAAATAACCGCATAGAATTCCTGTCATAAAGAGAATCCACACCGCATTAATGATATAAATGGAATTTTTTCTCTCTCTGGGATGTAAAGCAGGACCTATAAAACGCCATAGCTCCCAAACAATATAAGGAAAAGCAGCCACCATGCCTCCAAAAACAGAAACAGCCATCATCACATTGAACTGTTGGTAAAGTCTCTGTACACGTACAGGGAAATCTTTTGGAAGATGAATACTGTCTTCACCTAAAAGCATTCTTGAAAAGTGGTTCACCACTCTGAAGGTAGGAAAGTCATTTCTTGTTGGCCCAAAAAAGATATGGTCCATAATCCAATTGATATTGAAACCAACTGCAAAAGCAGCAATTACGATAGCAATAATTGAACGGATCAGGTGTCCTCTTAATTCTCCAATATGCCCCAGAAAGGACATGTCTTTATTATTGTCCATATAGTAAAATCTATCCAAACGGCTCACCTGTCCGGATATGCCGTTTAAGTCTGCGAAATTATGAAATAATAATCAGTATTTAGAATTTATTGATCATGATTTTGTTCAATATTGTGCTTATAGACTTGATGTTGTTTTAGGCAGGGGAGTAAGACTAATGCTTGAATAAGCAGGTTTTATCACAAAAAAACAGACACAACCAATTTTTAGTTTGAGTTATAGTCTGTTTTAAATGTTTTATTCTTAGTAAATTGTTTATTTTTCAAGTATTTCCAATACCTTTTCTGCTACGGCACCCCCGGATTGAGGATTCTGACCTGTTACCAGTTTTCCGTCAGATACTGCAAAAGAAACAAAATCCTGGTCAGCTTTTACATAATGAGCCCCTTTGCTTTTTAAAACATCTTCTGTAAGGTAAGGCATATGGTCTGCCAGCTCAGAGGCTATTTCTTCCGAATTTGAAAAGCCTGTTAGTGTTTTTCCCTTAATTAAAAGTTCTCCGTTAGAGAGTTTAATGTTAAAGAGACCTACAGCCCCGTGGCATACCGATGAAATAACACCTCCCTTTTCATAAATTTTTTGAGCTATTTGCTGCAATATTTCATTATCAGGAAAATCCCAGACAACTCCATGTCCTCCGGTGTAGTAAATGACACTGTACTCTTCCGCATTGATCTCTTCGGGTTTTAAAGTATCGGCCAGTTTTTTTCTGAAAATTTCATCCGCATACAATTTCCATTCTGATGGCTGTACAAACATTTGTAATGAAATAGGTTCCAGTGGAGTATATCCTCCTCTTGGGCTTACAAAATCAATGTCATATCCTTTTTCAAGTAATTTTTCATAAAAATGGACCGCTTCACCCAGCCACAAACCGGTTGCTCTATCCATATCAGGATATTTTTCTACACTTGTCACTACGATTAATACTTTCTTTCTCATTGTTTTTTTAGATTAAATTATAAAACAAAGATGAAGAATTTAGTATCATTATCTTCATGACATAGCTCAAAAAAAAGATGTGACCCAGGTCACATCTTAAGAATATAGTCTGCTTAATGTTTCCCTTGAAACTCCCAGATAGCTTGCAATAAGCTGTTTGGGAATATGGTCAATAAAGCCTGGATACTGCTGCAAAAAATCTTCATAACGCTCTTTGGCAGATTTACTCATTAATGAAAGAATTCTCTGCTGTAAAGCGATATATCCAAAATTGGACTTTACCCGGAAGAAATGCTCAGTTTTTGGAATTTTTGTACAAAGAAGATCTAAGTCTTCATAGGATATACTGTAAACTTCAGCATTCTCAATGCAGTCAACAGCTACCGAGGACAGACCCTGCTTAAAAAAGGCTGCAAAATCTGAAATCCACCAATTGGGTGCTGCAAACTGAAGAATATGTTCTTTTCCTGTGCTGTCTATGAAGCTGCTCTTAAGAAATCCTTTTTCAATCAGGTATATTTCCTTTACAAGCTGGTTTTCCTGTATTAAAAACTGCCTTTTTCTGAATTTCTGTTTTCTGAAAAGTGATGCTACCGTTTCAAACTCATCATCAGTCAGATTGATAATCTCCTGAATATGTTTTTTCAGAAAGTCCTCCATATAAATATCTTAATTGATGCCTTCATCCAGCAGCTTATGAAGGTCAATGATTCCGAAATATTTCCCGTTTTCAGTGACAATAAGCTGGCCTATGTTGTTTTCTTTTAATACCTTCATTGCCTGTTTGGCAAGAGCTTCTTTTTCAATAGTTTTCGGATGGGCAGACATAATGTCTTTAGCCAGAACCTTACTGATATCTTCTCCTTTCAGCAACATTCTTCTCAAATCTCCATCGGTAACAACTCCTATAATCTGATCTTCATGGGTTACTACTGTAATGCCATGACTGGATCCACTGATCGAAATAATAACATCTCTTATGGTGGCATCTTCTGTAACCTGAGGTTTCTGTGAAGAAAGAAACTGCTCCACTCTCGATGTAAGATTTTTTCCTAAGCTGCCTCCCGGATGGAATTTGGCAAAGTCATTGGCTTTGAAATCATTCAGTTCCATTAAGGCTACAGCCAGAGCATCTCCCAATGCCATCTGAATGGTTGTAGAGCTGGTAGGAGCCAGCTTATTCGGACAGGCTTCAACATCAACGTGGGTATCCAGAACAATTTCAGAAAACTCAGCAAGTTTACTTTTTTTGTTGCCGGTCATTCCGATCAAAGCTGAAGAATAGTCTTTTAAGTAAGGAACAAGATTGGCAATTTCAGGAGAGTTGCCGGAATTGGAAATACATAAAACAACATCCTGTTTCTGAATAACTCCCAAATCCCCATGAATAGCTTCTGATGCATGAAGAAACTGTGACGGTGTACCTGTAGAATTTAAGGTAGCCACAATTTTATTCCCCACATGAGCAGATTTTCCTATTCCCACTACAATAAGTTTCCCTTTTGCGGCATGAATAATTTCCACGGCCTCGGCAAATTGGTCATCAATTCTGTTTTTTAATTTTTCAAGTTCCGAAATCTCTATTTCTAAAGTACTTTTAGCGATTGATATAATATTGGTTCTATCCATTTTACGATGATATGGTATACAAAAAAGTTCTTAAAAAATGTTATATTTTAAAAAGAATATTTAATATAAATTTTATTTTTATAAATTCGTTCGCTTTTATTTTAAGCAAAAATTTTATAACTTTGGGTTATATGCAAATTTAGCAATAGAAAATTAGATGAGCGCAAAAAAAGCCAATTTATCAGGCGAATTGAAAAAGTATTTTGGGTTTTCTACATTTAAGGGTCAGCAGGAGCAAATCATAGAAAACCTATTGGAAGGGAAGGATATATTTGTTTTAATGCCTACAGGTGGTGGAAAATCATTATGTTATCAGCTTCCGGCACTTATTTCCGAAGGCACGGCAATAGTCGTTTCGCCCCTGATCGCGTTAATGAAGAATCAGGTAGATGCAGTGAACGGCCTTTCCTCGGAAGATGGAGTAGCCCATGTATTGAATTCATCATTAAACAAAACACAGACAAAGCAGGTTTTCGACGATATTAAAAGCGGAAAAACCAAACTTTTGTATGTTGCTCCGGAATCATTGATCAAAGAAGATTACCTGGAGTTTCTGAAAGAAGTGAAAATTTCTTTCTTTGCTATTGACGAAGCGCACTGTATTTCAGAATGGGGGCATGACTTCCGGCCTGAATACAGAAATCTTAAACAGATTATTGATAAGATCGCAGATGTATCTGTCATTGCACTGACAGCTACTGCCACTCCTAAAGTTCAGGATGATATCCAAAAAACATTAGGAATGACCAATGCATTGGTCTTTAAGGAAAGTTTCAACCGTCCTAATTTATATTATGAGGTATGTCCAAAAGTGAATGTAGATAGGGAAATCGTAAAATTTATCAATCAGCACAAAGGAAAATCCGGAATCGTATACTGTCTGAGCAGGAGAAAAGTGGAAGAATTTGCCCAGCTTTTACAAGTTAACGGGATCAATGCACTTCCTTACCATGCCGGTCTTGACCAGAAAATTAGGGTTGCCAATCAGGATAAATTTCTGATGGAAGATGTGGACGTTATTGTGGCTACCATTGCTTTTGGAATGGGAATAGATAAGCCGGATGTACGTTTCGTTATTCACTATGATTTTCCTAAATCACTGGAAAGCTATTACCAGGAAACCGGAAGAGCGGGAAGAGACGGTGGTGAAGGACATTGCCTGGCATTCTACGATCCTAAAGATATTGAAAAATTAGAGAAATTTCTGGCACAAAAACCGGTTTCCGAGAGGGAAATTGGCTTACAGCTTTTAAATGAAGTGGTAGGCTATGCCGAAACTTCTATGAGCAGAAGACAATATATCCTTTATTATTTTGGAGAAAGTTTTGATCCTGTAAACGGAGACGGAGCGAAGATGTGTGACAATTCATCGAATCCTCCAAAATTAAAAGATGCCACAGATGATCTGGAAAGGGTACTGGCGCTGATCAGTGATACCGGTGAAAAATTTAAAGCTAAAGATCTTATTTCCGTAATCGTAGGAAAAGAAACTGCCGTTACAAAATCTTACAAGCTGGAACAAAGCTCACATTTTGGTTTTGGGAAAGAAGAAAAAGACAATTATTGGAAGACCATTCTGAGACAGGCTACTGTTCAGAATTTTTTACAGAAAGATATTGAAACCTATGGGGTTTTAAAATTGGGAGCTAAAGGAAGGGATGTTGTGGCTGGCAAAACCAAAGATGTATTCTTAATTGCTGAAGACCGAGAATTTGACCTTAGCCAGACCAAAGCAGAAAGTGATCAGATCCAGCAGCAGGCTGGTGGCGGACTGGATCAAAACCTTTTTGGCCAATTAAAGGAGCTCAGAAAAAAAGTTGCTAAGAAATATGGGATTCCTCCTTATACCGTATTTATGGATCCCAGTTTGGAGGATATGACTGTTCAGTATCCGATCTCGTTAGAAGAAATAGCAAAGATCTATGGGGTAGGAGAAGGAAAAGCCAAAAAATATGGTAAAGAGTTCGCCGACTTTATAAAAACATATGTAGAAGACCATAATATTGAGCGTACCCAGGATATGGTCCTGAAGCAGGTGGCCAATAAATCGAGTCATAAAGTTTTTATTATCCAGAGTACCGATAAGAAAATTGACCTTGAAGACATTGCAAGAGCAAAAAATCTTTCCATGAACGAATTATTAAAAGAAATGGAAAGTATCGTGTATCAGGGAACAAAATTGAATATTGACTACTATATTGAAGATAATTTTGATGAAGATATCGTTGATGGCTTTATGGATTTTATGACTGATTCTGAAAGTGACAGCATGAAGGTGCTGTTGGATGAATTTGGAGATGAACTTTCTGATGAAGAAGTGAGAATGCTGAGAATTAAGTTTATCAGTGATGTAGCGAATTAAAATGATGATTTTGAACGCAAACGAAATAATTTTAAAAGAAATTCTTCCAACGAAGAGTTTCTTTTTTAATATGACAGAGAAAATTAGGATTTTTTTTTCATTTTTTTATTTAGCCATTTCCATTTTATTGCTTTCAACTATGAGTTCATTTTTGTTCATTTTTGCGATAATAATGTTTGGAGCAGGATTATATTTCGCTTTTTTCAGATGGGTTTTAAGGTATTTTGATTTAAAAAATGATTATTATCTAATAACCAATCAAAGAATAATTATAGCTGAAAAATCCAGTAAAGATATTTGGAAATACAAAAAACTGGAAGAAATAGATCAGGTAAATATTGAACTGAATAACCGATTTTTCGGAAATATTATCTTCGGAGAACCGGAAAATATATTTGGAAAAAATGACGAACCTTTTTCTTTGTTTAAAAGAAGAGGGATAAATTTTGATGAGGACAAGTATGTTTTTCTAAGTGTTGAACATATTGACGAAATTATTCCTTTATTTGAAGAGCTAGGTTTGAAGGTTAACAAAACTTTTTACTAATTTTACAGTGATGAAAAAGATTTCTGTTATATTTATTCTGCCGGACTTAGAAACCGGAGGCGCAGAAAGAATTGTTACCACTATTGCGAATCATCTCTCCAGAGATCGGTTTGAACCTAAGATTTTGCTGTTGCGTAAGAAGGGCGGATATCTTAATTTTCTAAAAAAAGATGTTGAAATCATCGACATTAATACGGAAAGGATCAGACATTCTCTGAAACCTATTTTGGGAGAAATTTACAGGAGGAAGCCTGATATTGTGTTTTCGGGTTTTGGGGAAGTGAATGCTTATTTGGCATTATTTATCAAGCTTTTTCCAAGGACGAAATTCATTGCCAGGGAAACGAATGTAGTTACTCAGCATGTGACAAGAAAAGAAATAAAATTTTTCTATAATTTTTATAATAACTATCAGAAGATCATTGCACAAAGTGATGATATGATGAAAGACCTGATTGATAATTTTAATATCAAAAAGAAGAGAATTGTTAAAATAAATAATCCTGTTGATTTTGATTTTATTGATGATAAATTAGCTGTTTCCCTTAAACCTGAAAGCTTTAAATACAATTACAAAAATGTAGTGGCTATCGGTAATTTATCGGCAAGGAAGGGTTTTGACAACCTTTTGAAAGTGTTTTCCCGGCTTAAAAATGAACATATCCTGCTTCATATTTTAGGAGATGGAAAAGATAAAGAAGTCTTGCTTCAGATGAAAGAGTTTTTAGGATTAAAAAATGTAATTTTTCACGGCAGGCAGGAAAACCCTTACCAGTTTTTAAAATATGCCGATTTATTTATTCTTTCATCACGATATGAAGGCTTTCCGAATGTTTTATTGGAAGCAGGAGCTTGCGGAACCTACTCTTTAGCCAATAACTGCCCCGGAGGAATCAACGAAATCATTCAGCATAATGTAAATGGAGAAATCTCTAATATAGAAAATTATGAAAACTTTGCCCAGCAGATTATAAGGATCATGCAAAGCAATTACAATCGGGATGCCATCAGAAACTCTATAAAATCAAGATTCTCAAAGAATATTATTCTGGATAAATATGAAAAGGTTTTACTGGATTTGATGAAACCTTAATGACATTATTTGCGTTATGGATTGTTAATTTCTTACTTTTGGAACTATAAATTTTATAAGAAAAAATATTTTTCATTCATGAATAAAATCCAAAAATTAGGATGTGCCTGTGAAAAACCTGGCTACAATTATACAGAATATAGAAGTTCGGAATTAGGTATAGATCATACCAACGGAAGATATGGCGAAGTAACTATTCAACAATGTAAGTTATGTCAGAGAATATGGATTCATTATTTTGTTGAATATGAAAGTTTTTCGAAATCCGGAAGATGGTATAAAGGAATTGTTTCAAAAAAAGACCGTCCTCAAATAACTCCGGAAAATGCAGTGGAATTTTTGGAAAGCCTTGACTGGTATGTATATGGCGGTTCTTTTTTTGAAAGTACCGGTACATTTGGACAAGGAAAATTGAATGTGAGTCTGTAACATTTTATGCTGAAGTAGTAAAATTAAATATCAAATTTATGAAGCCATTGATAAGTGTTATTTTGATACTGACCTCTGTTGTCATGATGGCCCAGCAAAAGACAATTTCCAGAAAAGAATTGCTGAAAACTGCTATTGATCAGAAAGTTAATTCCACAGAGATTCAGAAAATAACAATGGCCGCAGGACAAGGAGCTCCTGAACATCTGCATCCCTGTCCTGTTTTAGGAATAATCAATTCAGGAGAGGCTGTTTTTCAAATAGAGGGGCAGCAGAAAGTGATACTTCATGAAGGAGATGCTTTTTATGAACCTAAAAATGTAAAAATCCTTCATTTTGATAATGCATCAGCAGAAAAGCCACTTGTCTTTACCGCAATTTATTTGAAGGAAGGGAGTGAGGAAAATATAAAACTCATAAAATAACATTTTTCATAAAACTAAAGCCTATAATTATCATTTTTAAAATTGATAAAACTCACTTTGGTGCTTGGTAATTTATATGTAAATTTGTGAGAATTAAGATAGATAATAATAAACAAATTCATAATATAACATGAGTCAATTCGATGTTACCGTAATAGGTTCTGGTCCTGGAGGTTATGTAGCTGCGATCCGTGCAGCGCAGTTAGGTTTCAAAACAGCAATTATTGAAAAATATTCAACTTTAGGCGGAACTTGTCTTAACGTTGGATGTATTCCGTCAAAAGCACTTCTTGACAGTTCTGAACATTTCGAGAATGCAAAACACAATTTTGCAAGCCACGGAATTATCATCAATGAGCCGCAGGCGGATATTGCAAGAATCATTGAGCGTAAAAATGAAGTGGTAGATCAAACGACAAAAGGAATCAACTTTTTGATGGACAAAAACAAAATCACTGTTTTTGAAGGATTAGGAAGTTTTGAGTCTGCTACTCAGATTAAAATAACTAAAAACGACGGTTCTTCTGAAACGATAGAATCTAAATATACAATTATTGCAACGGGTTCTAAGCCGTCTTCACTTCCTTTTATCTCTCTTGACAAAGAAAGAGTGATCACATCTACTGAAGCATTAAACCTTAAAGAAATTCCTAAACACCTTGTCGTAATTGGAGGAGGCGTTATTGGTCTTGAATTAGGTTCTGTATACTTAAGATTAGGAGCTCAGGTAACGGTTGTTGAATTCATGGATAAAATTATCCCTGGAATGGACGGTGCTTTAAGCAAAGAATTGACGAAAGTTCTTAAAAAGCAAGGAATGAAGTTTATGCTTTCTACAGCAGTTTCTGCAGTGGAAAGAAACGGAGACACTGTAAAAGTTACAGCTAAAGATAAAAAAGGAGAAGAAGTAGTGGTAGAAGGAGATTATTGTTTAGTTTCTGTGGGAAGAAAACCTTATACAGATGGTCTTGGTCTTGAAAAAGCTGGAGTAGAACTTGATGAAAGAGGAAGGGTAAAAACAAATGATCACTTACAGACAAACGTTGCCAACATCTATGCGATCGGTGACGTTATCAAAGGAGCAATGCTTGCTCATAAAGCGGAGGAAGAAGGAGTTCTTGTTGCGGAAATATTAGCAGGTCAAAAACCTCACATCAACTATAATCTGATCCCTGGTGTTGTGTATACTTGGCCGGAAGTTGCCGGAGTGGGTAAAACTGAAGAGCAGCTGAAAGAAGAAGGAGTCGCTTATAAAGTAGGTTCTTTCCCAATGAGAGCATTAGGAAGAAGCCGTGCAAGTGGTGATACCGATGGTCTTGTGAAGATTATTGCAGATGAGAAAACTGATGAGGTTTTAGGAATGCACATCATTGGAGCAAGAGCTGCTGATCTTATTGCTGAAGCAGTAATTGCTATGGAATTCCGTGCAAGTGCTGAAGATATTGCAAGAAGTTCTCACGCTCACCCAACTTATGCTGAAGCTATTAAAGAAGCAGCGTTGGATGCTACAGGGAAAAGATCAATCCATATGTAATATTTGATTAAAAGATGTAATCATTTAAAATATTAAAAAAGAAAGAGAAGCATCCGCTTCTCTTTCTTTTTTTGTGTGCCTCATGGACCGTAAGATATGTGCGCCACATTATAATGGATAAAAAAATGTTCTCCAACAGCTTTTTATTCAATATAAATGGGCTTTCGTCCAAACCTATTTACCAATTACATCATTCTTATTTGATCATAAAACCGGGTATGTTTAGGAGCAATATTGAACTGTATCCCAAAGGTTATTCCTTTAAAATATTTTTCTTTATGAATTGGAAAGGCGTAACCCGTATTGAGAAAGATTGCATTGAATAATGAAATGCCGATTCTTGGCTCCAATGAATATGGATTTCCTGATATTCCAAATAACTTTCCCTGGTCAGAAAGATAAATATGAGCTTCCGGTATAAATTTATCTGTATGATTGATAGAACTATAAAGAAAGGATGGCCCTAAAATAATAGATTTCCCGTGAGTATTCCCTGTTCTGAACTCCAAGCCGGCCTGTAAAACATTTCTCCCGGTATAGCGATAAGCTACATTAATGGCTGTTTTTTCCAGTAATTGGGCATGGGTGTGATGACGGAAATAAGAAATGCCACAGCGAAATACTTTTTCATGTTTTCTGGGAGTTTTTATTCAAATGTACAGGTTTTAAAGGCTTCTGAAAGATAAAATAATTCTTAAAAGTATTAAATAGGGGAAATATTCAAATTTCCGTACCTTTGTCAGCTAATTTTATCTCAAATGCAACTCGGAAAAACTCAAACTTTAAAAATTTCAGAAAAAAATAACTCAGGATGGATCTTGGCAGATGAATCCGGTGAAAAGGCTTTTTTGCCAAAAATTTTCACAAATGACGAAAAAGAAATAGACGACGAAGTAGAGGTTTTTGTTTATCAGGATGATGATAAATTGAAAGCTACTACTGAAATTCCATTAGCTGAAGTAGGTGAGTTTGCCGTAATGAGTTGCGTACAGAGCCTTCCAACCGGAGCGTTTATGGATTGGGGAATCATCAAAGATTTGTTTATCCCGTACAAACAGCAGAAAACCAAAATAATAGAAGGTAAAAGGTATCTGGTATATATCTACGTAGATGAAGATATGGAGCTGATTACAGGAACTACGAAATTTAAGAGAAATCCTCAATATCAGGATTTGCCATTCAAGAAAGGGGATAGTGTAGAGCTGCTTATAATGAATGAAAGTGAACTTGGCTGGAATGTGGTAATCAACAAAAAATATATAGGTTTGATCTATGCTGCCGATGTTTTTAAGAAGCTTTATCCTTTATCTGAAGAAACAGGTTATATTAAGGCGATTCGGGAAGATGGAAAGATTGATGTTTCTCTGCAACCTGAAGGTTTTGAAAATATTGATGAATTCAGACAAAAGATTCTGAACAGACTGGAAGAGAACTACGGGCTTCTACATGTGTCAGACAAGTCTTCTCCTGAAGAGATCAAGGATGAACTTCAGATGAGCAAGAAAAACTTTAAGAAAGCAATTGGAGGACTTTATAAGGATAAGATGATTGATATCTTAGACGATAAGATTAAATTATTATAAAAAAATAAAAGAGCAGAATTTTCTGCTCTTTTTTGTTATTCTCTGTTTTTAACCAGCAGCCATCCGCTGTAGGTTCTTCCATCGGAAACTTTTATGGTATACCAATAGGTTCCTGTGGGTATGGGTTGGGAATTGTATTTTCCATCCCATTGAAAAGGCTTTTTACTGATGGTCTCCTTAAAGATCATCAATCCTTTTCTGTCATATAAATTGATTTCTGTACCCGGATAATTTTCTAGTCCGGCTATTTTCCATGTATCATTGGTTCCGTCACCATTGGGCGTGATGGCATTAGGAATATTAAATATTGAGAAGTTTTTCTGACCAATAATACAACCTGATTTTGTTCTTACATACACGGTATATTCGCCTATATTTAAATTGGTAAAAATATTGGAATCCTGCCATATAGTATTGTTTAAAGAGTATTCATAATTTCCGGTTTGAGAAAGAATGACTGTTGCTGTATTGTTAACAATATTCACAGATACAATCTGAGCCAGCACAGAATAGGTGATCTGTACAGAATCGGTATTCTCACAGCCAAAACTGTTTGTTACTTTTACAGAATAGGTTCCCGGAGTTGATACGGTAATGGTCTGTGTGGTAGCACCGGTATTCCATAGGTATTGCAATCCGGGTCCTGCATCTAAAGTTACAGATTTTCCTTCGCAGAAATCCAGCTGATCGGGAAGGTTAATGAAAGGTTTTGGATTAATTGTAATATTGAGCCTTACCACTATAAAGCATCCGTCAGCTGTGGCAACTTTTACATGAATTAATGTTGATCCGTTGTTTACAACATAAGCTGAAGGATTGGTAATAACATTTCCAGCCATATCTGTATAAGTAAATATATAGGTGCTTGGATTATTAGTGATATTACTTTCAAAAGAATGAAGATCTACAGTCATGGTGTTTCCCGTTGTAGTATTACACAACAGTGGCGAGTAATCTTTGGCCGGAATGTTGTTGATAGAAAGTGTCACAGAAATAGCCAGTTTTTCAGATTCACAGCTGTTTAATGTCTGTGTTACATAATAGGTTTGTCCATGTACAAGAGGAGTGGTAATAGGTAATACCGTTCCTGAAGCATTGTAAAATACCAGAGATGTTCCGGTTACTGCCAGGTTAGCTATCGTAGGATTGGCTGAAGCACAGAAATCCTGGTCAGTATTGGCCGCTGGTTTAGGAGTAGTATTGACTGTCACCTGAATGGTAAGTTTACTACTTTCACATCCGTTAATAGTTTGAGTGGTATAATAAGTCTGGTTATTGACAAGAGGAGTTGTAACCGCTAATAGAGTTCCTGCAGTATCATACCATTTTATATTCTGGCCCGTGATCTGGATATCTGAAATTTTTGGATTGTTTGTAGCACAGAAGGTGGGTGTTAAGTTGATTGCAGTGGGAAGAGCGGGAGACGTAATAAGCACATTTTGATTCTGAGTGGCTGTATTTCCGTTTCCGTCATTGTATATCCAATGAATAATATAGGTTCCTGGGATTGAATAAGACAAAGGATCTGTGGTGGTTGCACTAATCACTCCGGCACAGTTGTCCGTAGCAGTTGGGATGTTGGTAATTGTTGTATGGCAATCTCCGGTAACGTCTGCTAGATTGGCAATATCCGGAACCGGAGCGACATGATCACCTACCACAACGTTTACGGTAAAACTTCCGTCACAGGCTCCAGATCCGGAAATCTGGCATATATAAGTGCCGGAATTGGCTGCCGTTGCATTGCTGATACTAGGGTTTTGCAAAGTAGAAGAAAAGCCATTTGGCCCTGTCCAGCTGTATGTGGTGCCTCCCGTTGCATTAAGTTGGAGTGTTGAATTAATACATACCGGAGAATTGGACGTGATCACTGCAGCTGAGGTACAATCTTGAAATTTAGCTATAAAAATGTCATTTCCACCACCAGGCGATTGCTGAAATGTGCCTGGGGTTGCAATGCCGGAGGTATTTCCACTAGACATTCCTGTTAGATAAATAGAACCTTCATTATCCTTTGTAATTTCGCCAAGCTGAGTAGCCCCATTTCCTGTATAATACGTTCCCCATTCTTTTATATCATTTTGATTGTATTTAATTAAAAAGGTAGCAATATACATGGCAGGAATTCCCATATAGGCTCCGGGAGTTGAAATATCTGCTTGTCCAAAATTTTGTAAATGAAGTCCCATGAAGAAAATATTTCCTGAGACATCAGTATAGGCAAATAACTGACCACCTGGATTGAAATCGAAATAACTTTTCGTTATAATATTACTTGTTAGATTTACTCTCCAGACTCCCGGTTTGTTTATGATACCGCCTGATGGAGAAGGTATGGTGTATTCTCCGGCAAGTATGAGTGTATTATTAATAATTCTGGCCTGTCGTATCACATCTTGTCCTACTTCACCATAATAACTGGACCTTATAAGTGTATTTCCAGATTTTGAAAGTTTTAAATATATCCCATCAGTAACTCCCGCTTTTACGGCTTGAAAAGGATTAATCATTGGAATGTTTACAGATTGTGTAGCTCCCACAATTTCCAGATCATTTACTGAAGAAAATATTTGAAAAATAGAAGTTGAAGAATCTGATCCCCCAAAATAAGTTGCCCAATCTACATTTCCATTTGTTGAATTTAAAGATGCTAAAATCCCATCCGACATACCTGATGGAGTAGCTTTTGTTGGCTGTATGGCATTTACAGTAGGGAAGTCTGAGCTAAAAGCATGCCCCCCAATATATACATGATTTTGATTATAAGAAACAGTATAAAGTTTATCTTCTCTACTTGACACAAATTCTTTTTGAAAAATCAAGTTTCCATTATTATTGAATTTTACTAAAACAATATTTTCATTATATAAACCTCTTTGAACACTTCCGCCTGCATAAATATTAAAATTTTCATCAAAGTCAACATCCATAAAATAATCAGTCATTCCGAAACCGTAGTAAGTTCCCCAAAGTTTTTGCCCGGTTTTAGTTAGCTTCATAAGATAGGCATCAGTACCACCTGCTAGATTCTGTTGATAAGTTCCGGAAGTTGCAAAATTAGTGTTGCTGCTGGTTGATCCATGAACATAAACATTGTTTTGGCTGTCAGTTTTAGCTCTTCCATAATCTTCACCTGCTCCACCTGCATAACTTCCCCAAACTCTCGTAGGAACAGGGTCAATTATAATAGTTCTGTTTGAAGAATCTACAGGCGAATTAAATCCAAAAGTCTGATCTCCTAAATCTTTAAATGAAACATTAATATTTTCTCTTCTGAGTCCTTCTATCCAGCTATTAGGAATATTTTCATGAATTTCTCCAAAACGCACATTCATGGCAAGTTTACCGTCTTTTATTGAAGTGGGAGCTCCGTGGAATTTCATTTTAATATCTGATACTTTACCACCCGGATTGATAACGAAATTATATTCAATCGGTTTTAAACTGTCTTTAGGTTTGAAGAAAACCAAATCTATATGAGGATATATGTTTTTATAACGGACCTTTTGATGACGATACACATTTGTGACCCCTTTATGATGATTTGGAAGATTATAATAGTTGTCGTAATCAGGAGATTTTCCTTCTGTGATAATAGTTGCTCCTTTATTAAAATTGACAAGTTCAATATCTACTCTGTGTGTCAACTTCTCATAAATATATTCATCAATATTATAATGGCTGGGACTTGGAAGTTTATTCTCTGTCTTTTTTGAAAAGTTGGGATTTATTATTTTCTTGGTTTCATAAATATCATAAGAAAAACCACCGGAACGAAGCTGTACATTCAGTCCATCAGAATGGAACAGGTATTTTACATCATTATTTTCTTTTCCATCCTGATCTATGATCTGGCCTTTGTTTTCGTAAAAATAGTAGGAATTGTTTTCTGATATCTTTTTTTGTGAAAATAGAAGAACTCCACTCAGAACGGAGAACACCAATAAAATTTTTCGCATCAGGGTATTAATTTTTTGCGGCAAAGATATAAAAATGCCCTTCTCATCAAATATTAAATAACACAAGTTGTTGAATTATATGAAAAATATGACACAAATCATAACAAATTTGTTTAATTAATTTGTTTAACAATTTTGTCAAAAATAAAATTTGATTTACATTTGCACAAAATTGTTTAACAATAATGTCAAATCAAGCAAAAAAAGACCAAACACAGGAATTGATCAAGGAGACGGCGAAGAATTTATTCTTTGTGAAAGGAAAATTTGATGCTACAACGCAGGAAATTGCTGATGCAGCCGGAGTGAACAGAACACTGATTAACTACTATTTCCGCTCAAGAGATAATCTGATTCAGATTATTTTCGATGAAGCGCAGAAAGTGGAACAGGAGAAATCAAAAATTATTCAGACCTCAGACCTTCCCTTTAAAGAGAAAATGAGCGAGTTTATAGAAAGCAGTCTTGCTACAAGCCTACAGTATCCCTATCTGGAAACTTATATTGTTTCTCAGATCAATAAAGGAACCTGTCATCAAAGAGAAATTGAAGAAGATATCCTGGATGCGCTTTACAAGGATATTGAAAAAGAAATGGAACTGGGGAATATTGAAAAAATGGCTCCTGTTCAGTTTATTCTGAATATGGTTTCACTACTTGTATTTCCAAGTGCCATAAGGCCTTTATTTATGGAGAATCTGATGATCAGTGATGAAGAATATGATGAAATTATTTCCGACAGAAAAGAGATCATTATCAATATGCTTTTCAAAAATTAAAAAAATGTTAAAGTATTTTAAGAAATGATTCGTCCTTTAGGAATAAAAACATTTGTGAGAAAAATTACATTAAAAAAATAAACGAAGTATAAAATTATGAAAAGAAAACGTATAACTGCTAATAAGCTAAAAATTGGGATAGCTGCAGCATTTATGATTTTCGGCTTTTCATCCGTATCTGCCCAGCAACAGGTTTCTTTACAGGAAGCCATCAAGCAGGCACTGCAAAATAAGGCAGAAGCCAAAAAAGCAGCATTGCAGATCAAAAAGGCTGAATATAAAATTGATGAGGCAAGAGCTGGAGCTTTACCGCAGATCAGTGCCACAGCAGGCTTAACTTACAATCCTGTTATTCAGGAATCTTTGCTTGAATTCGGAGGAGAAAGAATCAGAGCGCAGCTGGGACAGCCATGGAGTTCAACAGCTTCTGTACAGCTTCAGCAAGCCATATTTGACCAAAGAGTTTTTACCGGTCTTAAAGCGGCAAAATCTACAAGAGAATTCTATGTTCTGAATGCTCAGTTAACGAACGAACAGATCATTGAAAATGTAGCCACAGCCTATTATCAGGTTTTTGTTCAGGAAGAGAATCTTAAAACGGTTGAAGCCAGCTACGCCAATACGGAAAGAACAAGGAATGTCATCAAGAGTTTGGTTGATAACGGATTGGCAAAAGCCATCGACTTAGACCGTACCAATGTTCAGCTGACCAATATTGGTTCAAATAAGCAGACCTTAATCAACTCGGTAGAGCTTTCAAAAAATGCTTTGAAATTTTATATGGGAGTTCCTATTTCTACAGATATCGAGCTTGAAGAAAAAACAATCGAACCCAAACCTGAATTGATAGCAAGCAATGTAAACCTTGATGACCGTACAGAAATCAAAGTTTTAAATAAAAACAGAGAACTTCTGCAGTTTAATAAAAAAGCTACGGAAGCTTATTTATATCCAACGGTGAGTTTGGTTGCCAATTACGGCTGGGGAGGACAAGGTAGAAAATTTCCTCTTACAAACGGGATTAACAATGGAGTCCTGTGGAGTGATTATTCAGCAATTGGTTTGAATATTAATGTTCCGATTTTCACCGGAGGAGCTACCAAAGCCAAGATCAATCAGGCAGAAATTGATATTCAGGACCTGGATTTAGATATTCAAAATACCCAACTGAACTTAAGTTTAGATTATAAAAATGCAATTACCAATATGGAAAATGCATTAATCAATATCGAAAGCATGAAAGATAATGTAGGGCTGGCAGAAAGAGTTCAGAAAAATACTCAGGCCAACTATCAGTATGGGCTGGCAACGCTTACAGAGGTTTTAGATGCTGAAAATGCTCTTACCCAGGCAAAACAGAACTATGCCAATGCTTTATTGGATTACAAACAGGCGGAAATAAAATTAATCAAGGCTAAAGGAGAATTAAACACACTACAAAACCCGTAATAAACTATGAAAAAAACCTTAATATATATCATCGTAGCAGCTGTACTGATAGGTCTGGCAGCTTATAAGATTGCAGATAATAAAGAAAAACAGACACAGGAAGTAAAAGAAGTTGCCAAGCAGGTAGATAAAATCAACGTGAATGTGGTAACGGTTTCAAGAGAAAATATCGACACAGATTACTCAGCCAACGGAACTTTCATTCCAAAGCAGGAAATGAATCAGTCTTCTGAAATTGCTGGACGTATCGTAAGCGTTTTGGTAAAAGAAGGGTCAAGAGTTTCTGCAGGACAGACTTTGGCAGTGATCAAAAAAGATGCAATTGAAGTAGATGTTTCTCAGGCTCAGAATAATTTGCAAAATGCAATTATTGACAACCAACGTTACGAAAATGCCTTTAAAACCGGAGGTGTTACCAAGCAACAGGTTGATAATTCAAGATTACAGCTGAAAAATGCACAGGCAGCGGTAAGAGCGCAGGGAGTAAGGGTAAATGATACCAGCATCCGTGCAGGAATCAGCGGAACGATCAATAAAAAGATGGTTGAGCCCGGAACTGTAGTTTCAGTAGGAACTTCCATGTTTGAAATCGTTAATATCAACAGTCTTAAACTTTCTGTACTGGTAGACGAAAGCCAGGTGGGAAGAATTCAGTTAGGTCAGGAAGTTCCAATTACGGTCAACGTTTTACCGGATGATTCTTTCAGCGGAAGAATTACATTCATTGCTCCTAAAAGTGATGCTTCTTTAAATTTCCCGGTTGAAATTGAAGTTCAGAACAGAGGGAACCTAAAAGCAGGGATGTACGCAACCGCTTTGTTCAAAACCAATCACGGTGCTGAAACTCAGAATATGTTGACGGTTCCTGCTCAAGCTTTCGCGAACGGGGTAAGCTCAGGACAGATCTTCATCGTTCAGAACGGAACTGCTAAAATGATTACTGTAAAAACCGGAAAAGTATATGGTGATAAAGTTCAGATCATCAGCGGTCTTAATGGCGGTGAGCAGGTAATTACCAGCGGCCAGATCAACCTTGACAACGGTTCAAAAATCAATATCGTAAAGTAAGAGCAGATGAAGTTAGCAGAAATATCCATTAAAAGGCCGTCCCTTGTCATCGTATTGTTTACGATCCTTACATTGGGAGGTTTATTAAGCTACTCCATGATGGGGTATGAATTGATTCCGAAATTTGAAACCAATATGGTAACCATTTCTACGGTGTATCCGGGAGCTTCGCCTGCAGAGGTGGAAACTTCGGTGACACGTAAGATTGAAGATGCCGTAGGTTCTTTGGAAAACGTAAAAAAAGTAGAATCATCTTCTTACGAAAGTTTATCAGTAATTATGGTTCAGCTGAACACAGGAGCTGATGTAAATTATGCTTTGAATGATGCACAGAGAAAAGTAAATGCTATTCTGGCAGACCTCCCTGATGATGCAGATCCACCTTCTTTACAAAAATTCTCATTGGATGATCTTCCGATCATGACGTTGAGTATTTCCAGTGATAAACTGAACAACAAGGATCTTTATGACCTTTTAGATAAAAAAATAGAGCCTATTTTTTCCCGTGTAAACGGAGTTGCTCAGGTTGATCTTGTAGGTGGACAGGAAAGAGAAATTCAGGTAAGTTTAGATGAAAAGAAATTGCAGGGTTACGGACTTTCCATTGGAGATGTACAGCAGGCGATCCTTTCTTCCAACTTAGATTTCCCTACAGGTGCGCTTAAAACAAGAACTTCAAGGTCTACCATCAGACTTTCAGGAAAGTATAGAAGTGTACAAGAAATGAACAATCTGGTAGTTTCCAATAAAAACGGGGCACAGGTTCGTCTTTCCGATATTGCCACAGTTTTTGATACCCAGAAAGATGTAGAAAAAGTAGCAAGATACAACCAGAATGCGACTATTTTACTTCAGGTAAAAAAACAGTCTGATGCCAATGCAGTTTCGGTTTCTGAAGCAATTCAGAAAACAATTGCTCAGGTTCAGGACAATTATAAAGCTCAGGGAGTTAAAATCAATATTGTAGATGATACCACAGACTTTACACTTGAAGCAGCAGACCACGTAATCTTCGATTTATTCTTAGCGATTATCCTGGTAGCAGTGGTAATGCTATTGTTCCTTCACAACATCAGAAACGCATTTATCGTAATGGTTTCTATTCCGATGTCATTGATTGCAACGGTAATCGGGATGTATCTGATGGGGTATACCTTAAACCTGATGAGTTTATTAGGACTTTCATTGGTTGTTGGTATCCTTGTGGATGATGCGATTGTAGTTTTGGAGAACGTGTACCGTCACATGGAGATGGGGAAAAGCAGAATTCGTGCAGCCTACGACGGTGCTTCAGAGATTGGATTTACGGTAACGGCTATTACCCTGGTAATCGTGGTGGTATTCTTACCGATTGCAATGAGTTCGGGGTTGGTAGCTGATATCCTGGCACAGTTCTGTGTTACAGTGGTTATTGCAACGATGTTCTCTTTATTGGCATCATTTACAATTATTCCTTGGTTATCATCAAGATTCGGAAAGTTAGTACATTTAACAGGAAAAAACCCTTTCGAGAAATTTATCCTTTGGTTTGAAAAACAATTGGAGAAATTCACACACTGGATCACAGGAATTTTGGAATGGGCTTTAAAATCAACATTAAGAAGAGTAATGACTGTGATTGTAACATTCATTATCCTGATTTCTTCATTTATGTTAGTTGCTTTTGGATTTATCGGTGGTGAATTCTTCCCTAAAATGGACAGAGGACAGTTCCTTGTTCAGATGGAATTACCAAAAGATGCTTCTGTTGAAAAAACGAATCAGGTGACATTAGCGGTTGAAAAATATCTTAGAAATGATAAGGATGTAGTAGATATGATTACAACGGTTGGTCAGCAGTCATCAGGTTTTGGTGGAGCGCAGGCAACTTTGTATCAGTCAGAAATACAGGTGATCCTGGTAGATAAATCTGAGCGTAATGAAAGTACAGATATCAAGTCTGCTAAAATAAAAAGAGCGTTAGAAGAAAAATTCACCGGAGTTGAGTTTAAAACCGCACCGATCGGATTAATGGGAGCAGATAATGCGCCAATTGAAATGGTGGTAACAGCACAGGATAACGAAACAGCCAATAAGGAAGCAAACAGAATCCTTGAATTGCTTAAAAAAGTTCCTGGTTCTGTAGATGCAGAATTATCAACCGATTCTGGAAGTCCGGAAGTTCAGGTAAATATCGACAGAGATAAAATGGCTTCTTTAGGCTTAAATCTTTCCAGTGTAGGTCAAACGATGCAAACCGCATTCAGTGGAAATACAGATGGAAAATTCAGAGCCGGAGAGTATGAATATGATATCAACATCCGTTTTGGTGATGCCAACAGACAGTCGATTGATGATGTTAGAAACCTGATGTTTACCAATCCTCAAGGTGAGCAGATCAGACTTAGCCAGTTTGCAGATGTGAAAATGGGTTCAGGGCCAAGCTTATTGGAACGTAGAGATAAAGCGCCTTCTGTAAAGGTAAAATCTAAAGTAGTAGGTCGTCCGGTAGGAGATGTTGCCAACGAATGGGCTGCTCAGTTCATGGATAACGAAAAGACCAAACCTGCAGGAGTAAGCTATATCTGGAGTGGTGATATGGAAAACCAGACCGAAGGTTTCGGTACCCTGGGAATTGCATTGATGGCTGCTATTGTATTGGTGTACCTGGTAATGGTTTCACTATATGATTCATTTGTTTATCCGTTTGTAGTATTGTTCTCCATCCCTCTGGCATTGATCGGGGTAATGGTAATTCTTGCCATCACCGGAAATTCACTGAACATCTTTACGATGCTGGGAATGATCATGTTGATTGGTCTGGTAGCGAAGAACGCGATTATGATCGTCGACTTTGCGAATATGAGAAAAGAAGCAGGTGCCAATACGCATGACGCTTTGATTCAGGCCAACCATGCCCGTCTTCGTCCGATTTTGATGACAACGATTGCGATGATCTTCGGTATGATCCCAATTGCGATTGCAAAAGGGGCAGGAGCAGAGATGAACAACGGACTGGCCTGGGTTATTATTGGTGGTTTGACATCATCATTATTCCTGACGCTGATCATTGTACCGGTAGTGTATTCATTGTTTGATTCAATTCTAAGAAGAATGGGTAAACATGAAAAAGTAGACTACGAAACTGAAATGAAAGCCGACTATGTACATAAAGAACTAAGTGAAGACGGATTTACTCCGAAACACATAGACTAAATAACAAACCTTAATTAACCTAAAAGCGCCTCAGATTTCTGAGGCGCTTTTTTATAATCTTATTATACTGTTTGCTTTACTTTTTGTTTCTCCATTTGTTCATTTCCCCATATCCGCAAATAATCGATGAAAGGAATGAGCTGCTGTCCTACTTCGGTTAAAGAATATTCTACCTTTGGGGGAACTTCATGATATACTTTCCTGCTGATAAGGCTGTCATCTTCCAGCTCACGCAAAGTCTGGGTAAGCATTTTCGGGGTAATATCGGAGATCGTTTTTCGTAATTCCCCGTAACGCATGATCGTCTTTACATGGAGATACCACAATATTCTGCCTTTATATTTTCCGCCAATTCTCTTAAATGCATAGTCTACAGGGCAGGAAGGTTCGTCTTTTAGATATTTTTTCATGATTTTATTAAAATTATTCCTTTGATAATCAGTAATAGTATACTTTTAGTATGTAGAGTACAAAAAAGTGCATACTTGTCTGTAATATAGCATTAATTTACTTTTGTTTTAAACTTAAAGTAAAAATATAATGAAAACAATTATTTTAAATGAAGCCGGAGGTGTCGATAAGCTGCAGTTGACTGATACGGAAAAACCGCAAATAAAAACTAATGAAGTATTGGTGCAGGTAAAAGCAATAAGTATCAATCCTGTTGATGTAAATGCAAGGGCATATGATCATGTTCTCAATTGGATATATAGGGATGAAAGACCGGTGGTCTTAGGCTGGGATATTGCCGGTGAAGTAAGTGAAATAGGGGAGGAAGTAACGGCTTTTAAAGTTGGGGACAGAGTTTTTGGAATGGTCAACTTTTTTGGGAACGGAAAAGCCTATGCAGAATATACAGCTGCTCCTGAAAGCCATCTGGCTCTGATTCCTGAACATCATACATTTGAAGAAGCTGCAGCGGCTACTTTAGCGGCAGTAACAGCTTATCAGGCTTTAGTGGATGTTGCTGAAATCAAAAAAAACGACAGGGTTCTTATTCATGCTGCCTCAGGAGGAGTTGGCCATTTTGCGGTACAGATTGCTAAATATTTTGGAGCTTATGTGATAGGAACTTCCTCTGCAAATAATAGGGACTTTGTGCTGTCGATTGGGGCGGATGAGCATATTGATTATACTCAAAAAGATAGCCTGAATATAGCTGGAGATATTGATATTGTTATCGATACTATTCAGGGAGATACTCTGCTCAGATCAATAGATATAGTGCGGCCCGGAGGTATCATTGTGACATTGCCTTCGCCTGAGATCCCTCAAAACATAAAGGATAAAGCGGAAAAACAGAATGTAAATCTGGAGTTTATGATGGTGGCTTCCAAAAAAGAAACAATCCAGGCCATTGCAGATTTACTTGAAAATAAGTCTTTGATTCCTCATATCCATAGAATCTTTTCTTTTGAGGAAATGGCTAAAGCCCATTTGGAAATGGAAACCAAACGGGTAGTAGGTAAAATAGTGGTAACCTTATAAACGAAAGTATCTTTCCGGATCTTCAGACATTGATCCATCTACAGCGCTTCAGATTTTCTGAGGTGCTTTGGTTTTTATCTTAAAAAAGGAAATGAAAACATATTGAAACAGATTATGTAAGGATAAGATAAACAATATCTTGAAAGCATTAGAAGAGAGATATTCAACCTTTATATTGTACATCTTACAACTCTTCACAATTTTTTTTCAGCTTCATGAAAATTTTATCAAAATCTTTGTAAACCGTTCCTTCATCTTCACGTTTTTGTCTGAAGCTGCTGTTGGCACAGTTGTGAAAACTAAGGCCAATTAAATCAATCAAAGCGTAATCCTCTTTTTGAGGATCATTCATTTTAAGATCAAACCTCGCCATTACAGCTTTTGGATCTGCGTTATTTTTGCTTTTTAGTTCCGTGAAATTTTTCCATGCCTCAAACATTTTTTCCCGGTCGGGAGAAGATATCGCGTCTATAGGTTCTCTACAGGTGTTGTAAAATTTGCTGTTTTTGAGGGTTGCAGGATCAGAGAAAGCCATAATCTCTTCCCTGTTCAGTTCATACTCATTTTCAAAAGTCTGAATAGCATTCTCATACAGATTTTTCCAAACAGGCAAATCGATCACCTTAAGACTGTACAGCTCTTCTTTTTTTTCCTGATACTGTTTTTCCAGGTTTTCTAAATGAGCTTCTTTATTTTTGCGGATCTCTTCAAGGCTGGAAAGTTTAAAAATAGGATTCGTATCAAAATGGACCCCATTGAATTTATATAGTAGTTTATTAACGCCGTCTATTTCTTCTTTCTCATATTTGGCAGCATCAAAATATCCTTTGTTGTCACAATTGAATGTCTGATAGCTGTAAGGGGTAAGATTACTTACTTTTGAGGGCTTTTTTTGTCCCAAAACAATAACAGACAGGGCCGAACAAAGCCCGATCATCATTTTTTTCATGTGCATAGCTGTTGAAGAATCTGAATTTTCTGAATTTCGCCTCAAAATTAAGGCTTTAAATTTGAAAATTAAAGGATTAGGTGCAATTTTATGTAGATATTTTTCTGATTTAATAAGATTTTAATTTTTTATTTATTAATCTGCTATTTAGAATGATGATGCTAAACTTTTCTCTATCAGATGTATTGAGTTTATACAAACAAATTTATATATATTTAATGTTATATTATTGCTGATTTTATGGGTGTTTTACCCTATTTTTAATTTTGTTTTTTATTTTTGCAAACCAAATCAAAATTCTGAAGCCTCTAAAGCAGACAGAATATAACTATCAAATTATAGACAAAATATTAATAATGTACAACAATTTTGAACAGCTGTTTTACCGTGGAGAACTGGAGCAGTGTATTGCAGAGGGCGAAAAATATTTATTATCCAATCCTGACAATGAAGAGGTATTATTTTTAATGGCAGTGGCTCATCATGACAGTGTGTATGACGAAGGACATGAAGAAGTATACAGTGCTATACATGATAAGGTAATTCCTTATCTCCGCAAAATCCTAAAGCTAAATCCCAACAACCTTAAAGCACTTTATAATATCCTGGATTATCCTTTAAGCAACGAATATACATTGATGCAGATAGGCAGGATGAAAAAACATATTACTGAAGCCAATAAGGCCGAATTCATAGGATATGCGGAACGTTTACTGGATCATGCAGGATACGAAGCCTACGGCTATGACTTTTTAGTGAAAATATATGAATCCCTGGGTGAAAATGAAGCTCTTTTAAACAGTCTTGAAGCTGGAATATATTACTTTCAAAGAGCATTTGCAAACAACCGTGAGCTGAGGGATAAGAATACCTCATTGTTTTGGATCAAAAAAATCTATCTGCTGGACCGCGAAAAAATGATCTCAGGAGAGGAATTAATAAGCCTTATTGAGCAGGGACACCTCACTTTTGTAAGCAGAGATGATTATGATTTTATCAACCTTGCGGATATAGCTTATGAAAATAATGCTCCGGATCTTTCATTGAAGATGATGCTGAAAGCTATTAAAGGGACTAACAGTGCTTTACATATACAGGAAAAGCTCGTAGAATGGCATCATCGTTTTGCAGAATTGATTCAAAAGGGGTACAGCCCGTCTGATATTTTCTATTATCAGCTGATCATTGAAAGAAACTATGCTGACCTGCTGAATATTTCTGGATATTTTTATTATGAGCATGCTCTTGAAGTGATTACTACACATCCGGAACTTTTCTCAGGCTACCATTTTGCCGGAACCTATCTCTATGAAAATAAACGCTATGCTGAAGCCATACCCTTCCTGCAAAAGGCCGTGGCATTATCATCAAATGTAACGGCATGGAGACGGAAAGCAGAATCGGAATATCATCTTTATAAAGTGATACCGGCTGAAATTCCTGCATTTTCCGATTTCCCCACAGACATTTACAACGAAGGGGTTTGTATCAATGAGTTTATAGAAGAAACAGAGGATGAAAGTGATAAGCTGCAATGGATAGATGTGAGCCGTATGGTATATGAGCAAGCTGATAAAGCTTTCCGAAGATATTATAAAGAAGGAAAATTTGAAAGCGATTATTACAATGACCTGCATACCAGAGCGATGTGCTGTAATAACTTAGCCATCAAATATGTATTGCAGGGAGATCATGATGCTTCTGCTGCCAAAGCTTCTGAAGGGCTTACATATTCAGAATTCAGGGAACTTCATCTTGTAAGAATAGATGCTTTATTAGAAGGTGAAAATGATGAAGAGACTGCGGAAGCACTGAACAATTATTTCAGTCTTTATGATGATGAAGACGAAGACTATTTCTATAAAAATTTATACTATAAAGCACGCCAAATTGAGGTTCATTGCCTGCTGGGATGCGATAATGTTTACAAAAATGCTGAGGAAATGCTTACTTATTTTTATCAGCACACTATGGAACATCCTGAAATTAATGACTACGACTACAGGGATCTGGAGGCAGGAAAAAACGTTTTGGAGGAAATAATGTATCAGCGTCTGGATACCGAAGATCATATAACCAGACAATCTTATTATGAAAAACTTGCCGAACGCTTTCCCCGGGAACCTCATCCACAATATATTCTGATGCAGATCTATAATGAGCACGAAGATTACAGAAAGGTTACCATTACTGCCCATAAATATTTGGAAAGCAAAAAAGATTTTCTGCTGGATGATTTCGACAGGGCTAAAACACTCTATATGATGGTAAAGAGCAACTATTTTCATGGAGCATATCAGGAAGCAGCGTCTGTCTTTAGTGACCATGATGCTTTCAATGCAGAAATCATGGATCCTGAAGATTATGTGCTCTGGCTTAGCTACGGAGTTAGAGTTTATAGTAAACTAAATCATAAAGACCATACTTTATCACTTGCTGAAAGGTTTTCTATTATCTATCATGATGAAGAATGGGGATATGACAAGCTAATGGAGGGTGTAGAGCTGGCAAAGGCCGCAGTTTTGTACCAATCCGGCAATCTTAAGGAAGCACACATTCTATTGGATTATGTGTGTTCATTTCCAGATTATAATTCTATTGCTGATGAATACAGGGCATCATGGAAAAAACCGGGACTGTTTTCTAAATTCGGCTTTAACTGATTAAAGTAATATGGATATATCATGCAGAAAGCCGGCAAAAGCCGGCTTTCTGCATGATATTCAATTAATTAATAAATGGGTTTGACCATTTTTTATCCTTGTAAACATTTTTTCCGGTAAGGGTTTTCATAAAGGCAATAACCGCCTTTTTCTCTGCTGGTGTAGCATTTAAACCTCTTAACCGAAGGTTGTTATCCAGTTTATTGTTTCTTGGATCTTGTGGAATATTATTATAATGATCTATTACCTGCTCCAATGTAGAAAACACGGCAGAATGCATCATAGGAGCATGAGGCTGCCCATTGGAATTGACAAGATCCCGCATTGAAGGAGAATTGGTAACCGTAAGATCTATATCAGTGCTCCCTATTTTATCAATGACGCCATTATTACCACTTAAGGCACTCATTCCAAATTCCGGAGCCAGGTGACAGCTCGCACAGCCTAAACCACCTCCTGCGCGGGTTCCACGTACTGCAACAGGAAATTCCATGAACAGCTTTTTGCCAAGGTTTTCTTCTGCGGTGAAGTTAGGGAAATCAAGAAAATCTGATGCAATCATAGTTCTTCCTTCATCATACTTTGAATCAAAAGAGATGATACTGCTGACAAATTGGGCCAGTGCTTTCTGCATTTTTTCCTCAGTGATTTCCGGACTGCCATATGCTCTTGTAAACAGTTCTTTATAATAATCCAACCCCTGAAGTTTTGTGATCAGATTATTAAACGACGGGGCTCCGTTCGTACCACTATAACCCATTTCCAAATGATCTTTGATAGGAATGGTAGTCTGGGTATCCAGAGAGGTTGCTCTTTTATCCCAGAATAATCTGGCTTCTTCTGCAAATCTCACATTGATCAACCTCATGGAATGCCTGCCCGTTGTTCCGTTTACTCCCTGGCTGGCTATTTTATTATCTCCAAATGCCAATTCCTGTTTATGACAGCTGGAACACGAGACGGTATTGTTGCTGGACAGCTTCTTATCATAAAATAAAACCCTTCCCAAGGTAGCCCCTTCATTTGTAATACGATTAATGAACGGAATATTGTTCCTGAATATATACATTGGAATATTTTGATTGGCATAATTGGGTAAACTGTTGAAGTCTATATTATCACCAAAATAAGCAGACAGCGATGAGGCATTTCTGGACATTGATAAAGCTGATACTTGAGCATTAGGTTCAGAAATAGGTTCCATTGTCATACTATCGTTGGAACAAGAATACGTTAGGCTGAGCAAGGCGATTGCCGGTAAGAATAATAATTTTTTCATTTTTTGTTTTTTTTTAAGTTAATAGATGGTTTTAATTCAATAGTTGTGTTATTATCCGAGTAAGTAATCCTGCGGTTTTTTCCGGATGCTGCATCGGGAAAAAATGATTCCCCTTTATTGGAAAGAATTCAGTGTTGCCTGAGGTATGAAGTTGCCAGTTTTCATAATAAGACAGGGTAGGATATAGCTCATCATCTTCACCCATGATGACGGCTATAGTATTGGATACAGACATATCTGCCCAATTATCATTCTGGTACTTTTCCAATATTTCTACATCTTTTTCCATAATCTCCATTCTTTTTTTATAAATCTTTTGAAAAAGGGGAGCTTCTTTATTTTGCTCATACTTGATAGGTAAAAGGTCAGATAATAATTTATTCTTAGCCTTTTCTGACAAGGTGTGAGGAGGTGACTGGTGGGTAGGCGCTTTCATTCCTGAAACCAATACCCCAACCATATTGAACTGATGTTTACTTAATTTGGACGAAACCAATAGGGCTAAAATAGCACCCATACTGTGGCCCCAGATGATAATTGGTCTTTGCAGAGGTCCCAGACTATCTTTTACATGGGCATAAAGATCATCCACGGCCTCATCCAGAGAGGAGAGTAGCGGTTCTTTATGTCGGAGACCTCTTCCCGGAAGTTCCAGGCACTTAATCTCCAGTCCTTCAATATTGATCAGGCTGGTTATATTTGAAAAAGACATGGATGACCCACCTGCATAAGGAATACAGAATAAAATAGGAGTATTCATACTTAAGAAGAGATTTTACTTTTATCAACAGACATCACCGTGATTTTACCTTTTGCACAGACAGAGCCTTCTACGGATGCTTTAACGTTCACAGAACTGGCTGATCCCTTTTTCCAATCTATGCTGACCTCCAGTTCCAATAAATTTCCTGGAAGTACGGATTGTAAAAAGCTGATCTGAACACTTCCCAATACTCCCATTGAAGCCGGTTCAGAAGCCGGAATTATACTGCCGGCTTGCCAATCCAGACTATCCAGGACCATCATTAATGAAGATGCCTGAGCAAGAGCTTCGGTAATGAGGACCCCTGGCATGATGGGAAAATCAGGAAAATGCCCTGCAAAATAAGGTTCTCCCATAGAAACAGCTTTAACGGCTTTTAGCCTTTCCCCTTTTACATATTCGGTGACTTTATCTATGAGTAAAAAAGGGTATCGGTATTTTACTATTTGGGTGATTTGATAGGATTCTAAAATGGCTTTCATACTATATGCTGTTTTTTTCTATAATGGTGTAGATTACGGTCCCCGATGGATCTGCCGACAAGACAAGGATGTTTTTTTTGTCTGTTCTGTGAGCGTTTTGCCCATTAAATACTGAAATAGCATAGGCAATACCTAACATTCCACCGGCATTATCCAGATCTCCGAATTTATCCTCAGGATACAGTACTGTTACAGGAAGACTGTTTTCTTTAAATAAACTTTCGAATCTATTGATATGTATTGTAGAAGTTCCGCCGGAGATAATGATCGTATCAGTATCATTTAATTTTATAATGGGGAATAGCATTTCATATAAATAGGTTTCAAAAGGAATAGCATCTTGGGTATAGGTTTCAGAATGCAACATTTTAATCCGGGCTAAAGGCTTTCTGTTATCTTTTTCTAAAGACTCCTGGCGCTCCAGAATCATAGAGATACCCAATTCCGGAGATTTATCTCGCTGGTTTTTTTGTATTAGTTTCTGATAGGAATTCCGTACTTCCGTAGAAGCCGTTACTCCATAATCTATAATTCCCAATTTCAGATGGAGGTAAGCAATATCTAATGCCTGGAGACTTCCTGCCATTCCTGCACATACACTGAAGTTAGGTCCTTTTATTCCTGTTTGTATAGCCATCTGGCTGGCTGCTGCATTAGCTATTGTACTGGGTGCCTTCATAGGGCTTACTCTGTCCGGCCCCTGATTTTTAGCTGTTAAATCGAAAATAAAACAGTCTTCAAGGTTAGACAGTTCCGTCCCGTCATAGAGCCCAATCCTTTCCGGATTGCTTTGTATGTACTTCCCTAAATCCCGGTTATGAATAGACTGAAATGCTGCATTACAGTAAATCAATGTGGCTTTATTCAGAAAACGCTGGCCTTTGGGTTTTAAAAATTTCTGAGGATCATGATCTTCAATGATAGAAGAAGATAGGGGCTGATCTTCCAAATTGTTAAGGTATTCATTTATTTCTGTTCCATACGGACTGTTAAAGCCAATAGCAGAAATTACAATATCGGTTTTTGGATTAATTTGCATCATATTTACTGAATATTACACTACAGATGTTACCGCCAAAAGCAAAAGAATTACTTAGAATATGTTCTATATGATGCTCTATTTCCGCGGGTGGCTGTATCTGAAAGTTGATATTAAAAGATTCATCGATTTTTTCTGTATTTCTATTTTTTGGAATTTGCTGGTGATATAATGATAGAACTGCACTTACCGCTTCAAGAGCACTTGCTGCTCCCATACAATGTCCCAGCATAGACTTTATTCCGTTCACATATAAAGTATTTATTCCTTCTCCAAAAACATTACGCATTGCTTTGATCTCATGAGCATCATTGGCCTTTGTTCCGGTTCCATGAGCACTTATATAGGTAATGTTTTCTCTGTCAATATGACCTGAAACAAGAGCATTAGACATAGATAATGTAGCTCCTGAACCTTCAGGATCCGGTGCTGTAGGATCATAAGCGTCACAAGCCAGTCCATATCCTTTTATTTCTCCATAAATTTTTGCTCCTCTGGCCAGAGCATGCTCCAACTCTTCAAGAATTAAAACGGCTGCACCTTCTCCTACAATCATCCCTGTTCTATCCTGATCAAAAGGTTTGCAATCATTTTTTGACATTGCCCCTAATCTGTAAAATACAGTATAACATGATCTTGTAAAAGGATCTGCTCCTCCCGCAATGATAAGGGGAGACCGGCCTTCCTGAATCATGGAATAAGCTGTTCCTATAGCATAATTCCCGGCTGCACAGGCCGTAGGGATAACCATATTGGTTCCACCCAGATGGTAATATTTTGCAATACCGGCACTCAGTTCTACAGGCCGGAATCTATTCAGGGTTTCGGCTGCCTTAGGATCGAGTTCTTCATGCTCCATACCAAGATCCCATTCGTCTACGATACGTTCTACAATATCCTGATTGCCATTCGTTGTTCCCAGGATAATTCCATAGTTATTTTTCTGGCTCAACCTATTTTCCAGCCCTGCATCTTTTAATCCCATATCTACAGCAGCGGCAGCATAAGTAACAGCCTTTCCATAAGGCCGGAAATGCTCAATGACGTCTATATTTTGATATTCTTTTTCAAGATGCACTTCTGCAGCTCTTGTTATTCCTTTATAATTTGAGGAATCCAGCTTGGTAAGATCACTGACTCCGGTATCTCCATTGAGTATTTTCTTCCAGAAATCATCTTTCTCACAAGCTAGCGGGCTTACAACTCCCATTCCTGTAATAACAACTCTTTTCATATTGGTTTGTGTTTATTTATAAGGTTAATCCACCATCAATGATGAATGTCTGGCCGGTCATATAATTGCTTTTTTGAGAACAGAGAAAAGTGACCAGGTCAGCAACTTCCTGAGGAATTCCCATTCTTTTCATGGGGATCATCTGGTCTATTTTTTTCTTATCCTGTTCATTCATTTGGGCAACCATTTCAGTATCTATAAATCCGGGAGCTACGGCATTCACCTGCATATTAAACCTGGCAAATTCTAAGGCAAGTGTTTTGGTAAGGGAGATAATGGCTGCTTTGGAGGCACCATAATTAGCCTGCCCTATAGCACCACGCACACCGGAAACAGATGAAATATTGATTATTTTTGAATTCTTCTTCCGGATAAATGATTTTATGACCGCTTTGGAAAGATAATAGGTTCCATTTAAGTTGGTATTGATTACGTCTTTCCACATATCGTGGGTCATGCTGAAAAATGGTGCATCTGCAGTAATTCCAGCATTATTGATGAGTCCATACAACGGTCCTAATGAGGATTTTTCAACAGTTTCTATTAATGATTTTGACTGTTCCTCATCTTGGATATCTGCATGATATAACTTTATTTTATCCGGGAACTCTGCTGAAAGTTCCTGTAGGTATTTCTCTGCAGCTTCCTGACCCCGGTTATAGGTGAACGATACAGAAGCTCCTGAAGAAAGTAATTGTCGGACAATAGCTTTCCCGATTCCGCGTCCTCCGCCGGTCACCAGAAAATGCCTGCCGTCTAAGTTAATGTGCATATCGAAAATTTAATGTTTATTAATGTTAGTTTTGTGAAATGTCTTCTTTAATCATAATTTTTATCCATTACATTGTCTATATCGCTTTCATCAGCTGATTTCTTTTTAAAAAACCCGATAGCATCTTCAACATCTTTTTCAAAACCATTCGCTTTCCATATTTCTATATTCTCGTAGGTACAGATTCCTATTTCTATAAAATACCTCATCATGGGAGCCATGATTCTTGAATTGATTTTTTTTCTGTTTTCAGCATTCAGAACAGTTGGGATAAGCTCTTTATAATTTTTAAATGCTTTATCTTTAAAGCCTACTCTGGCGTATACCATTATACTGGATATGGACATGTCCAGCATACTTCTCAGCATGGGAGCTGTAATTTCCCGGGCTTCGTTTAAAAACTCAGGAACAACATCTATAAATTCCCGGATCATATTTTTTCCCCATTCTATATGTCTTGCTTCCTCTTTATGGTGTTCTACAGCTACTGCCCGGGAAAGCTTGGAAATTTCCTTGCTGTTACAGTCTTCCATGGCATTGTTTTCTGCCAGCCATTCTATTAAAATAGTGAGATAGATGGCTTTCAGCGGAAATTCAGACATGGAAGCATTATGGCTGTATATTTCCCGTAAGTTTAAAGGAACAGGAAACGGAGCAATATTGAAATAATTCATTGCTTTTCGGAAGACCATGGCATGTACAATTTCTTCTTTACAGAAATGATGTATATATTGTACTACCTCCGGAAATCTTTTCAGAGAACCATGATTTACAATTTTCATATAATATTCCGAAACCAGGTTTTCAAATACAATAAATGTATACCACCAGGCTCCTGTTTCATATACAGACAGAAGCCTTCTTTCTTCCTCTGATGCAAGATCATAATACGGAGTTCCATAGATGGAAATATTCTCTCTCTTTTTGAGCCATACCTGATCTGTGGGTTCATCCCAGGGATGGTCCAGAAGCAGGCTCATTTGCTTTTTCTCAGATGCTTTATTAAGCTTCTCCAGCAGATCTGAAAATTTTGGACTGAGTGTTTTTTTCTTTAGCGGATTCATAATTTTGTGTTTTTACTCAATAATTTACCTTGTGTAAAGCCAAAGCACATGGCGGTTTCATAACCCGGACCTCCTGCCCAGGTGCTGACTAATTTAATTTTGTCATTGGGGAAGTCACTAAGCAGGTTTAAATTGGTTCTGGGGAGCATTTTATAGGCAAAAGCAGAGCCTTTGGTAGCAAGAGTAAATTTGTAATTTGTTTTTGGTGTTGATGATTCTGTATAGATCAGTTTTCCTTCCAGTTTTGGAAATGTCTTAAGGGCTCTTTTTATAAACTTATCCTGAATTTTTTGTTTTCTGGCAGTATATTCTTCCTCTGAAAGATGAAACCATCGGTCTCCATGATCCAGCATGACAAGCTGGATGACATAGCCGCCGGCAGGATCAAACCTATGGTAATTACTTATGCTCAGGGTAAAAAGATCATAATATCTGTCATTTTCAAAGTCTTCTTTCGTAAAATCGTCTCCTGAATCTGAAACCAAAAGGTATTCGGGTGAAAAAATGTCAACTTCTTCCGGAGGAACCGAGATCACAATGTATACACAAAAATGTCCCCAGCCCACCTCAAAATTATTGATAACACTTTGGAAGCGGTCTGTATATTCCTGTTTATTCAGCATTTTCAGCACATCTTCCGGAGGGCAGGTTGCAATTACATTTTTGGCCCGGATCATATTTTTCCGGGTTTTGACGAGCATATATTCATTATGGTCTTCCATTTCATAGACCGGGTTCTTTTTTAACAGAATCCCCCCACGATTGATAAATTCTTTAAGCAATACATCAGAGAGATGCTGTCCTGTCCCTTTTACATAGGCCTGGCCTCCATAAAACATAGCATACAGACAGTGAAGAAAATAAAAAGCATTCACTTCATTGGAAATAGACCCCGAATAGATGGCAATAGGACTGAGAACTTCAATGATATCATTTCCTTTAAATATCGTTTCAAAATATTGCCGTGCTGTTATTTTAGAGAGGCCCCTGCTTTCTCTTAAAATATCTTTGTTGATGGTATACTCGTTCATCAGTCTTCTGAAAAACATATAATGTTGGTATCCATGGGTTTCTATGTCTTTAAAAAGACGTTCTATTCCCGTGATTTCGTCCGGAAAGTATGTTGTAAGAGTCTCTTTAATTTCATTCGGTTCTGAGGGAATTCTGATAAAGTTGCCTCTATACACTACGGTTCCAATTTCTTCATGCAGATGAAATTCTTCCAGCAGAGAATGAAGTTCCAGTCTTTTTAGAGTATTCCAAAGGTTTCCTACATGCTCTCTAAGCCCGCTTACTTTATGCTGGCTACAGTCAAAAATGAATTTTCTTTTGTTTCTGTAAAAATTGGTAGCATAGCCGCCTACTTTATGATGTGCCTCGCTAATGACGACAGAGCGTCCCTCTGTGGCAGCTGTTAAGCCGTATGTTAAACCACAGAGACCCGCTCCAATCACCAAATCATCGACATCAATATTGTCAATCATATTTTGTGTTGGTTTGTTACAATAAGTTGATTTTGATATATTATTTTATTCCCTACCTGTTCATATTTTAAACAAAATAGAAATAAAAAGTCAAGATTTTAGCTTGCTAATTCTTCTTCCAAAACTTTAACAATATCCTTTGGGGTAGTCATATTAGCCAAAAGCTCTTCATCAAGGCTGACCTGAAAATTTCTTTCCAGTTCTACCAACACTTCAAGCCCCATGAGGGAAGTCATTCCCATATCGTGTAGCAGATTGGTATCCGGCTGAATTTCCTTCGGATTACATTCCGTAATATCACCTAAAATCTCGTACACTTTTTCGAATAATTTTTCTTGATTTTCCATAATTTATATTTTAATTTATTATAATGAATGCTTTACTATAGCATAAAAGCAATTGATTAGTATAAGTTTTATACTAATGCTGATTGTACAATTATAAGTTGGCTGTATTTATCTTTCTATAATGATTCAAATACTTATAATATGATTATGGATGGGGGCGAGGCTGATGTATTCGTTTTATGAAAACAAACTATCCTCACACCTTGTCATATATAATTTTCTAATAAAAATAAAGGATAATTACAGACTAAACTTACTTTAAGTTGTTAGTGTCTGTTTATAAAAGAATATACTCCATCTGTTTGGGAACCAGATAGGGGGAACTGTTTTTTCGTGTTTCATTATTTGTTGGTTTTGTTTGACAAATATACTATACTCAAAACAACTGACAAAGAAAATAAGTAACTTTATAGTGAAATAATAACTAAATAAATGAGCGCTTTTTTTACATTAACTTTTATTTAAGCTGTTTCTTTATTTGTATTTATTTTTTTCCAAAATATTGTACTTTTCAAGTATATTTTTCTTTATAAACACAAATGGTTAATGTTGAAAACAGCATGAATTGTGCATGTTATGTTGAAAATTTTACTATAATAATATGCTTGTAGTTATTTGAAATCCGAATCTGTATAATTGCTTACCTCAATGAAGTTCTGATAACCTGAATGTAGAGATCAACCGTTTTATCAATGTCTGCAACGGTTAATACGAGATGGTCTATGTTTCTTATTTCCATAATTTCATTTTTTTAATCACGCATGATATTATTGATGGGCAGATATTGTTTTTTAATTTTAAAATAATAGTTTTACATCAATTAATTAATCATATGAACTGGATCTTGCCCTATGTTTTTTTTATCTTTACCCTTATCATATTTGGGGGAATTTCTTACCTGGTGATGCGTCTTTTTAAAAGATGGACTCAAAAAAGTAAATATGCCTTTTATTTAAATACTTTGGTATTTATCAGTTCATTTCTTTTGATTCTTTTCACTGCCTTTATTATTTTCTTTATGAATCTTAATCTTAGCCGATAAAGGAGTTTTTTTTCTAAAAACTAAGTATGCGATGAATAAATTGATGAATAGGGCCAACCATACATTGATCCCATAAAAAAGCTCATAATCATGATATTCTTCATTATAAAAAAGGTTTTTAATGATTCTGAAAGTAAGGGCCGTTGTAGTAACGGCATAACTTAGAATCATATAGTTTTGGTGGCTGATTATCTTTCCTTTTTTAATGGAAAGAATTGCTGCTATGGTAAAATAGGCCCAGAGACTATCCTGCAGCAGAAATCCCGTAATCCCGATTAAACCTCCGTTAGAGAACAGACCCAGGATAAAACAGGCTGGGACATTGATGATAAGGATATTATAAACATACATCTTGCCTATGATTGTATGGAGTTTTCTGTTCTCAGCCAGGAAACGGCTGGAAAACTGCGTTAAGCCAGCTAAAAGACAAAGCGTAACAGAAAAGATATGAATGTAAAAAAAGGTCAGCCAGTATGGGTTTCGGACTACCTGTTGCTTAAACATAAGAAAGCCCACGTTTTTTTCAAAACTCGTATACTGGGAAATTGTTTTCAGCATGAGAATACTGAAAATAAGTACTGAAAACAGAGCCAGGATTTTAAAAATGGTTATTCGTAAAGCCTTGGTCATTAATACTTAATCGTTGTGCAGGTTATCATTGAAAATAGGATGATTGGGAGTCTCATTCTCAGTAATTATTTTTGTTATAAAATACTTTTAACCCGTAAGTGCTGGAGTAACATAATTGTTTTGGCATCATTGATTTCTCCTGAATCTACCATTTGGAGAGCTTTTTCAAAAGACAATTCCAATACTTCAATGTTTTCTCCCTCTTCTTCAAGACCGCCGCCATCAGCAATTTTCATTTCATCAGAATATTCAGCGATGAAGAAATAAAGGATTTCTGTCACAGAACCTGGCGACATATAAGCCTGAAATACCTTTTCAACTTTAGAAATTTTATATCCTGTTTCCTCTTCCGTTTCCCTTTTGATACAGTCTTCGGGGTTGTCATTATCCAAAAGGCCGGCACAGGCCTCAATAAGCATTCCTGTTGAATTCCCGTTAATATAGGTAGGCAAACGGAACTGTCTTGTCAGAATAACAGTATGGGAAGATGTATTGTAAAGCAGGATGACTGCTCCATTTCCTCTGTCGTAAGCTTCTCTGCTTTGGGTTTCTGTAGTTCCGTCCTTTTTTAGAATGGTATAAGTAACTTTGTTTAAAGTATACCAGTTATCTGACAGGATCTCTGTTTTTAAAATAGTAATATTAAGATTTTGCATCGGGTATATCTTCTGTGTTATAGTAAATTTTAAGGCCTTTTTCCTGGGCAATTCTCACATCTTCATCAGCTCCTTTTGAAGCTCCGTGTATCCGAAAAATGGCATCACATTTTTCTAAAATACGGTGAGCAGCCGGATATTGTATCTCCTGCCATGCCTCATCCCCAATCTGGATAGAGCCCGCAAGACTGATTAATGGCAATGCAATCCATTCTCCAATGATAGGGATGTGTCCTTTTCTGAAAATAGGAAGTGCTGCAGCTTCAAGGTTATGAAGGTTTTGCTGAATCAGTTCCGGATCATCATTTGTCCCACTGCGATAGGGACCTGCAATAAGTATAAGCATATTTTTTTGCATAAAATAACGGAACTTACAAGGTAAAAAAAATAATGTAGATTAAGAGATGTTATTTTTCTGTTTATTTATTTTTATGGTACTTAAAAACTCGGGAGTAACGCCCAGATATGAAGCAATTTGTTTTTGAGTAACCCGTTGGGCAGCCAGAGGATATTTTTGGAGAAAGCTGTCATATCGTTCTTCTGCTGAAAGAGAAAGGTTCTCAATAATGCGGAGCTGCTCTCTTATATAGGCATTCTGCATCATAATTCTAAAGAATCTTTCAAACTTCGGTATTTTAAGGTACAGCTCATCGAGGCTGTCTTTTTGTAACTGCAAAATAACACTGTCTTCCAGAGCTTCAATGTTCAGTATGGCAGGTTGTTGGTTGATGAAACAGAACATGTCGGTAATCCACCAATCAGAAACAGCAAACATAATGGTAGATTCTTTTCCTGCAGCATCCATATAGAATGCTCTAAGAACACCGGACTGAACAAAACTGATTTCTTTGCAGACTTGTTGCTGTTTTAAAATCAGTTCTTTTTTCTGAACCTTTTTCTCTTTTAATAAGGAAATAAAATAGGAAATTTCCTGTCCGCTGAGTGAAATATGTCTGGATATATTTTTTAGAATTAAAAGGTTTTCCATATAGAACTACTAAAGATTGTTATCGCTTATTTCACTTTAATAAGTCTTTCAGGGCTTCTTTAAGGTCCGGGAACTTAAACTGAAAGCCTGCATCCTGAATTTTCTGTGAAGAAGCCCTTGATCCTTCCAGTATAGCCGTGGCGAGTTCTCCAAATAAAAGTTTTAAAACAAAAGCCGGAACATTAGGCATCAGTAAGGGTTTTTTGAGCACTTCAGCGATCTTTCCGGTCAGTTCACTATTGGTGGTATGCTGTGGGGAAACAGCATTATAAGCACCGTGAACAGAGGAGTGGCTTAAAGCAAACTCATACATAGAGCAGATATCTTCAATATGAATCCACGGCATATATTGTTTTCCACTGCCCAAAGGAGATCCTATGCAATATTGAATAGGAGGAACCATTTTTTTTAATGCCCCTTCTTTTTCAGAAAGTACAACAGCTGTACGGATTTTAACTACTCTTTCTGCAAGGTTATGTTCTTCGAAATGATCGGCTGCTCTTTCCCATAAAACAACCACTTCACTTAAAAAATCATTTCCCGGCTGATCCTCTTCGGTATATATTTTTTCAGTCGTTTGAGTTCCATAAAAATTAATACCTGAAGCTGAAATAAAGGATTTAAGTTTTATCCCTTTCTTTTTTAAAGTATTCTGAAGCAATGCCGCAGAATCCACCCTACTGGAAATTAATTCCTTTTTTCTTTCATCAGTCCATCGCTTTTCTGAAATATTGGCACCCGCCAGATGAATGATATGGGAAACATTTTCCAAAGAAGACTCTTCTATTGTCTTCTTTGTAATATCCCATTCATATTCATTATCGTGCTTCTTTTTTCGGGTAAGAAACCTTAGACTATATTCATTTTCTAATTTTTTTGCGAGTTCCCGGGCAATCATACCACTAGCTCCTGTAATCAGAACAATTTCTTTCATATTTATATCGTTTGGTGGTGTAGGAGGATTATGCCTGATTTCTTACAATCAGTATAAAATCATCTTCCAAAAGCCTGTATCCGTAATCATAAATAAATTTATATTCAGATCCGTTTTTATAGACTTTCATATTGGTGAAATAATCGAAGTCAAAACCTAAGCCATCCAGTTTAGACCTTGCTACTTTAGTTTTGCCATCAGTATTTATTTCTACAAGGATACGATAATTCTTGCGGAGCTTGTTGTTTACATTCCGCATCAGATTGGTAGAATCTTTATTCTGTTTATTATTATAGGCGTTCCGGCAGGCATCGTTACAGAACTTTTTGTCAGACCTTCCGATAATCTTTTCGCCACATTCCAGGCAGTTCATACTATTTATTTTGTGTGTTTGGTATGTCTTTTCTTTAACAATCTTATAAATCTGCTGTGGGAAGGATAACTTCTGTTGCGCGTTATATTATTGAAGAATAATGCCACAATCAGCAGGATAATACACCCTGATAAAACAGGAGAGATAACGTACCAGTACCCTAATTCAGGTATTTTCCCGGTGGAACTTACAGCAATAAGGGCTGTTGCGCCGCCTGGTGGGTGCAGAGTTTTGGTGTACTGCATAATGACAATGGAAAAAGCTACGGCCAATGGAGCAGAGAGCCAGATGATATCCGGAACAAGTTTATACACTGTAACACCTACAAGAGCTGACAAAACATGTCCGCCTATCAGGTTTCTGGGTTGAGCCAAAGGACTCTGAATAGCTCCATAAATAAGAACACTGGAGGCTCCAAAAGAACCTATAAGGAATATATTTTCTGTCTCAGCTAAAGAATGGGACTGGATGAATGCAATAAGCCCAATCCCAAAAAAGGCACCCAAAAATGACCAGAAATGCTCTTTGTAATCAACCAGCGTTTCTTTATAGATCACATACTTTGAGACTCTAAACGTTCTTTTTATGGTCTTCTTCATTTAGTCTTCTTTATTTTTTATAATTTGAATTAATTTTTCTACAAAAACTTGGGTATAAAATCCATCTTTATCATAATCGGGATCTAAAATAGTGATCTCTATTCCAAAACAATCAGGATGATGAATCAGTGGGATCAGCATTTCCTGCAGATCATCATAGCTTATTCCATCTTCCATTCTGCTGTCTACTGCCGGCATGATTTCATCTTTTAAAACATCCACATCAAAATGGATAAAGAAACCATCCAGCTTTTTTTCAGCTGTCATTTTCAAAAAGTCCTCAGCAGTTTTTCTGAATCCGTTTTTCCTGAGATTTTCAAGGTCATAATAATGAATGTTGGAATTGATGATCTGGCTGACATATTCCTCGTCATCTGTCTCTGCATTACCGTTACAAAAGATGTTTTCTTCAAGGAAATAAGGCTTTAGCCCATCAATATTGGTTAGCTTTTCATGCCCAGTTCCGGAAACTATCGCAAGATCCATTCCGGCAACACCTCCGCTTTCTGATAATTCTGGTGGGATAAAATCGGTATGACCATCAAGATAAAAAAGTCCGAAGTTTCCCAGTTTTTTTAATGCAACTGCGGTTCCGATCAGAATACTGCAGTCCCCACCGAGCATGATATTGAAAGTATTCTTATCATAGTTGTTCAGAATAAGGTTAGCCTGCTTTTTAGCATATCCAATAATGGCATCTGCATTTTTAACCCCTGAGTCTTCATCGAAATCCATGGCATATTCCGGAGCTTCCAGTCTGAAAATATGTTGAGGGCCAATTCTTTTATGAAAATCAAATTTTCTGAGCCAATCCGGAAGTTTTCTGACTCCGGGCTCAGTCTCATGATCCTTTTTTGTAAGTCCTAAATTAAGAGGAAACTCAAAAATATTGATATCCCTTTTCATAATGAATTTTGACAAAGGTACGGAATTATCCGTTTGTAAATGGATAGTATTGAGAAAGCTAATTGTTTTCTTTAAGGAAACTGATTTAAGCTTTTTCTGATTGTAACCTTAAACTGCCAGTACTTTATATTAAATTTTAATTAAAATGACTAAATTCACGTATTATTGAATTATATACAATCATAAAGTAATATGTTAAATTAAATCTAAAGAAAATCACCATGAAAAAACAATTTATTAAACCAGCATTTACTGAGAAGATGTTTGAAATGTTAGGAGGGATGTGGATTACCGGCTGTATAAAGACGGCCGCAGAACTGAATATTGCAGACCATCTGGAAGCTGGTCCTCAAACAATCTCTTCATTAGCAAAAGAAACAAATTCGCAGGAAAAACAGCTGTACCGGATTATGAGAGCTTTGAGCAGTGTTGGGATTTTTGAAGAGCTGGAAAATAAAACCTTTCGATTAAATGATTTTGGAGCCACTCTGCTAACAGGAGTTCCCGGGACTGTAAAAGATTTTGTGCTGGCTAATTTAAGAGAACATTTTCCAGGTTTTATGGAACTTACTTATTGTGTCCAAACCGGAAAGATTCCTTTTGAACATGTTCATGGAATGAATCTCTGGGAGTATTATAGAGAATATCCGGAATTAGGCGCCAATTTTGGCAGAGGAATGACAGGGCTTTCCAATATGGAGCTCTCAGGAATTATTAAGACCTATGATTTTAGTCCATACAAAAAGATTGTAGATATTGGAGGGGGAAACGGGATAATGATGTATGCAATCTTAAATGCGACTCCCGGGAGTTCCGGGATTATTTTTGATGAAGCACATGTAATCGAAAATACCACTCAGCTCATTCCCGAAAACCTAAAAGCAAGGTGTTCTGTAGCTACAGGAAGCTTCTTTGATAAAGTTCCGGCAGGGGCTGACCTGTATACCATGAAATGGATTATCCATGATTGGAACGATGATGAATGTATACAGATTTTAAAAATATGTTGCGAGGCTATGTCTAAAGGAGCAAAACTATTAATTATAGATGCTGTTATTCCCGATGATTCTCAAAATAAACCACACCCAGCCAAACTTCTTGATATTGTGATGATGGCTTGTATTACCGGTCGGGAAAGAACATTGAATGAATTTAAAGAACTGATTGAAAAAGCAGGATTGCAGTGTAATCAGCTTATTTCAATCGGAACAGAAGCCAAAAGCATTATCGAATGTGAAAAGATATAACTTATCCGACAGCAAACGACTACAAGTGAATTTAAATAGTTTATAACCGACTGGCTTGTGGTGACATCGCAATCTTTGCAACAGAGATTTGAGAAAGCAGTGAACGTCTCTTATCTAATTTATTAATCTTTAAAATATAAAAGTTATGTCACTAAGAAACAAAGTAACACTTATTGGTTACACAGGTAAAGAAGTTGAAATGGTAAACTTCGACAATGGAAACGTAAAAGCCAGCGTATCTTTAGCTACCAGCGATCATTACACCAATGCCAAAGGTGAAAAAGTAGAAGAAACACAATGGCACAATCTGATTGCATTTGGGAAAGTAGCAGAAATTATGGAAAAATATGTTCCCAAAGGAAAAGAAATAGCTATTGAAGGAAAATTGATGTACAGATCATATGACGATAAAGACGGCGTAAAAAGGTACATTACAGAGATTCGTGTAGACGAAATCCTTTTGTTAGGAGGTAAATAATTCTAAAAATGCAAATGATGAAAGTAAAAGTTTTTAAAATAAGACTTCCTGAAGAATTTCTCTACAAAGATCAGAAAATGCTTGATGATTTTCTGGAAGTGAATGAAATTATAAAAGTGGAAACGGCTTTTGTAAATGATGAATGTTATTGGTCTGTTATATTGTATTTTGAAGCCTTGAAAATGGCGAAAAATACGGTGAAAGAACCAAAAGTGGTAAAATACTCTGCCGAAAACGATTTTTTGAATACTGATGAAGAACAAATTCTGAATGCTCTGAAACTTTGGAGATCTGAGAAAGCCAGAGAACAGAATCTGCCTACTTACTTTATAGCGAGTAACAAAGAATTAATTTCTGTAGCCAAGTATAAACCCGCTAAAAAAGAGGAACTGCTCGAGATTAAAGGATTCGGGAAACATAAGATTGAAAATTATGGCGAAGAAATACTGGAAATCCTTGAAAGTGTCTGATTTTTCAGCATAAATAATCAAATAACAACAAAAGCCGGGGAAGGTTACTTCTCCGGCTTTTTTATGCTGTGTAAAGTCATAGCAATTCCTTATTTTTGCAACTATCAAAATGACATACTAGAAATGAAGCCAAGTTTAGCAAAAGGAACAAGAGATTTTACAGCACAGGAAGTTTCCAGAAGAAAATATATCATCAGTATTTTACAGAATAATTTTGAATTATTCGGATTTCAGCCATTGGAAACTCCAAGTTTTGAAAATCTTTCTACCTTAACGGGAAAGTACGGAGAAGAAGGCGATCGGTTGATCTTTAAAATTTTAAATTCAAGCATCAATGAAGCAAAAGAAGATAAAAAAGAGCTGATGCTTCATGATTTTCAAAAAGCATTGGATAAATCCTTTAATTCGGAATATCTTACTGATAAAGCCCTTCGTTATGACCTTACCGTACCTTTTGCAAGATTTGTAGCCATGAATCATGGCAAACTGACATTCCCGTTCAAACGTTCTCAAATCCAGCCGGTTTGGAGAGCAGACAGACCTCAGAAAGGAAGATTCAGAGAGTTTTACCAGTGTGATGCCGATGTAGTAGGAAGTGAAAGTTTATTGCAGGAGGTAGAACTGGTTCAGCTGTATTTAAAATCATTCGCTGATCTTGGAGTTTCTGTAACTATTCACATGAACAATAGAAAGATTCTTTCGGGATTAGCTGAATATGCTGGGATTACAGATAAACTGATTGATTTTACGGTAGCTTTAGATAAGCTTGATAAAATTGGAAAAGGAGGGGTGGTTACAGAATTGCTGGAAAGAGAGATTTCTCAGGATTCTATTGATAAACTGGATTTTCTGTTTAGTCAGTCTGATGATGCGCTGGAAAACCTTCTTCAGCTTAAGGAGAAATTTGCAGGCAATGAAATAGGACTGAAAGGGGTGGAAGAGTTGGAATATGTTCTTACGCAATCTCTGAACCTTGGTGTTAATATGCAGAATCTTGTATTCAATATTACATTGGCAAGAGGATTGGATTATTACACCGGAGCTATTTTCGAAGTGAAAGCGGATGAAGTGGCTATGGGATCTATTGGAGGAGGAGGTAGATATGACAACCTTACAGAAGTTTTTGGAGTTAAAAATATTCCGGGAATAGGGATTTCATTTGGGTTGGACAGAATCTATCTGGTCATGGAAGAACTGAACCTTTTTCCTGAAGAAGCTTCTTCTAAAATAGAATATTTATTTGCCAATTTTGGTGGTGAAGAAGTAACAGAAGCTCTAAAACTAATTATACAGCTAAGAGCAAAAGGAATTTCAGCGGAGCTGTATCCTGAAAGTGCAAAACTCAACAAGCAGTTTACTTATGCTGAAAAGAAAGGTATTAAAAACCTTGTTTTCCTTGGAGAAGAAGAGATTAAAAATAATACTGTTACTTTCAAAAACCTTGAAGCTGGGGAACAGAAAACGGTTTCTTTAGAAGAGTTTTTAGGATAATAATATTAGACATATATTAAAAACAAATCAACCACAAAAGCAATTTTTGTGGTTGATTTGTTTGATGGATGCTAAGATTTAAATACTTTTGACCTTTAATATCGGTTCAGAATTTGTAATTTGGAGTCGATGTTATAAAAGCAGGGTGAAATGATACCCTGTATTCATAAAAAACTTTTAAACCTAAAAACCAAATGAATACTATTTGCGCATTGTGCGGTACGCCGCTTACGGAAAAAGATCTGTCTGTAGGTAAAAATAAACTGGCAGACGGTGGTTATTTGTGTGCAGGATGCCTTACTAAAGCCATTAATATCAATAGAGACCTTATCAATACTCTTGATCAGTTTTATTTTGCGGAAATTACAGGAATGTTTCTGAAAAGTAAAATTGAGGGCAGTCAGAATCCGGGAGGATCCCAATATACAGGAAGCAGCCATTACGAATATGATGCCCCTACCAGGCTGGATCAGATTAAAGATCAGATAGTGGCTCTTAATGCAAGGCTAAGTGTCTTGGCCAATGAAGAAGTCAATGCATTGGATACTGTGCTGGATCAGAATGAAAATCTTCTGGCAATTGCAGAATGTATATACCTCCAAAATAAACGCGAAGGAATTGTTTTTGCAACGCCAAGAAGAGTTGTTTTTATTGATAAAAAGATTTTGGGTGGAGTAGTCAGGAATGAGTTTCCTCTTCATGAGATTGTTTCTATTGAACATACTGAAAATCTTCTGTATTCTATTCTGAAAATAAATATTAAAGGGGCTTCTGCAGAATTTAAATTACACAACAAAAGTGACGGAAGGGCATTTTCAGATGTTCAAAGCAGGAGTATGGCTTATATTGAAAATAAATTCAGACAGGATTCAACGTCATTACAGGCATTTACTCAAACTATTCCGGATCTGGTACAGGAAAATGTATATTCTACTGATAAAGGAGATTCCGGAGCTATTCTTGAGCAGCTGGAAAAATTGGGTAAGCTCAGAGAAAGAGGAATTTTGACAGATGAAGAGTTTGCAGAACAAAAGAAAAAACTGCTTGATAAATTATAAAAGAAAAAGAAATGAGCAATAATTGTGCATTGTGTAATACAGAATTAACATCCATGGATACGCTCTTGGGGGCTAATAAACTCTCGGATGGCAATGTTTTATGCAATAAATGTTTAAATAATGCAAGTAATATCAATGACGAATTGCTTTACAAGCTTAATGCATTCAGCATTGATGATATTAATGAAATGCTGCACACCGGGAAAAAAGAAAAGACTCAGATATTGGCAGTTACAGAACAGAATCTTCCTGCAGCTATAGATTCCGGGTCCCGTCAAATCTCAAAAGAGGTTTATAAACGCAGACATCAAAAAATAAAGCATGAGCTGGAAATGCTGAATGCCAGCCTCTCCATGTTTACCAAAGGAGAAATCAAAGAACTTCCTTACTTGATTTCTGAAGATGAAAAAATAATCGCGATTACAGATGCTCAGTTTGTCAATACATTGGCAGCCGGGATATTGGTAGCAACACCCATGAGATTGATTTCTGTATCAAAAGCCATGTTCGGGGCAGCAAAAATCAATGAGTATCCTAACGAAATTATCAACGCTGTAAGTTTTGTAACAGATCCAAGATCGCCAATTATTAAATTACATCTTGATGAAAGAGTGGTAGAGTTTGAATGTTTTATGGATAAAGATGATGCAGAGAAATTCTACGACAAGATAAAAACTATTTATAATAATCCTAAGGAACAGTCTTCGAAACAAATTGATACTGTAAAAGGTGTTTCAGTTTCATCAGAAGAAGTTTTTGATCAGCTTGAAAAATTAGGAAAACTGAGAGAAAACGGAATCTTAACCGATGCAGAATTTGCAGAACAGAAAAAGAAACTGCTGGAACAATTAAAATAAAACTTTTAACACTGAATCATGAAGGATAAAGTATCAATAGTAGAAAAATGGCTTAAAGGATGGTGTTTATCAAGAGAAGTGTCTTTTCCTGTACCATATACATCAGGATTCAGGGTGATTGTAGGCGATGAAAAACAAAAAGAACGTTTTGTATTTCCTCAGCTTAATGATGATTTTTTCCAACTTGCAAATTCAATTGATGAGCCTTGGATTTATCTGAAAGTATCCACTTCTCCTGATGAATTTATAGAGAAAATCCCTGAAAGATGGAAACTGCAGTCACAGGGATATATGATGACCTGTTTTCACCCGATGAATTTTCCGGAAATCAGTCTTGCAGAAGGATATTACCTGGAGTTTTCTGAGTACAACACTACTTTTGTTGTCAGAATTGTAGCAGAAAATGGCGAGCAGGCTTCTATAGGCCGTATCTCTCTTATAGATAATATTGCGGTTTATGACAGGATTATTACCGAAAAAAATCACCAAAGGAAAGGACTTGCTACTTTTTTACTGAAAGAACTTGAGAAAATAGCTCTATCAAAGGGATTTTCAAATAATTTATTAGTGGCTACAGAAGAAGGAAAACTATTGTATGAAACCTTAGGATGGAAGATGTACTGCCTGCACACTTCCGTTGTGATACCTGGAGAAGACTAATACTTTTATTGAATTAAATTTTTTATTACTAAGAAATAGTAATTTAGCTCCATAAACTAATGCTATGAGTGAAAAATCAAGACTTGACGAAATAAGGGATGAGCTTAAGAAGCTGGATATCAGTCCTACCATATTTGCCCGAAAAGAAATTCATGAACTGCCGGAGATCCTTTTGGCAGATGAAAAAATTGTCTATCTTGTTGAAGGCAGAAACAAATTAAACAATCATCATATTATTTTAGTAGCCACAGACAGAAGATTGATTTTTGTGGATAAGGAATTCATGTACGGATTGAAAGTAGAAGACTTTTCTTACAGCAAAATAAGTTCCATACAATATGAAACAGCATTCTTACTGGCTTCCATAGATATTCAGGTTACAGATGATATCGTAGAGATTGATGGAGTAGGAAAGTACCATGCTGAGCTGTTTTGTGAAAAAGTAAGAGAGTTCATATCTCGTCCTGAAGAAACTTTTCAGAACAAATCTGAACCTAATGTTTTAGACCAACTCGAACAATTAGGAAGATTAAAAGAATCCGGAGTCTTAAGCGAGGAAGAATTTCTGGAGCAAAAGAAAAAATTGCTTGAAAAATAGCGAACCGGGCTTACTACTTAAAGAAAAACAATCATGGAAAATTACTTAGAAATCAATAAAAACTCATGGAATGCCAAAGTAGATCCGCATTTGAAGTCGGATTTTTACTTTGTAGATGAATTTTTAAATGGCAGAAGTTCACTCAATTCAATAGAACTGGAGCTTCTGGGAGATATACAAGGAAAGAGTATTTTGCACTTACAGTGTCATTTTGGACAGGATTCTATTTCGCTTTCAAGAATGGGGGCAAAAGTGACAGGAATTGATTTGTCGGATAAAGCAATTGAAGCAGCAATCAATTTGGCTCAGCAATGTGAAACCGATACGGAATTTATCTGCTCAGATGTTTATAATTTACCGGATGTTTTGGATAGGCAATTTGATATTGTTTATACAAGTTACGGAACTATAGGATGGCTTCCTGATCTGGAAAAATGGGCAGGGGTAGTCAGTCATTTTCTGAAGCCTGGCGGTCAGTTTATTATGGCGGAGTTTCATCCAGTAGTTTGGATGTTTGATGATGACTTTACAAAAGTAGCCTACAATTATTTCAATGAAAAACCAATTGTAGAAACCTATGAAGGTACTTATGCAGATCAGTCGGCACCTATTGTACAGGAATATGTCATGTGGAATCATTCCCTGGCAGAAGTTCTGGATAATTTGATTAAAAAAGATATAGAACTGAAAATATTTCAGGAATTTGACTGGTCACCATATCCATGTTTCAGGCATGTAGAAGAATTTGAAAAAGGAAAATGGAGAATTCCCCAGTTTGGAAATAAAATACCATTGGTATATGCATTGATGGCTCAGAAAAAATAACCGGTTAATAATTCGGATATTCTATTTTAAGGAAGCAAAGAAAGGCTACTTTGTCGCTGAATAAGCAATATAAAAAGTTAGCTTCATCAAAATCGATTTCCAATCAATTCATTTCTTAGCACACTTAAAATCAAACATAATAAAAATAGAACTTTGCGTTAAAGAGAAACCACCCAATTTTACGCCTGATCTTGAAATATGTGAGTCGTCCTAAAATAGGTTGACAGAAAACCAACTTATTTTAGGGCGGGACAATGACCATCAAAAAGCCATCGCAATAATTACGATGGCTTTTTCTATATATGAATGTTAAAAAAACTACTTTCTATTTTCTTAGCTTAAAGTATCTTCAGCTTTTGTTTTAGCTTCATCCACTTTACTCTGAACCTGAGAAGCAACGTCATTGGCTTTACTTTTAAGGTCATTTCCCCATTTGTTAAGATTATCTTTTGCTGTATTGATTTTATCTTTTACAGCTTGTTGATCTTCAGGAGTTGAATTCTTATATTTCCAGTAAGCTAAAGCTCCTAATCCTAATAAAGCTAATATGCCTTTTGTTTTGTTTCCCATGATTTCTATTTTTAAAGTGTTAATATTAAAATTTGTTATTAATAAGTATGTAAAATACGTGCCAAAAAAATAAATACAATGATAAAAAAATGTTAAAATTAAAAGAAGACTTCAAAATCTTCACCATCGAAACTTGCAAAAACCATAGTAGGATAGGAATCCTGATGATAGATATTTCCATTGTTGTCTATAGCAATGGCTCCCGCAAATCCATCAATAGTTTTAAGCTCATCAAAAGTTTTTTGAAAGGCTTTTTCAAGGCTCATACCGTCAGTAACCCTTGTTACAATTTTTGTGGCAGTGGCATTGCTTACAATATCTTCTCCCACACCCGTACAGCTTACTGCACAGAATGAATTGGCATAATTTCCGGCCACAGTGGCAGAATCTGAAATTCTTCCCGGAATTTCGAACCCTTTTCCGCCAGTGGAAGTAGCGGCGGCTAATTTCCCTTCTTTATCAATGGCTACACAGCCTACTGTTCCTTTTCCACCATTGCTGAGCTTGGCTTCATATTCTTTCCTTCTTTGTGGGATTTCTGTAGAAAAGTGTTCAAAACCATGCTCTGTAGCATAGATCTTTGCTCCTTTCCCTCCTAAAACACGGTCATCTTCCCCAATCAGATCTTTGGCAACGAGTATGGGATTTTTTACATCCTGAAGGTTGATGACGCCACTTAATTTCTGGGTATCCCCGTTCATAATAGCTGCACTCATACGAATAACACCATCACTCTGAATTTGTGAACCGATTCCCGCATTGTACAAAGGATCATCCTCCAGAAGAGAAACGGCATAGGCTACTGTATCAAAGGCCGAATGAGTCTGAAGGTATTCAAATGCTTTTTTGGCTATTTCTTTTAAAGATTCCTGTTTTGCGGTCTTTACTTCATGGCTTTGATCGCTTTCCGAAAAAAAACCACCGTGGATAATGAGCTTCATAAATAAAGTTTAGTTTTTACTTTTTAAATTATTATTTGTCTGGAAAAGGTTAATAAGGCACTGTAGTCCTTCTAAAATGAACCCTTAATTCCTGACAAAGCTTTGAAATATTTTCTACATTATGCTTTTCTACAATCATCAGCTGTAATTCATCAGAATAACTGTCTGCGAGCTCAATAATTTCCAATGGAGGATTTTCCTGATCAAGCCTGGGCTGCAGCCACGCAAAATAATCTGATACATATTTTACTCCCATTGGAAAATCTCCGATGATATTGTTAAGGCTTTCATCAATGAGCTCGTGTATTTCATCTATTTTGTCACCACGGATCAGAAAAGAAAACAATTCGTTAGTAACTGAAAACTCAAAAGCACCGTCTTCATCACTTTCAATTACCCATTCCGCTTCATTATCGGCTATATACTGAGCTGGGTTTGTATAAGCAAAAGAACAGTTTGAAATGATTTCCTGTTTATTGGCAACGTCATAGCCCTCCAAAAGGAGATCTATAAATTCTTCAATTTTTCCTTCTGCCATTTAGCTTTATTTTTTAACTAAAATAGGAATTACTTTTGAATAATTTTTAGATTATTTATCCTGTGGAATAGGGTTAAACTGAGAATTTTCAATAGTCAGTGTTTTCGTAGTAAGATCATAATGATCGTTCATAGACATTACATGTACCGTTAAATTATCAATAGAGATAGGTTCTCCTAAATTAATATTCGTAAGGTTGGTGTCTTTGATGAATCTGCCGTCAACTAAAATAACAAGACCGGAGCCTACAGCAGTCATTACATCATTATGGATGAAAAGTCCTGTATCTTCACCTAGTCCGATTCCCAATGTTCTCGGATTATTAACCACAGCCTGGAAAAGGCGCCCGATTCTGCCTCGCTGTACAAAATGAGTATCAATGATAACATTATCAATTAATCCTAAGCCTTGTGTTGTTTTGATTTCTCCTTTTAACAGAGCTTCAGAACTGCTTCCCTGATAGATCATATTTTCAGAAGCAGCAGCTGCTCCTGCGGAAGTTCCGGAATAAATGAAATCCTGTTCCTGGTATTTTAATAAAATAGTGTCGTGAAATCTTGTTCCTCCAAGAATAGAAGTAAGTCTCAACTGGTCTCCACCGGTAAACATCATTACATCTGCAGCATTGGCTCTTGCAACCATGGCATCAGAATTCGCTTCTTCGCGGTTGTGGATATCCAGAATATTGACATTTCTGGCACCTAGAAACTCAAATGCTTTTTTGTATTCTGTTCCTACGATCTGAGGAATTTGAGAGGCTGTTGTTACAACCTCGATAACAGAATCTTCCTTCAGTTTTGATTCATTAATAATCTTTCTTAAAATTCCTCGCTCAAAAAAATTAAGGTTCTTCTCGATGTTCTGATCATAATCGGTTTCCGCAAAACTTCCTTTGTTTACAGCGCCTCCGATAACTATTAATTTTCCAACAGGTTTCGTCATGGTACAAAATTAAAAAATAATTAACATTATTTGGCGAAATTCGTGCCATCTTTAGTTGATTTTTAATGTTTTAAAAATGTGAAGAGAAATTAATTTTTTTTTAATAAATCTTTAAATCTGCTATAGTTTCGTTTAGGGTTTTACATTATCTTTGGCTATAAAAGGAGTTATTGTTAACTGTTAAAATGCCAATAGACTATGAAAATCGAAAAGATTCAGGCACTGCGTGGTCCTAATATCTGGAGTATCAGAAGAAAGAAACTGATACAGATGAGGTTAGACCTCGAAGAAATGGAGAATTATCCTACCAATAAAATAGAAGGATTCAGGGAAAGGATTGAAAAATTAATCCCATCGTTGATGACTCACAGATGCTCAGAAGGAGTGGAAGGAGGTTTTTTCCATAGAGTGGAAACGGGAACCTGGATGGGGCATGTGATAGAGCATATTGCTTTGGAGATCCAAACGCTGGCCGGTATGGATGTTGGCTTCGGGAGGACCCGTGAAACCAAAACTCCGGGAATATATAATGTGGTATTCAACTATATTGAGGAGAATGCAGGAATTTATGCTGCTGAAGAAGCTGTGAAAATTGCTTTAGCCCTAATAGAAGGGAAAGACTATGATATCAATGCCTGTATTCATAAACTAAAAGAGATCAGAGAGCGTGTCCGGCTCGGTCCCTCCACCGGAAGTATTGTTGAAGAAGCAGTTTCCAGAAAAATCCCGTGGATCAGACTGGGAACCAATTCTTTGGTGCAGCTGGGATATGGGGTGAATCAACAGAGATTCCAGGCGACTATTACAGGGAAAACAAGTTCCATTGCTGTAGATATTGCATGTAATAAAGAACTCACTAAGAGAATGCTTCATGATGCTGCCATTCCTGTTCCTATCGGAGATCTTGTCGTTGATGAAGAGGATTTAAATGCTGTGATCAAAAAAATAGGTTATCCTATCGTTTTGAAACCCCTGGATGGGAATCACGGAAAAGGATCATCAATTAACGTAAACGATTGGGAATCTGCTAAAATAGGATTGGAGCATGCTCAGAAATATTCTAAAAAAGTAATTGTTGAAAAATATATTACAGGGTATGATTTCAGAGTGCTGGTTATAGATAATAAAATGGTTGCGGCAGCAAGAAGGGTTCCCGCCCATGTGGTGGGAGACGGCGAGCTGAACCTTCATGAACTTATTGAAAAAGAAAATAAAGATCCAAGAAGAGGATATGGCCATGAAAACGTACTTACTGAAATAGAGGTAGATAAAGATACTTTGGAATTGCTGGAAAAGCTTCAGTATACCCTTGAAACAGTACCTCAAAGAGGAGAAGTGGTGTATCTGAAATCAACGGCAAACCTGTCAACGGGAGGAACTTCAATAGATGTTACCGATATGGTGCACCCGGAAAATATCACAATGGCCGAAAGAATATCTAAAATCATAGGCTTAGATGTATGTGGTATTGATATTATGGCGGAAAACCTGACCCAGCCTTTAAAGGAGAGCGGTGGTGCTATTATAGAAGTAAATGCAGCTCCCGGGTTCAGAATGCATTTGGCTCCGAGTGAGGGATTGCCAAGAAATGTCGCGGCTCCGGTAGTGGATATGCTGTATCCACAGGGAAAACCTTCTACAATTCCGATCATTGCTGTAACAGGAACCAATGGAAAGACAACAACGACCAGGCTGATTTCACATATTGTTAAAAGCAATGGCCATAGGGTAGGTTTCACTACTTCAGACGGTATTTATATCCAGAATACCATGCTTACAAAAGGAGATACTACAGGGCCGCTTTCTGCAGAATTTATTTTAAAAGATCCTACTGTAGAATTTGCCGTTCTTGAAACTGCCAGAGGGGGTATCCTGCGTTCCGGATTAGGCTTTTCACAATGTGATATAGGAGTATTGACCAATATTGAGGAAGATCACTTGGGAATGAATGATGTTCATAACTTAAGAGATCTTACCAAAGTAAAAAGAGTCGTTCTGGACAGTGTAAAGAAAAGTGGCTGGAGCGTTCTTAATGCTGATAACGAATACTCCATGAAGATCGTTAATGATCTGGACTGTAATGTGGCTATTTTCAGTATGAATGAGAACAATCCCCATATCGTTAAGTTTGCGAAAGAAGGAAGAATTACCTGTGTATATGAAGAAGGTTTTGTAACGATCAAAAAAGGCGACTGGAAGATCAGGATAGGAAAAGCGAAAGACTTTCCTATTACCATGGAAGGAAAAGCCAGATTCATGATTGAAAATGTATTGGCCGCGAGTTTGGCGAGTTATCTTCACGGGTTTGGAATTGAAGATATCTCCAATTCTTTACGAACATTTATTCCGAGTGCACAGCTTACTCCGGGAAGGCTGAATGTCTTTAAATTCAAAAACTTTAAAGTTCTGATTGATTTTGCCCATAACCCTTCAGGCTACGAAGCTATTGAAGATTATCTGAAGAATGTTGAATCTACCAAGAAAATAGGCATTATTTCTGGGGTTGGAGACAGACGGGATAGCGATATCAGGGAGTGTGGAAAGATTGCCGGAAGAATGTTCGATTATATTATCATCCGTAATGAAAAACACCTTCGTGGAAGAACGGAAGATGAGATTAACGGGCTTATTATAGACGGGATTAATGAAGCCGGTAAAGACGTAAGTTATGAGATTATTCCAAAGGAAATTGAAGCGTTGAAGCATGCCATGGGAATGGCTGAAGAAGGAACGTTTATTACAGCTTTAAGCGATGTAATTTCTAATGCGATTGACCTTGTACAGGAATATCAGGCACGAGAATTACTGGAAGATAATAATAACTTTTAAATAGATTACTATCTGTTTTTTAATAAAGCCTTCGAATCTTTCGGAGGCTTTTGTTTTTATAATGTCCCGTCCTAAATAAAGTTGACAAAGCAGAAATGCTTTATCTGCACTAAAATTGAATTAAATATTCAACAGGAGCTTAGCTTGCTGAAGCATTTTATTTTTATCATCAGAAAATCCGATGAAATATTTTGTCTGCCATTCCTGAGTTTTTTTTGCCTGTTTACTTTCTGTGATATCCCAACCAGGATATACCCTGATTCCCCGTTTACCGGTTTTTTTTCCATCAGATAGGATTCCTTTTTCTGACAGAACCTTTTTTGGAAAAATAAATATTCCCGAAAGAGAGTCTTTAAAAGCTGCAACCATATAAAAATCAAAATTATCACTCAGTTCAAAAGGGGTTGTTTCTCCCTTTTCATTCCTCTTCCAAATGGTTACAAACTGCCCTGTTTTGGTAGGTGTTATTTTGGAAATACGAAATTTTATTTTCAAATGATTTACTGTACAATTAAAACCTGAGTAATCTTTGCATTCGGGATCTTCTTCAATAGCTGAGCAGACCAGTCCAAGTGATTGAAACATCAGCTCTTCAAAGGTTTTTACATTCATTGAGTGGAGTTATTCTAAGGTGGAGTGATTGAGTTTTGAGTTGCAAAATTGATAAAAAATAAATTAGTCTAAGGCAAAAAAAGCATTGGAACTTCCAATCCAAATAGCATCTTTCTTGTTGAAGTCTACATTCACCATTGCCGCTTTGGTCATTCTTCCCAGATTTTCCAGCAGAATAGGGCGTTCATCATTTTCTCTCCAAATATACAATAACCGGATCTCTGCTTTTGAAAATTCACCGTTGATATCTTCAAAAATAGGTTCATAGCTTACTTTTCTCTGCAGAATATAGTTTTCTTTATCTTCAATAGCCTCCGTAACCTCCTTTGTTGGGTTCAGATTCACCCCACTTCCTGCGAATGAAAATAAAGGCTTCAATACAAAATCTTCAAGGTTTTCATGTTGGGGAAATTCATGTAAAAAATAGCTTTTGGGAACATACTGATGTTGTAGCAGCGGAAGAAGGTATTTTGATATTTTAAAGAACCAGTTGGGGTGTGTAATCCATTGTACTTCCACGTCTTCACGGAAGTCAAATTCTGTGGTGAGATTGGGAATTCTGTCCAGCTCATCAAAAATAACCCGATTATAGATTCTTTTGATCTGAACCAGTTTTCCATTGTTCTCATAGTATAGTTTTTTGCCGTCCTTTTTTACTTTTGTCAGACAGACGGTTTTAATACCCAGTAACTTTTCTGTTAAAGCAAAATCTATTGCTGTTTTCTGTTTTTCGGGAAAAATTTCCAATAGGATTACATTTTCAGGGTTTTCATCACCTACGATCAGTTCCTTCAGGAGACTTTTAAAGGTTTCGTGAGGCATTGGGTTTCTGATCTCCGAAAGAAAAGGGTAGACTTCACAAAATGCATCCTCAAAAGTTTTCTGAAAAGCATAGAGTGAAGGAAATGCCTGCAGCTCAATCAGCTGAGGTACTATTTTTCCATTTTCACCTCTGCACACTCCAAAATCTATAGTGAAAAAATGAGGCCTGTTGGTATCATTAGGAACCCTGCAGTTCTCAGGAATAGCTTTTCTCAGAGTTTCCGCCGGAAGTGTATTGATCTGGCTGATGATGCTTTCAGTGGCCTCAAGAAGTTTTGTTTCAAATTCTTTGGAAAGAATAATCGGGCTTTCTGAAATCCTGAAGCCAGGTTCTACACCGCCTTTTTCTTTTAAGATATCTTTGAGCTGCCGGTATTTTTCTTGAGAATATTCCTCATTAAACTGTTTTCTGTATTTTGGGATCATATTTTTTCTTTTGTGATGTTAAAAAAATCGAGCATGTATGCCCGATTTATGTATGGTTTAGCTACTTAATGTGAGTTCACATGCATGTTGTTCACAATTTTTAAGCTAAAGATTCAGCCTTTTTCAAAATGTTTTTTTTTGCAAACTGAAGGAACCTTGGAAGGACCTGGTTTCTGGTTAGGATGATTTTATCTTCATCATCTATTCTATCCATTGTTTCAAGATATTTTTCCATTCCGAAGTTTTCGATCATGGCTTCTTTGTTTTTATCATCTTTCAGATTTTCTATCAAAGCTTCAGGACTGGCTTCAGGGTGAAACTGGGTTCCGAATATTTCATCTGAAAAGCGGATAGCCATTATGGCCCTTTCTAAATTGATATGGGGACGGGATTTTTCTATAGCAACGATTTTCATACCCAATTTTTCAAAACGCTTATGATCTGGCTCAATAAACTGATAGGCTCTGGAGTCTACTGCATAAAAAGGATCCTGAAGATTTTTAAATAAAAACTCCTCTTTGCCTTCTTTTGTTTTGTGAACAGGCATGACTCCGAAAGAGTAGGATTTTCTTTTGCAGATATTGCCCAGATTCCAATGAATACTTGCCAGCTGAAATGAATGACAGATCAGGAACAGGTATTTTTTATCTTCATTATACTGATTATGCTCAAAAATGGCGTCTAGAAATAGCGCAAACCTGTTTTCCCACTCTAAACCTTCTCTGTGTGGATTACCGGGACCACCCGAAGAAATGAAGATATCAAAATCTCCAATTTCCGGCATTTCATCTTTAAACCTAATATCAAATGTTTTAATAACTACATTTTCTTCAGAATTCTGTTGGAATGCTTCAGAAATTTCTTTTATGTTCCTAAAGCCTTGATTAACATGGTTGTTATTCATATCCAGCAGAGCGATTCGAATATCTTTCATTACATCATATTTTTTGTAAAGTTACCAAAAATATTATGAAGCAGGCTGGCCGTGTGTGATTCCATATTCTGTTTCAGAGATCATATAATCTACTACTTTCGTCAGATCTCCTGTTTCCTTAAATATTTGAAGCTGTCTGTCTGCACCGGTTCCGTTTTCCAGAATCGTCCAGGCATATTCAACTTCATTCCTGCATCCTAAATCATCTACTACATCATCTATAAATTCTAAAAGTTCTTTTAAAAGATGAGGATACGGAACAGATTCTTCTTTTCCAAAATCAATCAGATGTGCGTCAATACCACTTTTGGAAGCCCTCCATTTATTTTCATTCAAAAGCAGCCTTCTATAGCTTCTGAAACTTAAATTCAGCTGATGGAGCTTGTAAATCTTAGCAACAAGGCACTGCATAATGGCAGCAAGGCAGACTGTTTCGTCAATCCTTAAGGGCATATCACAGATTCTGAATTCTATGGTAGGGTAAAATGGATGAACCCTTAAGTCCCACCATATTTTCTTGGCATTATCAATGGTTCCGGTTTTGATCAGAAGATCTACATAACTGTCAAACTCTCCTAAAGAATTAAAATAACTGGGAATACCTGTTCTTGGAAACTTGACAAAAATTTCCTGTCTGTAAGATTTAAAACCTGTGTTTCGTCCGATCCAGAAGGGTGAATTGGTAGAAAGAGCGTAAACATGGGGAAGAAAATAACGCATGACATTCTGTATTCTTACTCCTTCTTCACGGTTAGGAATTCCAATATGTACATGCAGGCCAAAAATAAGGTTTTCACGGGCAACATCTCCCATATCATCAACAATTTTGATATACCTTTCTCCCTGCGTGATGGTGTTTTCTGACCAATGTGAGAAAGGATGTGTGCCTCCTCCGGATACCCGCAATCCCTGTTCATGAGCGGTATTGATCAAATGCCGTCTTAAATTCGTCAGTTCGGCCCTCGCTTCCTGGATATTCTGACAGATCCCCGTTTCCATTTCAATCATGGATTCGTGCATTTCGTGTTTTAAATTTTCACTTAAAACGGCTTTGCCACCTTCAATGATTTTTGAAACGTGAGAAATAAGATCCCTGCTTTCAACATCAATGATCTGATATTCTTCTTCGATTCCAATAGTAAATTGATGCATTTTCTTGTGTTTTTTTATTTCTTTTTCAATGTTATTTGATTGAATCCTTCACAAAGGTTCCCCAGGTAATATTAGGTTTCCCCGGAACATATTCTTTAGCTTTTTCTACAGCCAGTTTTGCTGCATGTTCTATAATCCAGGCAAAATTTTCTTCTCCTACAGAATTTCTGTCTGCGTCCGGAGCCGGATTGCAGAAATCAATAGCATAAGGAATGCCGTCTCTTACCGCAAACTCTACTGTGTTGAAATCATACCCTAGCGCTTCATTCATCTTGATGGTATAATCGTGAATGGTTTTTAATAGTTTTTTCAGCTCTTCACCCTCAGTCTGATGAGTGGTGGCATATCTCAAATGGGGTGCATTTCTGGGCTCATAAGGCATGATGTGAACATATTTTCTTCCCAGACAGTATACCCTGTAATAATCTTCGAAAATGATTTCCTCCTGAACCATCATTACCAGCTGTTCCGTTTCACCCAGTTTATTCCAAAGGTCATCAGGGTTTTCAACTCTATATACACTTTTCCAGCCGCCACCATCGTGAGGTTTCATATAGGCTGGGAAGCCCACATAGTTAAAGATATATTCCCAGTCATGAGGAAACTTAAGGTTTCTGAATGAGGTTTCCGAAGTGTCGGAAGGCCTTTCATGGGAAGGCAGCAAAACAGTCTTTGGAAGGGGGATTCCCAATTTGGTCATCAGGGCATTGTTGAAAAATTTTTCATCGGCACTCCACCAGAACGGATTGTTGATTACGTACGTCCCGTTAAGTGCGGCATTTTTCAGGTAAGCTCTGTAAAAAGGAACATCTTGTGAAATTCTGTCGATAATCACTGCATACCCATAATCTGCTCCTTGCTCCAGTTTATCAATGGTTACAGGTTCGGCTACAATCTCTCCGCCACCCAGTTCATTGACCTTGTCTATGAATGCCCAAGGGAATGTATCTTCCATGCCGAATAGAATTCCTACTTTTTTTGTCATAATTTTTGTTTTTTTATTGGTATATATTTTTTACTATTTATCATTCCTAAAACGAACCTGTTAAATCTTTGATTGGACACCTCTCGGATAAGGTGAATCACTACGTATTTGTGATATTCAGGAAGGGTGAAAGTTTTTAAAAACTTAAATGTTACAGCTTTGTGGTTTATAAATCGTTATTTAAGAGAAATAAGCACTTATAAATGTAGGAAAGACCATTCTCCATAACGGCCAGTCATGTCCTATCCATTTTCTTTCATCATACCAGAAGTCTATGCCTTTTACCCTTAGGATTTCTGCCATTTCAATATTCTTGTCTTTACAGATATCCTGATCGGAAGTGCTGAGGACAATATGCATATGTTTATATTTCCAGGCCTCATCATTTTTTATAAACTCTCTTGGGCAGTTGAAGTAAACCAAATCATCAGAATACCCATCCATAAAATTTCTTATGCTGAAAGCTCCCGAAAGACAGAAAAGATGAGAGACTACATCAGGAAACCTAAAGGCAAAGTTAGCCGCGTGATAGCCTCCGAAGCTGGCTCCGGCTACTGCTACCCGATGGGTTTTATGGAGTTTCTGAATGTAGGGGACAAATTCTTTAATGAGGAACTGTACATAGCGTTCATAATTTCTTATTCTCTGCTGTGGCGAAATACTTTCATCATAAAAGCTCCAGCCGTCGATAGTCTGGATATTATACAATTTTACTTTTCCCTGTTCTACAAACCAGTTGATACTTCCATTGAGATGAAAATCATGGTTTTGGGTATATTGTCCCTGAGAAGTTGGAAACATAATGATAGGATGTCCGTAATGTCCGGTCACTTCCACTTTAAGGCTTATTCCCAGTATATTTGAATAATACTCCGTATGTTCTATATGAGGCATTGATAAATTTTTCTTTAATAATTATGTTTTAATGGCTCAGCTTCTTACTTTTGGCGGTAAAATATTGAGCATTTCTGCCTGGATCTTATCGGCAGCACTATCCAGTTTTTCCTGTATGATAGCAGAATCCTTGGATTTGTAAACAATTCCAACGTGATGATCTATCGGCAGAAACTTCACGACCTCTTCACATTCAAAATTACTGTAATCCGGTTCCTTATCTTTAATCAAAGCAATGATTAATCCCGCATAATACTCTGCAGGAGGAGAAATGGTATAAGATTTACCCCTTAAAAGAGCATCCTCAATTTTGGCCCACTCTCGCCAGATATTAATATTGCTTGATGCTTCCACCAAATCGGGAATGTGTGCTCCACCTACCCTGGAAGATGTTTCCAGGAAGTACCATTTTCCGTTTTCTTTTCCCCGGATAAACTCTGTATGGGTTGCCCCATTGAGCAGTCCGAAATTGGTGAGAACTCTGGCATTGATCTCTTCAAGAGCTTTAAATTCTTCTGAATATCTTCCTAAGGTTTTAGACCTGAACACGCCTCCTTCATGAGAAACCTGCATAGGAGGAGCCAGATATTTTGAAGCTGAGGTAAATACTATTTCTTTATTAAAAGTAAGGCTGTCTACATGATAAACATCTCCGGGCTTAAAGCTTTCCAGTAAAAAAAGGTGACGCTCTTCCCCAAGAAGACCTAAAGCTTCATGAAGCTGCTCTTTGGAGGTAAGCTTCTTAATTCCCGATGCTGAAGCTTCTGACCGTGGTTTCAATACCCAGGGAGCAGGAACCCTTTCTGCAAAGCTATTCACCTCATTATCATTGAAGACCGCGGTAAACTCAGGAATACTGATTCCTGAATCTTTCGCTTTCTGCCTCATAGCCAGTTTATCTCTGAAATACCGGTGGGTAGTCTGTCCCATCCCCGGAATACGAAATGTTTCTCTGATCAGGGCAGCTTTCTCCACATCGTAATCATCAAGAGCTACTACAGCATCTACTTTTCGGGTTTTCATCAGATGTGAAAATCCCTGAATTAAATGCTCAAGATTCCATACTGAGGGTTTTAATTCCGGCATATAGAAGGTTTCTTCAATAGCATGCCAGGGCCAGTTTTTTTCTTTAAGGTTTTCTGATGTAATTAAGATTATTTTATTACCGAGTGCTTTCATTTCGTCCATGAAATCGTAACCCTTGTAATAGCACGAAATACATACAATAGTTTTCTCCTCCATATAATGTTTTTTTAAGTTTAGTGAATTATCAAAAATAAAAGCAATTCTTTGTTGTTTGATTAATATCAAAAATTGAAATATGCTGAACTTTTGAGAAATCTCTACTCAAGTATACAGAGTTTTTTTGTAAAAAACTAATTTTTAATGATAATTTTCGATTAAATCGGCCAGTAATTGAACCCCAAATCCGGTGGCTGCTTTTTCCTTAGCATACTTCACATTTCCGAAGGCTACTCCGGCGATATCTAAATGAGCCCAACGAGGGTGGCCTTCAGTGAATTGCTCTAAGAATTTTGCGGCGATAATACAATCTCCAATAGGCTTCAGAGAGATGTTTTTCAGGTCTGCTACATCAGACTGGATGTCATCTTTCCAAATGTCCCAAAGCGGAAGATTCCACAGTCTCTGATTAGTCTGATCTCCTGTTTTTATTAAAATATTTTTCAGGTCTTCATTATTGGAAAATAAAGCACCGCAAGTATCCCCGAACATTCTTACGGAACTTCCCGTGAGTGTTGCCAGATCAATCATACAATCGGTTTTATAATTCCTGGCAAGATAGGAGAGCCCGTCTGCAAGGATCATCCTGCCTTCTGCATCAGTGTCTATCACTTCAATTGTTTTTCCGTTGTATGCAGTTACTACATCACTTGGAATGAATGCCTTTTCAGAAACGGCATTATCTGTGATAGGAAGGACGGCTATGATATTGACGGGAAGCTTCATTTCTGCAGCATAGATCAGTGTACCTAAAACGGCTGTAGCACCGCCCATATCAGATTTCATATAGTGTAAATTGGTGGAACCCTTGATGGAAATACCTCCCGTATCAAACAATACGCATTTTCCTACTAAACCGACGGTTTTAGCATTTTTAACAGTAGTTTTATATTCTAAAATGGTGAAAGCCGCATCATAAGCACTTCCCTGATTGACGGCCAGATAAGCACCCAAACCGAGTTCTTCACACTTTTTTCTATTGAAAACAGTGTATTTTAACCCGTGTTTTTTAGCTAAGTTTTTAAGGTATGCACTGAAAATATCAGGCTTTTTCAAATTGGCAGGCTTATTCAGCCATTCCTGGCAGGCGGTTTGCCCATTGCTTAATGCTTCTGCTTTCCGACTGATTAGATCCAATGTTTTCTGACTTATATTTTCAAAGTGAAGCTCAAATGCCGGATTCCAGAATGCATGTGTTTTTTCAAAAGGATAATTGTAGGTTCCTGTTAACAATCCTTTTACAAATTCCTCAAATTGTTTCTTGTTGATGAAATCTGCCACTACTAAGGTGGGAACAGCTAACAGCTTTTCTTTTTGTGCCTGAGAAAATGCATTCCCAGCCTGCTGTATTTCAAAATCCTGAAGAGAGCTTTTACCTAAACCAATAAAATAAATAATGGTTTTCTCATCCGTATGAACAAAAGTTTCGTATTTCTTTCCGGTAAAAAAGTTGCTTATATTTTTATTGAAATTTGTATTGGATTTTGCCCATTCTTCTTCCGTGAACAATTGAAAAACCTGGGAGTAATTCTTATTTTTTTTATGGATTAATTTCATAAACTTAATTTTTAATGCTTTGTTGCTGAGGTTTTACTTCTACAGGGTTCTCTGTATTGTCATAGAACAGCCATTCAATAGCTCTTGGAAACTCCTGAGACCAGTAAAATTCATTGTGGGTGCCTTCAGGGTTAATATTCGTTCTGAATTCAAAATCGAAAAGATTCTTTTTTTCCCACCGTCTTAAATATTCTTCAAAAATATGGATTCTTTTTACCATTTTGGAACCTTCCTGGCCACCGCCGTACAGATATATTTTTGTTGTAAACGGAACTCTGAAATTCATCATGGGGAAGTTATTATTAGGCTCTACCCAAAGAGAAGGAGAGAAGATCAGCAGTTTAGAATAGACTTCCGGATAAAGAAATCCACTGTAAATACTGATAAGGGCTCCTAGTGAACTGCCGCCTATACCGGTGTTGTTCCGGTCTTTTTTTGTACGGTAATGCTCATCTACAAAAGGTTTTAAAGTATCTGTAATAAAGCGGATGTATTTTTTTCCTTCAGAGCCATTAGCAATATTGTCATTATCAAAAATATATTCTTTAATTCTGTCTTCACTTCCATGCTCTATAGCGATGATAATAATGTCACCCCGGCCATATTCTGCAAGGATAGATAACTTTTTGTCAATTTCCCAATTTCCGAATCCACTTCCTTCATTGAATAGATTCTGTGCATCCTGAAGATACAGGACCGGATAGTTTTTATCGGAAGTATAATAATCAAAAGGCAGTAAAGCCCAGATTTTACGGTAACGGTCAAGCTGAGGAATATAGAATTCTTCGGAAATCACTTCTGCTATAGGAAAAAACTCTTCTTTAAACGGGCCCCAGTTAAATCTCCATTTCTCTACAATATCAGAAGTCTTTCCAGCTGCTTTTCTTACTTTCCGGTTGGGGCTGATATTCCCGTACTTATCAAGTTCCACATTTTCCCATCCTCCCTTTGTGAATTTATATTCAATTTCATCAGGAAGAGAAGAGGTATCAAGTTCTATAAAATAATTATGGGGATCCACCTGCCTAAGCTGGTAGTTGTAGTCCTTAGGGTTCCATTTGTTGAAATTTCCTGTAACAAATACAGGCCTGTCATCTTTTTCTTCGATGTAAAGTTCCAATCTGATCATATGTGTTTAATTGATAATTATTTGATTTCTAAATTTATAAAAAAGATTGTTTTAAAATCATAAAATAATGAATAGAAAAGTAATATATTTGATAGATGTGCGAATAAAGAACCTTAACACGCCAATAATTTGATTAATAATTAACGGCTGTTACCGGGATTTTTCGTAGTTTCAAAGAAAATATTAAATACAATCGGACCTTGATGAATTCTGTTAAAACCTATACACTTTTTACTGATCATGATGTGTATCTTTTCAAAGAAGGTAGGCATTATAAGCTGTATACTAAGTTTGGGTCACATGCTGCGGAAAAAGATGGAGTGAAAGGAATTTATTTTTCAGTCTGGGCTCCCAATGCTAAAAAGGTTTCTGTAATAGGAAACTTTAATAACTGGAACCACAAAGACCATATCCTGTATCCCCGCTGGGATGAATCGGGAATATGGGAAGGGTTTATTGGAGGATTATCCTGGGGAACCCTTTATAAATATGCTGTTGAAACAGAAAGAGGTGAAATCTTAGAAAAGAGTGATCCTTATGCGTTAAGCTGGGAGCAGAATAAACAGGCAGCTTCACTGATATCTACTACCTGGTATGAATGGAATGACCAGGAATGGATGGATAGCCGCTGGCAAAATAACAGCCTGAAAGCTCCCTTATCTGTTTATGAACTCCATCTCGGGTCATGGATGAGGAATGAAGAATATCCTGACCGGTTTTTAAATTACCGGGATATTTCGAAAAAACTTGTTCCTTACATTCTTGAAATGGGCTTTACCCATGTGGAATTTATGCCTGTTATGGAGTATCCGTACGATCCGAGCTGGGGATATCAGATTACCGGTTTCTATGCAGCAACTTCCCGTTTTGGCTCTCCACAGGATCTTATGTATCTTATTGATGAGCTTCACCAAAATGGAATTGGGGTTATCCTGGATTGGGTACCATCTCATTTTCCGGGGGATGCCAACGGACTTCACCGTTTTGATGGATCCTATCTGTATGAGCATGAAGATCCGAGAAAAGGATTTCATCCCGACTGGAAGTCCTATATATTTAATTACGGAAGAAATGAGGTTAAGTCTTTCCTTATTTCCAATGCCATGTTCTGGCTGGACCGTTATCATGCGGACGGATTACGTGTAGATGCGGTAACCTCAATGCTTCATCTGGATTATTCAAGAAACGAAGGAGAATGGGAACCTAATATATATGGCGGTAATGTTAATCTTGAAGCAAAAGCTTTTCTTCAGGAGTTCAACACAGCTGTTTATAAAGAATTTGGCGACCATATTATGACCATAGCTGAGGAAAGCTCAGATTTTCCTATGCTTACTAAACCTGTTCATGATGGTGGTGTAGGCTTCGGAATGAAATGGATGATGGGGTGGATGCATGATACACTGGATTACTTCAAGGAAGATTTTGTCAACAGGAAATTTCATCATCACAAGCTCACCTTTGCTTCAGTGTATATGTTTAACGAAAATTATATGATGCCGCTGTCACATGATGAAGTAGTGCATGGTAAGGCAAGCCTGATTTATAAAATGAGGGGAGATGAGTGGCAGAAGTTTGCGAACCTTCGTACCTTGTATGTGTATATGTTTACCCATCCCGGGGCAAAACTTCTTTTTATGGGGGATGAATTCGGGCAGACCGGTGAATGGAATTTTACCCAAAGTCTGGATTGGCATTTACTGGAATATCCAGTTCATAAAGGATTACAGAAGCTTGTAAAAGAGCTGAATCATTTATATACCACAGAATCTGTCTTTTACGAAAATCAGTTTGATAAAAGTGGTTTTGAATGGGTAGAAGCGGATGATCTTGAAAATTCAGTATATGTATATCTAAGGAAAGGAAAAAGAAAAGATGATGTTTGTATGGTTATTTTAAATCTTGCTCCACAGGTACTGGATTATAAAATAGGGATTCATACAGCAACGCATTGGGAAGTTGTTTTCAACTCCGATAATGAAAAATATAGCGGAAGTGGAGTAGCAGCTGAAATTCTGGATGAGAAGCATGAGGAATGGATGGGACACCCAAAATCATTAACGCTAAAAATCCCTCCGCTGGCTGGAATTATCCTTAGGCAGAAAAAAGATAAAAAGTATAAATTACATAGAATTAAACATAAAAGATAAGAATGGTTGTTTATCATTTAAGTACAGAATGTTATCCTGTAGCAAAAGTGGGAGGTCTGGCGGATGTAGTCGGGGCACTGCCGAAATATCAGAACAAAATAAAAGGCGTAGAAGCTAAGGTAGTAATGCCCTGGTATAATAAATCCTTTGTCTATGATCATGAATTTGATATTGTTTTTGACGGATTTATCCATCAGGGAGAAAATATGCTGCAGGTTCAAATTTTAAAAGAAAAAACCAATGTGCTGGGATTTGAGCTGTATATGGTGAAAATTCCCGGGTTACTGGACAGAGAAAATCCTTATGGATATCAGGATGAGAGTTTTCAGTTTCTTGCCTTTCAGCAGGGAATATTGCATTGGATGTGTGCAATGAAGATCCGCCCGGATGTTCTGCACTGTCATGATTATCACACCGGATTGGTTCCTTTTATGATTGAACACTGTCCGGAATTTCAGTTTTTACAGGGAGTAAAAACCATAGGGACTATTCATAACGGAGAATATCAGGGTATGATGAGCTGGAGTATGGCCAATTATATACCTTCTTTTGATATGTACAAATGGGGGCTGATGGATTGGAACGGGCTGATCAATCCTCTGGCCAGTATGATTAAATGTTCCACTGCTTTTACTACCGTTTCCGAGGGATATCTGGAAGAACTTTTTATCAGCTTCCGTGGACTGGAAAGTCTGGTGCGTCAGGAATTTGGTAAAGCATACGGAATTATTAACGGTATTGATACCGAAGTATGGAATCCTGAAACAGATCCTATGCTGGATTTTAATTTCAATATAAAAAATGCAGTTGACCAAAAGAAAAAAAGCAAAGAAAAACTGTGTAAAGAATATGGTTTAAAACCTGAGCTGCCTTTGTTTGCTTTCATTGGTAGGTTTGCTACGGAAAAAGGCGCAGATTTGCTGCCCGATGTTGTCTGGAAAAGCATTAAACAGAGCTATGGAGCTTTAAATATTATGATTCTTGGATCCGGAAACTCCTATATTGAAAATAAGCTGAAAGAGTATGAATACACCTATACCAATTTTGCTTTGGATCTAGGGTATAAAGAACATCTTTCCCATAAGATCTATGCATCGGCGGACTTTTTACTCATGCCGTCGCGGGTAGAGCCATGTGGACTGAACCAAATGTACTCTATGAGATATGGAACAGTGCCGGTGGTAAGGTATACCGGAGGGCTCAGAGATACTGTGGAAGATATTTCTACCGGCGGAGCAGGACTCAATTTCACCTATGCCGGGGTAGATGATATTGTACATGCGATGAATAGGGCTATGGGAATCTATAATCAAAAAGGCGTCATGAAAGATCTTATTCACGCCAACATGAATTTTGACTTTTCATGGGAGAAATCTGCGGAAAAATACATAGCTTTATATAACAACTGATATGATAAGGGGTTTTCTTTTTGTATTTCTGATTAGTCTTGTTTCCTGTAAAATAAAAAATACTAACGCTTATTCAAAAGAAAATAATACCTACCGGGACAGCTCTTATTATACAATTATAAGCTATGGTTATCCAAATTTGGAAAGGCTGGCACTTATGGAAATAATTTCAGAAAAATGGAAAATAAGGAATATAGAAGCTGCTGGTTGTGAAGTTACCAAAGAATTGATGGATAATGCTGATGCCGAAAATAAAAAAACATATGCAGCCATAGAAAAGAAATAGGGTAAAGGCTGGAGAGAAAGATATGAAAAAGATCTGGAAGAGGCAGCAATGAAGCAAGCTGACATAATGGACATTTTAATTACTAATAAAGTCTTCAGAGCACAGCTTAAAAAGGGTAATATAGCAATTGACGGAATTTATAAAGACGTAAAACAACTGAAGGATTCCGAAATATATGAGACAGCATATATGGATATACTGAAGACAATAAGAGAATTAATTGTTGTACATTACATATAGACACCAAAAATAAAACTGTATATTTAATAAAATAAAAACACGCAAGATAATTATGAATCGAAATGTAATCTCCATCGTTTTAGGAGGCGGCAGAGGGACAAGATTATTCCCGTTAACGTATACAAGATCAAAACCGGCAGTTCCTATTGCCGGGAAATACAGGCTTGTAGATATTCCCATTTCAAACTGCCTGAATTCGGGACTGAATAAAATCCTGGTTTTAACTCAGTTTAATTCAGCATCTTTAAATTCACATATCAAGAATTCCTATCATTTTGATATTTTTAGTAAGGGATTTGTTGATATTCTGGCAGCCGAACAAAATGTGGAAAATGAAAGCTGGTATCAGGGAACAGCAGACGCCGTACGCCAGTCTATGAAGCATCTTGAAAAATATGACTATGACTATATCTTAATACTTTCAGGAGACCAGCTTTACCAGATGGATTTCCGGGAAATGCTGAATTTTCATATCGAAAACGGAGGTGACCTTACCATTGCTACCATTCCTGTGAATGCTAAAGATGCAACAGGTTTTGGGATCTTAAAATCTGATGACGAAGGAAATATTACTTCCTTTTATGAAAAACCGGACTATGATATGCTGGATGGACTGAAATCTGAAGTTTCGGACGAAAATAAGCACAATGGAAAAGAATTCCTGGCTTCTATGGGAATTTATATTTTTACCAAGACCATTCTTAAAAAAATGTTTGATGAAGGGGCAGGAGATGATTTCGGAAAAGATATCATTCCAAGCTCAATAGGAAAATATAAAACCCTGAGCTATCAATATGAAGGGTACTGGACAGATATAGGAACAATAGAGTCTTTCTACGAAGCCAATCTGGATCTTTGTCAGGACTTTCCGCAGTTCAACCTTTTCTCATCTTCTCCTATATACACCAGAGCAAGGATGCTTCCGCCATCAAAAATTAATGGTTCTTACGTAAGCAAAGCCGTATTTGGAGATGGATGTATCATCATGGCTGACAAAATTGAAAACTCTGTCATTGGAAACAGAACAAGGATAGACAAAGGAAGTACCATTGTGAATTCTTACGTGATGGGAGCTGATTTCTATCAGAATACCAAAGAAATTGTAATAAACGACAGGAAAGGACGTCCGAATATGGGAATAGGGAAGTATTGCTATATTGAAAAGGCAATCCTGGACAAAAACTGCCATATCGGGGACAATGTGAAAATCATAGGAGGGAAACATCTTCCGGATGGTGATTATGAAACCCATTCTGTACAGGATGGTATTGTAGTAGTGAAAAAAGGAGCTGTATTGCCTCCGGGAACACATATAGGATAATAAGTGAGAAAGAATAAAGCTTGAAGAGAGAAGTTAATCAACTGAAAGAGTAAATGAAAGTCAATTGTATTGGTTAAATTTATTCGATCAGTTTTACTGATTTTTATTAAAGAATGAGTAGTAACTGTTAGCCAAACAGTGATTTCCAGCTTTCTCTAGTCCTTGATAGGTTAATTATTGTTAAACATACAACTAGAGTGATCAGCATATTGGTCACTTTTTTTATTTGTATTACTTTTGCGTGATGCGTATTTTTAAGATCTTAGCTTTTATTATTGTTCTTTTAGGGGGAGCTTATGCTGCCTCCATGTACTATTTCGTGGATGAAAGTAAAAACTTCACCATTGAAAAAGAAGTTGATTATCCTGTAGATAAGGTTTTTGGACAGTTTAATAATCTTCAGCATTTTACCCGGTGGAACAATTATTTCACCAGTTCACAGTCTATGGATATAGATTATTATATGCCTTATGAAGGACAGGGAAGTGCCATCAGCTATGTAGATCCCAAGAATGATACCAGTGGAGAAATGTTCATCAGGTATGAAAATCCTAATAAGACTTTGAGATACCAGCTTTTTGAAGATGAAAATGAAAATCCGACTCTGGTGGATGTTAAATTTAAACCTGTATCAGCTGAAAAAACAAAAATCATATGGTACGTGCATACCCCCAAACTTTCTGTATGGAAAAGAGTAGGTAATTTTTGGACGGAAGACAGATTTGCTGAGAATATCACCAAAAGTATGGTGAATTTAAAGAATGTTTTAGGAAATAAAGTGGAGAAAGACAATCAGATGGCTGCCATAAAATATGACAGTCTGATGGTTGAAAATGAAGAAGATAAATTGCTGCTGGGTATCAATGTGAGCACCTCCAACAAAAAAGATGCACTCTACAGAAATATCGTTATGAATTATAACAAAATGTATAATTTCGTAACCATGGATCTTGGCAAAAAAGACGATGAATTCGGGTACCCTATCTTAATGACAGATGCAGATAATTATAAAGACAAAGAAGTTTCTTACTTTCTGGGGATCCCACTTTCTAAAAAAATTGGAGTAACAGACAATAATTTCAGCTTCAGAACCGTAAATCCGTCACAAAATTATGTCATGTACTACAAAGGGAGCTATGAAGGGAGAATTAAGGCCATTCAGCAGCTGATCCAGAAAGCAAAGAAAGATGAGATGCGTTTTGGGGATATTCGTCAGACTTTCATTGAACGTCCGATGGAAGGACAGGAGGTAAACATGAAGCTCTCATTATCAGTCTATAAATGATTTTTGTTTTCTTAATTTTTTTTAACGGTCTGAGACTGTTCTAAGTCGGTTTTTTTTATTAAATTTGAAGATTAATTCTACAAATAAATTTTAATAAATAGATAAACTGTAATAATGGACAGATTTTCATTCCTAAACGCAGCTCATTCTCAGTTAATTGAGGATTTATACCAACAGTACTTAAAATTCCCGGATTCTTTAGAACCATCATGGAAAGCCTTCTTTCAAGGCTTCGATTTTGCTTTGGAGAACTACGGTGATGACGATAACATCCAATTTACTCAGGCTTCGGCCAACGCTGCTCCTGCAGTACAACAGATTTCTCAGGCAGTATCAAATGGAGAGGTTCCTGAGCACATCAAAAAGGAATTTAAGGTGGTAAACCTTATTGAGGCCTACAGAACAAGAGGGCACTTGTTCACAAAAACAAATCCTGTAAGAGAAAGAAGACACTATACTCCTACTTTAGATATCGAAAACTTCGGTCTTACTAAAGAGGATTTAAATACAAAATTCAACTGTGCTGTAGAAACAGGAATGAAAGAACCTGCTACCTTAGCAGATTTGATCAAGCATTTGGAAAATATCTACTGCGATTCTATCGGGGTAGAATATACCTACATCAACAATGTTGAAGAAAAAGATTTTATTAAAAAATGGCTTCAGGTTAATGAAAACCATCCAAGCCTTTCTGCGAATGAAAAAACAGAAATCTTATTAAAATTAAATCAGGCGGTTGCGTTTGAAAACTATCTTCACACAAAATTTGTGGGACAAAAAAGATTCTCACTGGAAGGAGGGGAATCGTTGATTCCTGCATTAGACCAACTGATCTCCAGATCTTCCCAATTAGGGGTAGATGAGGTAGTCTTAGGAATGGCACACAGAGGAAGATTAAATGTTTTGTCTAATATTTTCGGAAAATCTTATAAACAAATCTTTTCAGAATTTGAAGGAAAAGAATTTGAAGAAGATGTATTCTCCGGTGACGTTAAATATCACTTAGGATCATCTAAAAAAATTAAAACAGCTTCAGGAGAAGAAGTGTGTATCAACCTGACTCCAAACCCGTCTCACCTGGAAACAGTAGCGGCTCTTGTAGAAGGAATCTGCCGTGCAAAAGTAGATGATAAATACAAAGACTATTCTAAAGTTTTACCAATCATCATTCACGGTGACGGAGCTATTGCAGGCCAGGGTATTGCTTATGAAGTAGCACAGATGATGACACTGGAAGGATATAAAACAGGAGGAACTGTTCATATCGTTGTCAATAACCAGGTGTCTTTCACCACAAACTTCCTTGATGCCAGATCTTCAACATACTGTACAGACATTGCAAAAGTTACAGAATCTCCTGTAATGCACGTAAATGCTGACGATGCTGAAGCGGTAGTTCATGCCATCCATTTTGCTGCTGATTTCAGAGCTAAATTTGGAAAAGATGTGTATATCGACCTTTTAGGATATAGAAAATATGGTCATAACGAAGGGGATGAGCCAAGATTTACACAGCCTAATCTGTACAAAGCGATTTCCAAGCATCAGAACCCAAGAGAAATTTATAAAGACAAATTAATCCAGGACAGCGTAATCTCTAACGATATCATCAAAAAGATGGAGGTAGACTTCAAAGCTTTATTAGATAAAGATTTTGATGCTTCTAAAGAGATCGAGAAAAACGTTATGGATTTATTCATGGCGGAAGACTGGATGAACTATCCTATCGGAAAGAGAGGTGTAGTTCAGACGCCGGTGGATACCAAATATGATATCACTAAGCTGAAAGAATTGGCTCTTAAAATGTCAACACTTCCTGCAGATAAAAAATTCATCAATAAAATTACAAGACTTTTCGAAAACCGTATCAAAGCGATTGAAGGAAACTCTTTAGACTGGGCAGTAGGAGAATGGTTAGCATATGCTACACTTCTAGTAGAAGGGCATAATGTAAGAATCTCCGGAGAAGATGTTGAAAGAGGTACATTCTCTCACAGACATGCTGTAGTAAAAACCGAAGATACAGAAGAAGAATATATCCCGTTAAGACACGTATCAGAAAGCAGATTTGATGTATTCAATTCTCACCTTTCAGAATATGGAGTTTTAGGTTTCGATTACGGATATGCGATGGCTTCTCCTAATACATTAACCATCTGGGAAGCTCAGTTTGGTGACTTCGTAAACGGAGCTCAGATTATCGTTGACCAGTATCTTGCGGCAGCAGAAGAAAAATGGAAATTACAAAACGGATTGGTCATGTTATTACCTCACGGTTCGGAAGGACAAGGTGCGGAGCACTCTTCAGCAAGGCTGGAAAGATTCTTAACACTTTGTGCTAACGAAAATATGGTAGTTGCTAATATTACTTCACCAGCCAACTACTTCCACTTATTGAGAAGACAGTTGAAGTGGGCATTCAGAAAACCATTGATCGTAATGAGCCCTAAATCTTTATTGAGACACCCGAAAGTGGTTTCTCCTCTTGAAGATTTTGCAAACGGTTCATTCCAGCCAATCTTAGACGATCCTACAGCAGATCCTAAAAAAGTAGAAAAATTAGTTCTTTGCTCAGGTAAACTGTACTTCGAATTATTAGCGAAGAAAGAAGAACTGAACTGTGAGAATATTGCATTAGTAAGATTTGAACAGCTATATCCGCTTCAGACAGATGCTATCGAAGCGATCTTCAACAAATACAGCAATAAAACACAGTTGGTTTGGGCTCAGGAAGAACCTGAAAATATGGGAACTTGGTCTTATATCCTGAGAAACTTCAGAGATACAGGAATTCAGGTAGTATCTCCTGTACCAAGTGGTGCTCCGGCCCCAGGTAGCCACAAAATGTTTGAGAAAAACCAAAATGCAGTGATCAACAGAGTTTTTGATAGAGATGATGCTCCTGCAAAAAGACCTGTTACAGCTTAATTAAAATAATATCCATTAAAAAATAAAAAATACTCGATATGTCAGTTTTAGAAATGAAAGTTCCTTCACCGGGAGAATCCATTACAGAAGTTGAAATTGCAACTTGGCTTGTAAAAGATGGTGATTATGTAGAAAAAGATCAACCTATCGCTGAAGTAGACTCAGACAAGGCAACTCTTGAATTACCTGCAGAGCAAAGTGGTATCATCACTTTAAAAGCAGAAGAAGGAGATGTAGTACAAGTAGGTCAGGTTGTTTGTTTAATTGATATGGATGCTGCAAGACCAGAAGGAAATGCTCCTGCTGCTGAAGCTCCAAAGCAAGAAGAAGCTCCTAAAGCTGCTGAACCGGCTAAACAGGAAGCACCAAAACCAGCAGCTCCGGTTGCTGCTCCACAAACTTATGCCACAGGAGCTCCATCTCCGGCTGCTAAGAAAATCCTTGACGAAAAAGGAATTAATGCAGGGCAGGTTTCAGGAAGCGGAAGAGACGGAAGAATCACTAAAACTGATGCTGAATTGGCTGCAGTTCCTGCATTAGGAGGAAGTCCTCTTACTGCTACTGGAGCAAGATCTACAACCACAACAAAGCTTTCTGTTCTTAGAAGAAAAATCGCTCAAAGATTGGTTTCTGTAAAGAATGAAACTGCGATGTTAACCACTTTCAACGAAGTTGACATGTCTGAAATTTTCAGATTAAGAAAGCAATATAAAGAAGAATTTGCTCAAAAACACGGAGTGGGACTTGGTTTTATGTCTTTCTTCACTAAAGCTGTTACAAGAGCATTGGAAATGTATCCGGATGTAAATGCATCTATTGATGGAGATTTCAAAATAAACTATGATTTCTGTGATATTTCAATTGCAGTTTCTGGCCCTAAAGGATTAATGGTTCCTGTATTGAGAAATGCAGAAAACATGACTTTCAGTGGAGTTGAGGCTAACATCAAAGATCTTGCTACAAAAGTAAGAGATGGGAAAATTACCGTAGATGAAATGACTGGTGGTACATTTACAATCACTAATGGGGGTACATTTGGATCTATGTTGTCTACACCAATCATCAACCCTCCTCAATCTGCAATCTTAGGAATGCACAACATCATCCAGAGACCGGTTGCTGTTGACGGACAGGTTGTTATCAGACCAATGATGTATGTAGCAATGTCTTATGACCACAGAATTATTGACGGAAAAGAATCTGTAGGATTCCTTGTAGCCGTGAAAGAAGGTATCGACAATCCTGTTGCAGTATTAATGGGAGGTGACGAAAGAAAAGGCCTTGGATTATAAGCTTTAATAAAATTATAATAGAAATATATGATCTCGCCTTAAAAAAGGCGAGATTTTTGTATTTGTTAAGAAAATACTACAATGATGTTCTCAAAAATGACTTCTAATATCAAAGTTTCAGTAATACCTGAATATGATAGTAAAAACAGTTTTCCATCCGAGAACCGTTATGTTTTCAAGTATAATATTACGATAGAAAATGACGGAAGCTTTCCTATCAAAGTACTTAAAAGAAAATGGTTAATTTTTGATGTAGGTTTTGGATATACTGAGATTATAGGTGACGGAGTAATTGGATTAACTCCGGAAATAGAAAATGGCGAAAATTTCGCTTATTTCTCAAATGTAATGCTTCGGTCCGGTGTCGGGAATATGAGCGGAAAATACCAGGTTAAAAATCTGGAGACCCAGGAGATTTTTGAGATAGATATCCCAAAATTCAATCTGCTCTCTGAAGTTTTAAGTAACTAAAAATTATTCTTTAATCAATTGATGCTAATACCACTTTGAGATTTTACTTCCATAAAGTAGCCCCCTTTTAGCAGGTTAGAGACATTGATTTTAGAATCAGAAGGGTTTTGAAGGATGAATTTTCTTTCAGCATATAGACTTTTAAATACTCTTTACTATCCGTAAGTTTATATGATTTGTCTGTGCATACAGTAAAGGTATCATTGAAAAATAAAAAATTAAAAGGTTTTAGTTTTTAAAACTATAGTTTCTTGATATATTTTTTCAATACAGATTCATCTATTTCCTCATTGCTGGTGATAATTAATCTTTCAAATGCCAGCAAGGATATTTTTGCACAAACTTCAGCATCAGCTCCAGCCCTGTGGTGATTAAAATTGATCTGGTGGTATTCTGCCAGAGGTTTCAGCCCATATTTGGGAAGGTAATTCCATGATTTTTTTGCCAGCTGTATGCTGCACAAATAGTTTAATTTTGGAGGAAACATCCCGTAATGTTCAAAACAGCCTCTTAAAACCGAAGCATCAAAACTGGCATTATGGGCAATCATCAATGTTCCGTACATTAAATCCTGGGCTTCATGCCAAATTTCATCAAAAGTAGGAGCATTCTTTACATCTTCGGGCTGTATACCATGTACAGCAACATTGAATTTGTTAAAATAGGGAAAACTGGGAGGTTTTATCAGCCAGGTTCTCGTTTCTACAATTTTAGAATCCTGTACCACGCAGATTCCCATCTCACATGCTGAGCTTTTCTCATGAGTTGCCGTTTCAAAATCTATTGCACAGAAATCCATTTAAATAATTTGATATTTTAAGTTTAAGGTTTGAATTGAGTGAAAAGGTATAAATTTTTTTGATAGTATAATAGTAACCTTTAATATGACAGATATTGGTATTTAATTAAACCGGCCATATGCAAACTGCTATCTATTCTTTCCACCTAAAAAATGGGTAAAGATTAGCCATTTTGATTGATAAAACTTATCTTTCTGGTGTTTCTGGCGCAGTTTCCAGGTTCCCGGAAGCTGACCGTAAAAACCAAAATGAGCCCTTACTACTGCCCACAGATGAGGAAACCCATGCTTTAATCCGAAATAAATTCCTGCAGCACCATCCAGACAAAGCCGGAAGAATATCAGCAAGATCAGTCTCGGAAAAGGAAGGTTTTTAAGCATCATTGAAAGATTATTTCTGATGTTCAGGTAAGTCTTTTGAGCACTCTGCTTATTAAGTGTTCCACCACCTATGTGATAGACCCTGGATTTTCCTGTATAAAAGATCTTTTTTCCAGAGTTAATGAGTCTCCAGCATAAATCAATTTCTTCCTGATGGGCAAAAAATCTTTCATCAAAACCATGTTGTTCCCAGAAATCTTTTGAGCGGATAAAAAAGCAGCATCCTGAAGCCCAGAAAATCTCTGTTTCATCATCATATTGGCCTTTATCTTCTTCAAGATCATCAAATACCCTTCCTCTGCAGTAAGGATAACCCAGATTATCAATCAGACCACCTCCGGCACCGGCAAATTCAAAATAGTTTTTGTCACTATAGGATAATATTTTAGGCTGAACAGCTGAAATATCAGAATTCTTTTCCAGTATCTCCAATACAGGTTCTATCCAGTTCTCAGTAACTTCTACATCAGAGTTGAGCAGACAGTAATAGTCATTTTTTATTTCCTTTAAACCCTCATTATAACCTCCTGCAAAACCATGATTTTTATGATTTTTAACGATCTTTACTGTTGGAAAATGAGTAGTTAGAAATTCTACAGAATCGTCTGTCGAAAGGTTATCAATGACGTAAATATCTGCATTTTGAGAAAATTGAACCACATTCGGTAGAAATTTTTCAAGCCAGTTTTTGCCGTTCCAGTTTAAGATAGCAACTGCCAGTTTTTTCTGCATGTATATCTATTTTTTTTCAGAATCAAAAGTTTTGATAGAATCCTGATATTTCCACTTTCTGTGAGACCAAAGATAATTATCCGGATGTTTGTGTAACGTGTTTTCCAACAATTTATGGAACTTTTTTACCACTTCGTGTTCTACAAACTTTTCATTATCCGGGTATATTCTGTGATAGTTGACCTGATAATAGCCTCGCTTTACCTTCTTCATTTCGCAATAGATAAAAGCAAGATCCATTCTTGTTGCCAGCTTGTCATATCCTACAAAAACAGGAGTCCTTTGATTCAGAAATTCCAATCCATAATTGACATGGGAAGAATGAGGGGTTTGATCTGCTACAAACATGTAGATGGAGTTCCCGTCATTTTTATTTCTGAAAATATTAAGGATCACTTCATTGGCTTCCAGTGCCTCATTACCGAACTTGTTACGCACTTTTCTCATCTGGTTTTCCCAGAAGTCACTATTCACTTTTCTGTAAACCGGATGACAGTGTTCCTGGGGAACAATCTTTGCCAATGCATTAATCCATTCCCAGTTGAAAACATGCCCTGCCAGCAGAATGATATTTTTACCCTCCTTCTGAACTTCATGAAAAACATCCTGATTAATGTGCTGCATTCTTACCCTGGCCTCTGTTTCAGAGATGCTGAAAGATTTTATGGTCTCTACAAGATAGTCTGAGAAATTCCGGTAAAACATTTTGCGTATTTTTCCAATCTCCTCTTCAGATTTATCAGGAAAAGAGTTCTTTAGATTTTGAGTAATCACATTCTTTCTGTAACCTACCAGATAATAGTTTAAGAAGAACATAACATCCGAAAAAATGTATAATACTTTAAGCGGAAGTTTGGAAATGAAATATAATATTTTGATCAGGTAATTCATAAAACACGCAAATTTAGTGATAATAAAATTATGGTTCTATTTTTGCAGATGGATAATATTATTTTTTTATTTTTATGTTATGAAAAAAATAGCAATATTGGCTTTTCTGGGATTAAGTATTTTCGCTTTTTCACAGGATGTAAATAATTTACCGGATAAAGGTAAACGGAAAACAGCTCTTATAGTTCCTACAGAACAAAAAGAACTGGAAGCGAAGAAAAAGGCAGCTGAGGAGAAAGCAAAGCTTCCTAAGCCTTATAATCCTAAAGCTGACGCTCAGGCAGATATTAATAAACTGGTGGCGCAAGCTAAGAAAGAAGGCAAAAATATTATAATTCAGGCAGGAGGAAACTGGTGTATCTGGTGTCTCCGTTTTAATAATTTTGTACAGACTACCCCTGAATTAAAAGAAATTGTAGATAAAAAATATCTATATTATCACCTGAACTATTCTCCGGATAATAAAAATGAAAAAGTTTTTGCTCAATATGATAATCCTGGTGAAAAATTTGGGTACCCGGTATTTATTGTACTTGATAAAAATGGAAAGATGATTAAAGTTCAGCAGAGCGATGTCTTTGAAGATGGAAAAGGATATAGTAAAGAAAAGGTTAAAGATTTTTTCAATACCTGGGCTCCTAAAGGATAAAATTAAAAGAAGCTGTTTCAATAATGAAGCAGCTTCTTTATTTTTGACAGACTCTGTGACGATTAAAGTTACGAATGTTTAAAAGTAACTATAAAGATAATTAAGATAATCCTCAAAATATTATAAAAACCTTTTAATCCAGCTTAATTTTTTCTCAGAATAAGGTGGATATTTAATATTAGGTTCGCCCCAGGTGGTTTTTTCCAAAACAGATTTCTGATGTGAAAAAGCTTCAAAACCGAACTTTCCGTGATAATTTCCTATCCCTGAATTTCCCACTCCTCCAAACGGAAGGTTGTCATTACTTAAATGCATCACGGTATCATTGATGCATCCGCCTCCAAAGGAAAGTTTCCTGGTGAACAGCTCTTTTTCTTCTGTATTATTGGTAAAAAGATAGGCAGCAAGAGGTTTTTCCAGTTCGGTAATAGCATTAAGAGCTGAGTTAAAGTTCTGAAAACTGATAACCGGAAGAATAGGGCCAAAAATTTCTTCCTGCATACTATTTTCGTTCCAGTCTATATTATTAAGAATGGTGGGTTCTATATACAGTTTTTCTTCATCGAAATGACCTCCGTAATATATTTTCTCCGGATTGATAAGTTTGATCAGACGCTGAAAATTCCTTCGGTTAATAATTCTTGTATACTGCTCTGAATCCGGTTCGTACTTAAATTCTTTGATATATTTTCTGAGCATTTCCAGAAACTGCTCCTGTACAGATTCTTCAAGGAGCAAATAATCCGGGGCTACACAGGTTTGTCCGGCATTCAGAAACTTTCCCCATACAATTCTTTTGGCGGCAACTTCAAGATTGGCCTCTTTGGTTACAATAGCCGGAGATTTTCCTCCCAATTCAAGGACTACAGGAGTTAAATGCCCGGCAGCAGCTTTATAGATGATCTTTCCAACTTGAGTACTTCCTGTAAAAAATATTTTATCAAACTTTAATTGTAAAAGAGCTGTTGTTTCATCAATACCGCCTTCATATACATACAGATAGTCAGAAGGAAAGTTTTCATTGATGATGGCAGCCATTGCCTTCATCGTATTTTCTGCTATTTCGCTGGGCTTTAAAATACAACAGTTGCCGGCAGCAATGGCCGCAATAAGAGGGGAGAGCGACAGCTGATAAGGATAATTCCAGGCACCTATAACCAATATACATCCCAATGGATCTGAATAGATTCTGCTGCTTCCAAGCTGATTGACAAGATTGGTGCCTGCTTTCTTAGGTTTAGAAAGGGACTTCAGGTTTTTTAAATAATAGTCAATATCCTTTAGTAAAAAAGAGAGCTCTGTAGTAAATGTATCAAATTTAGACTTTCCAAAATCTTTGTGAATAGCTTCATATAGCAAACCTTCATGGGTGATGATAAGATTCCGAAGCTTTTCAAGATACATTTTCCGGAAGGCAATATTCTTGGTTTGCTGTGTTTTAAAAAAATCCTTTTGTCCTAATAAAATCTTTTCAATTTCCATACTATGCTTTGTATTTTAAACGTAGATATTTGTTCAGTATTGTTGTTGAAACAATGAACAATAAACTGGCCAAAGTAGTGTGGGCTAAGCTCTGTTTTTTTACAGCATTACATAATATTTCTCACAGCTATTTTTACGGGGTGGTAAAGCAGTAAAAGAAGGGCTGTTATTAAAGCCAGCCAGAATAATCCGGTAAAAATTTCCATATTGGAAAGAAGAATAGACTGGGCTGTTATTTTTGCTTTAAAAGCTCCTGCAGTTATCGATAGGGATTCATTGACCGGAAGTTTTGAAATTTGAGTTCCGAAAACCTGATTCCATTGGCTGTAAAAGATAGGATTGGTATCAGTAAGGTTAGAGCTGAGCGTATCGGAATGTTTTAACGTTAAAAAGAACATTAGATTCTGCATTAAAGCATATCCTATAGCCGTTGTCCAGAACCTCGTTGTTGTACCTAAAGCTGTTGCATTGTTTACATATTCTTCCGGCATTCCGGAGATTAAAAAGAAAACCAGAGGGGTAAACAGCAATCCCTGGGCAACTCCCTGAAGAAATAAAGGTGGACAGATAGTGGCAAGGCTAGTGTCCGGATAAAAAGTATAGGTAAACCATGCACAATCCACTGCCAACAACATAAATCCTGTAAAGAAAACGATTCGGGACGATACTCCCCGCATCAGGCAGATTCCTGATAAAAATACACCCAATAATGTTCCTGCAACATTCCAGTACTGGATATTGACAATATAATCCCAGGGCCATTTCCAGACCGTTGCCATTATGCTGTATACATTATTTAAGCCTGAACGGATCAAATAAAAAATGAAAAACAGGATCATTCCTGCAATGACATTTTTTGAACTGAAGACTTCAAAATGAAAGAGCGGTCTTTTTGAATTTCTTTGTTTCAACATAAATAACCCTCCGGAAACTAGAAATATGAATAAACACATGATAATGGTATCAGATTCAAACCACATCAGTCTTTTTCCGTAGATAATGGCATAGCCTCCGGATTGCAGACAGACCCACAGTAAAAACCAACTTGGAATATCCAGCTGATATAAAGGTTTTTTAGGGAAAAAGCGGTTTCTGTTGAAAATAGCAATTCCGATGATCAGAACAAAAACATGGAAATAAACCATCATTAAAACCATATGCTGAAAATTATAGTTTTCAATGCTTGATTTTAATAAGGTCGTGGTTACCGTTCCTCCTGTCAGCATAATAGAATACATAAAGAGGTAAGCAAATACTTTGGCATGTTTTGTTTTTAATTCTGCTATGATCAGCGGCAGGAAAATAGCTCCTTCCAATAGTCCGAAAATTCCTTCCAGAAACCGTATCACCAGAATGATATGATAATCATTGGTGACTGATAAAATGTAAAGAATGATTACAGAAATGGAAGACATCAGCAGAACATAATATTTCACACTGAAATAAGCCATAAATCGCTGTAAAACTAAAAGGGTAACCACAAATGTCCCATACATCAAAATCATTAAGTATTGGATGTCGTCTGAATCTACATCCATAAAAGAAGATGTGAAAGCGCTGTTAGAATGTAACAGTGATAACAACATCAGGTGGGGAAACAATGCCAGTACGAGGAGTGGCAGTTTCAGCCATTGTGGTACCCATTTATGATAAACTGTATTATGTTGCATAGTATAGTAGAAACTAAGAAAGATGAACCTGTTTTTAGTTGGGATAAAAAGCGAAAAGACAAAAGAGCAATGGTGTAAAAGTAAAAGGTAAAATGACAAATAGGCCAAAAAAAATGAGCTGATCTGTAATTTTTGCAGTCTTGCCTTTTCGCTAAAAAAAATCTAACATTAATTTGAAAATTTGAAAATTTGAAAATTTGATGATCTGAAAATAAAAAGAATTATAATTTTACACTCTAATACTCTAATACTCTAATACTCTAATACTCTAATACTCTAATACTCTAATACTCTAATACTCTAATACTCTAATACTCTAATACTCTAATACTCTAATACTCTAATACTCTCAAACACAAAAACTCTCAAACTATATCTTCTTCGCACTTACCAGGACATTCATTCCGGAAAGCAGCTTTTCATTGTCTTTATTGTTGTTAAGAATAATTTTCACGGGAAATCTCTGTTCAATTTTCACAAAGTTTCCGGTAGCATTGTCGGGCTTTACCAGAGAAAATTGAGATCCTGATGCCGGTGAAACAGAAACAACCCTTCCTTTGAATTCAATATCAGGATAGGCATCGGCCGTAATGATCACTTCCTGTTTCTGGTCAATTTGCCCAAGCTGGGTTTCTTTATAGTTGGCAATGATCCACTTTTCCTTGCTTACCATCTGTACCAAAGCCTGGCCCTCCTTGATCAGCTGACCTTCCTGAATTGTTTTTTTACCTACCCATCCGTCATAAGGTGCCGTGATTACCGTGTAGGAGAGAAAAAGCTTAGCGTTGTTCAGATTGGCAGAACTCTGCTGGATCTGGCTTTTGGCTGGAGCAACTTTGGTCTGTTGTTCATTGGCTCCTGCTCTCACAGCATTTTTCTGCTGATCCAATGCCATAAGGTTTGCCTTAGCCTGCTCATAAGAAGCCTTTACGTTTTCAAATTCCTGTTCTGTAGCGGCATCTTCTGATAGCAGGTTTTTATATCGTTTATAATCTTGCTCGGTTCTCCAGATATCAATTCTTGCTGAAGCTATTTTGGCATCTATGATTTTGGTATCACTTTCTTTAGTATTTACACCACTTTGAATGGTTGCAATATTTTCAGTAGTGGTATGGAGATTGGCTTCTGCTACCTTTACCTGGTTTACAAATTCCCTGTTATCTATAATAATTAATGTATCACCCTTATGAACAAATTGATTTTCCTTGAACCTGATTATTTTTATAAATCCTGAAACTTTACTGGATACAGGAGTAATATATTGCTCGATTTGAGCATCATTGGTGGTTACATTTTTCCTTGAAAACAGATAAAAACTTACCATTCCTGTAATTCCGCTGATGATCAGGATCCAGGCTAGCAGAGTAATGGTCCTGTTGATTCTTTTTTCCTTTTGTGTCAGTACTTTCTTTGCCATAGTTTTTATAAGTTTCCAATCGTATATTGGAGTTGGTAGTATTTTAATTGTCGGTTAATTTTTACAGAAATAAGATTAGATTCAGCTTCCAGATAGGTGTTGTCGGCATCTATGAGTTCTGTGATCAGGCTTAATTTATTGGCATATTTTGTTCTTACAATACGGTAATTTTCTTTAGCCTGATCAATGGCCTCTTCAGCTATTTTTACTTTCTGGTCGGTTTCTTCAAACTTTTTATAGGCTTCATATACACTGTGCCGGATCTTCTCGTCGTTTTCCTCAATCTGGAGTTTGGCAAGGTCAATATTCTCTTTGGCTTCCTGCATTTTGTATTTATTTTTATACAGATTTTCAATAGGATAGGTAAGGTTCATTCCAATCATTCCCAAACGGTAGGCATAAGGCTCGGGAGGAAAAAACATCATATTCGGATATTTTAAGAAATATTCTCCACCTGCTGTAATTTTAGGTAAATAATTGGCTTTAGTGATCTTCCGGTCGAGTTCTTTTAAAGAAAGATTCTTATGTGTAATGTCTACAGACTCATTTTTATGCAAAGCAGTTTCGGTAAGCTCTTCAACATAGGGAATAGCTACTTTTTCTGAGATCAGGTCCTTTGTGTCTACATGCATTTCCTGGTTTTCCGGAAGAGAAAGTATGGTTTTCAGCTTATGCTCTGCAATCTGAATATCATTATCAAGTTCCGTCCAGCTCATTTTATGGTTAGATAGTTGTAAAGAAGTTCTCAATACTTCATTTACGGTAACTACACCATTGGCCTTTAATGCTTTTACCTGCCTGATATTTACAGAATCCTCTTTCATTTTGTCATTGATAAGACTTTGCTGCTCTTTTAAATGGTGAATCTGTAGAAAAGCGGTAATAATCTCCATAGTAAGCTGTCTTTCATCCAGATGTGTTCTCAAAGCTGAAATTTCAGTATCAATAGCTGCTTTCTTTTCAGTATTTTTTATTTTTCCTCCCATATATACAGGGATTGAAGCTGATAAAGTAAAATCGTACATTCCGTTGATAACATCATATTTTGTAGCTTCATTGAATACGCCATTTTGATGCTGAAAAAGATTGGTCACCTGATTATAGCTGGTGTGAAACTCAATGTCCGGAAGCTTTTCCATTTTAAGATCTTTCTCTTTGGTAACAGACATTTCCTGTTTTAAATGACTTATCAGAATGTTCTTGTTGTTTTTCAGCCCAATGCCTACAGCATCCTGCAAATTGAGATGGCGGTAATCGATCACTTGTGTATGTAAAAGATTGCTTGTCAATAATAAGCACAACGCGATGCATTGATATTTACATGCGTTAAATATCATATTCATAATTTATTTAAAGGATTTTTGCTAAAATGATTTTGATGCAGCAAAGTTACGGCGACAGGCATATGACCCTATTTGTGAAAACAGAAAAAGATTTGTTCATTTACGCCAATTTAATTTTTCTTCTTACCTTTACCTCATGAATGACAGCCATTTTAAGGCAGTAGAAGAAGAAGATGCCGAATTTTACATATATCACGTGCTCACAGGAGATGTCACAACAGAAATACACTATCACAGTTCAGCACAGTTGATCTATGCTGAAGGAGGTATTGTTCATGTTTTTACAGATCAGAAACACTGGTATCTACCGGCAAGGTGTTTTATGTGGATTCCGGCAGGAACACCGCATTATATTTTTTCAACCAGTCCGAAAGTGGATCTTTATAATTTTTATTTTAAAAAAGAGGTGGATGAAAATGGCCGTTTTAATGAAATTAATATCTATTCCGTTAATAACTTAGCTCGGGAAATGATTTTATATACAAAAGAATGGGATGGGAAAATCACAAAAAATAACGGATCTAAATATAATTTTCTTAAAGCTTTAAAAGGTGTTTTTTTAGAAAAAATGGATGAAAAACTGGCTTTCCCGGTTCAGCATCCTTTTCCTAAAGATGAAACATTGCTGAAAATTGCAAAATACATTCATGCCAATCTTGAAAAACCCCTTACTATTGAATCTACAGCCAAAGAATTCGGAATGAGCACAAGAACCCTTTCCAGGAAATTTAAAGAGATTCTAGGGATGAATTATGTCCGTTTTTTAAGAGCTTTAAGGATCACCCGCTCCCTTGAACTTATGCTGGAAGGAAAATACAATATGTATGAAATAGCGATGATGGTTGGCTACAATAGCTTATCTTCTTTCAGCAATATCTTCAAAAAAATAATAGGGGTACCTCCTACGGAATATCAGCAGAAACTGAGAGGTGACAGGTAAGTAACGTAAAGTGGAAGCATCTTGGATATGAATACATAGAGATTATATGCAGAGCAATAAGGAAATATATATTGTACAAAAAAACCACTTCAGATGAAGTGGTTCAGTATATTTTGAAAATAGCTTATTAAGCTTCTTCTTCAGTTTTAGGAGCTTCCTTCTTTGCAGGAGCCGGAGCTGCTGGAGCAGGAGGAGCGTCAGAAACGATATCGAATTCAAAATTGTATTCAACGTTTCTGTGTAGTCTGATATTAGCCGTAACTTTACCAGTTCTTTTAATAGTGTTTCCTGGGATTTTGATGTATTTCTTCTCTACAGAAACTCCAGCCTTAGCAAGAGCAGCAGAAAGATCTCCATTGTTGATAGATCCGAATAATTTGTCACCAGAACCTACTTTTGCAGGAATAGTAATAGAAGTTTTCTTTAATTGATCTACTACACCGTTAGCAGCAGCAATTAATTTAGCTTCTTCTTCTTTTCTAGCTTCCAAAGTAGCCTCTAGAGCTGCTTTGTTTTTAGGAGTAGCTAAAAGAGCAATTCCTTGAGGAAGTAAGAAGTTTCTGGCATAACCAGGTTTTACACTTACTGTATCAAACTCAAGTCCTAAGTTTTCTACGTCTTTTTTTAGAATGATATCCATTGTTGTTGTCCGTTTTTTAGTTTTAGAGAAAAGAACAAAGAAAAAAGAAAAAAGACTGATGTCTTAGAAATTATTTCTTTCCTTTAATCTAAAAATCGTTAGAATTAATTATTTATTCAGCAACTTAAAAAAAGAGAAAATGACCGAAGCCTTTTCTCTCTCTTCTTGTTTCTTTTGTATCTTACTTTAATAAGTCAGCTACGTAAGGTAATAAAGATAAGTGTCTTGCTCTTTTAATAGCAGCAGAAACTTTTCTTTGATATTTTAAAGAAGTACCAGTGTATCTTCTTGGTAAAATTTTACCTTGCTCGTTAACGAACTGTAATAAGAAATCAGCATCTTTGTAATCAACATGCTTAATTCCGTATTTTTTGAATCTACAATATTTCTTTTCAGATTTTGTATTGATATCAAGCGGAGTAAGGAATTTTACTTCTGATTCTCCTCCAGCTGAGGCTTGTTTAGCCATTTCATCTATTGCCATGTCTTGTCTTTTTAAAAAATAGGGTTAATAATTAAGCTTTAGCTGCTTTTACTTTAGTTCTTCTAGTTACAGCGTACTCAACAGCATGTTTGTCAAGTTTTGTAGTAAGGTAACGGATTACTCTCTCGTCACGCTTAAATGCTAATTCTAAATCAGCTACTACAGTACCTTCTCCTTTGAATTCGATTAAAGTATAGAACCCGTTCTTTTTCAATTGGATAGGGTAAGCTAATTTTTTTAATCCCCAGTTTTCTTTAGCAACGATTTCGCAGTTCTTTTCTTTGATAAGATCTACATACTTGTTCACTGCTTCCTCTACCTGTGACTCAGATAGAACGGGAGTTAAAATGAAAACAGTTTCGTAATTGTTCATAATGTTAAATGAATTTGTTAATTATTTCGAGGTGCAAAATTAGAGAATATATTTATAATATACAATAGTAGTGGTGAAATAATTGGGAATTGAAAATTGTAATGTGCGGAAAATTGGAATAGAATCTAACCCAAACTAATCCTTTTCTCTGATTTCCGTTAAAAAATTTACCTTCAGTATATCATACAGCGAATGTCTGCTTACCAAAATAGAGGCAATAGAAGATACCATTCCCGCAAGCATTAAATGAAAAATCAATGAATGCCTGTCGGTCATTTCCAGAACAATAATTGCTGAAGTAAATGGGGCTCTTGTAATCCCCGTTAGAAAAGCAACCATTCCGGCGAGAATCACCACATTGGTTTCGTTGGGGGTGAGATGGATAGCTCCTGAGATTACAGAACCTATACTTGCACCTGCGGTGAGAGCAGGTGCGAAAATACCGCCTGCACCTCCTGATGTAAAAGACAGGGCTGGACCAAGCATTCTTAAAATCGGCACATACCAGTCTTCATGTTTATCTTTGGTGAAAAGAACACGCTCCATAATCTCTTTTCCGGAACCCAGAATTTCCCTGTTGATAAAGTAAGCAATAGAGGCAATAACCAGGGCGCAAATGATCAGGAACAGAACAGTGGCTTTATCTGTTTTCAGTTTTTTCTTTTTCCAGCCATTGATTCTGAGCATGATAACGGAAAGCTGGCTTGCCAGAATACCTGCAGTTCCTGCAACAAGTACAATGGGGAACATAATGAGCAAAGAAACATCATGCGTTTTAGGATACCCTAAATAGAGATAAGATCCAGCCAATGTCTGGGCGGTAAGGCCTGCAATAATAACGGCTGTAAATAAAGCCGTTTTAAAATAATTGATATGGGTTTTTGAAAGTTCTTCTACTGCAAATACAATTCCTCCCAACGGAGTATTAAAAGCGGCAGCAAGTCCTGCAGCAGCTCCGGTCATGATCATATTTTTTTTGGAGATCTTTGGCCACCATTCAGGAAGGTATTCATTTACTTTTCTGAAAACAGAACCTGCAATCTGAATTGTAGGACCCTCACGTCCTACAGCACCTCCGCCAATTACTAAAATGACGGAAGATAGAATTTTGAAAAAAATAATTTTAAGACTTAAAAGGCTTCTGATCTTTTTATGTTCCTTCGGATTGGCAAGTTCTACAGCTGCCATTACCTGTGGAATACCACTTCCTTTAGCATTGGGTGCAAATTCCTTTACCAGCCACCAGGAAAGTACAAATCCAGCAGGTGCTATAATAAAGATCATCCATGCATGCCAGTCAAAAATAAGATTCATCAGGTTTTCACCCCATGCAAATATTTTGGCATACAATACAGCAAAAAATCCGGTAATAACAGATCCTATCCAAAAGGGAATGGCTTGAAGCAGATTATATTTTAGCTGCTCATTTCGAATATTGTCAAAAGATTTTTTAACGGATCTCCGTATAAAAGCAAGGATTTTCAGCATTTGTCTATTTTCTGGGATGAAATTACGGTAAAATTTTGAAAATTATATTTCTTCTAAAAATTTTGCGATAGATAGGGTATTATTTACGTTTAATTCTTTTGAAAGCCCCATGCTTAAAATAGTATTTTTAACTTCAAGTCTAAAATCCTTATCGGGAAAAGATTGTATAATTTTCTTGCGTGTCGGGGTTAAAAAATCCATCGTTTTATAGGGATTACTTCCCCAAACATAGAAATTTTTAAAATCCTTATTCTCTTTGAAATGAAGGGGAGGGCTATTGAAAATTCCTGCAATGCTGTCTGCTAATTTTTTTTTATGAATGGAAATGAATTCAAAGTCTTCTTCCAGTTTTTTCAAGCCCCAAATTTCTAATGTATCATCTTTATCGGTAGAGCGGGCTCCCCGAAATGTTGTACCAATTCTATTGATGATAAAAAGATAAAAGGAGTTAGTATTGCTTTTATTAGTGATATAATAGCAGATCTTAGGTGTTTTCAGAAGGTCTGTTTTATCAGAGAGAAATTGATGATAAGGTGAGTTTTCAATTTCTATCACCGAAATATTGTAAATTTCAAACAGTGTATCATACACCTTAAAAATCAAGGTTTCCTCTTCTTTAGAAAAGTCGAATAGTTTCGTAATCAATAATTTTCTGAAATCCAGCTCCATGGTTTGATATATTTGTCTTAAAGATAAAACTATTCTATAGCATAAGAAATTCTTAACATCTATTTTTTTAGTAATAAAATTGAAAAAATCTCACCCGTTACTAAGTGAAATGCTAATGTTTTAGCTCTTGATAACTTAGAGCTTAACTCTCAATCTGATGTCATAAAAACAGGAGCCGTTACAATACAAAGCAGGCTTCCAAAAAATGAAAGCCTGCTGTAGTGTATATTATGATCCGCCCAAGATGACGGCAGCACCTATTCCATAGATCAATAAGAGAATAAGAGTGAAAGTTAAATTAACATTCCTCAGTTTGAGTTTTTCATTGCTCTGAAGAATAGCCATTTCAATAATGATGAAAAGAAGCCATACAGCATGAAATATCATCATAAAGAAAAGATAACCCAGAACGTCCCAGCCTTTAGCTTGAGTCATTGCAATAAAAAAAACAATACTTCCAAAAATAAGCGCTGCAAGACGTATCAGGATATGATTCTTTACGTTTTGGCCGGCAGGCTGAATATTTTTTTCTTCGTCCTGTTTTATTTCAAAAAGTTCCCTGAGTTCACGATTCATTCCTTTTGTTTATTGTATAATTTAACGAAAAACTGCAGAATACCAATAAAACAGATAAGGTTTAAAACACCAAAAACGCGGAACAGTTCCATAGAGTAGAACTCAAAAAAACTGGAAATAAACTGAATAAGATCAATAAGAATAATGAAGCTTAGTGAAATTATTGCAATTAAAGTTGCGTTTTTCATGTAATATCTGTTTGGGTGTTGGTTACACTGTTGTTTTCTGGTTAAATTTCAAAGGAACTATCTTCTGTTTTTAAACCTCAGTATTCAGATCCCAGTTTTCAAGATAATCATGCACATGCTTCAGCATCATTCCTCCTAAAGATCCGTCTACAACTCTGTGGTCATAAGAGTGAGACATGAACATTAAGTTTCTGATCGCAATAACATCTCCGTCTGCTGTTTCAAGAACTGCAGGTTTCTTAACGATAGCTCCAATTGCTAAAATAGCAACCTGAGGCTGAGGAATAATTGGAGTTCCCATAAGGTTTCCAAAGCTTCCTACGTTAGAGATTGTATAGGTTGCCCCTTGTGTATCTTCAGGTCTTAACTTTTTGTTTCTTGCTCTGTAAGCCAGGTCATTGATTGCTTTTGCAAGACCAGAAAGAGATAATTGATCAGCATTTTTAATAACAGGCACAATAAGGTTCCCATCCGGAAGGGCTGTAGCCATACCAATATTGATATTTTTCTTCTTGATGATATTGTCTCCACTGATAGAAACATTGATCATTGGGAAGTCCTGAATTGCTTTTACAATCGCTTTTACGAAAATAGGCATGAAAGTCAGTTTTTCACCTTCACGTTTTTCGAAGATCGCTTTGTTTTTGTTTCTCCATTTTACAACGTTGGTAACGTCTGTTTCTATGAAAGAAGTAACGTGTGGAGCAATATGTTTTGCTTTCACCATGTTTTCAGCGATGATCTTTCTCATTCTGTCCATTGGAATGATCTCATCACCTGCACTTACCGGAACTGTAGCTGCCGGAGCAGATACTGCTGGTTTCTGAGCAGGAGCAGCCTGTACCGGTGCTGCTTGCTGAGCCGGCTGGCTTCCTCTGTTGGCAACATAAGCCAATATATCTTCTTTGGTAATTCTTCCTTCCAAACCGCTTCCTTTGATAGACTTCAGCTCGGTTTCAGAAATGTTTTCCTGTTGTGCAATTGATTTTACAAGTGGAGATAAATAAAGGTCTCCTGAGAATTCTACATTTGAAGCAGCTACAGTTTGTAACGGCTCTTCAATTGTTTTTAATGTTTCAGTATCTGGAGTAGCAGCCGGAGTTTCCGTTTTTACTTCCTCCGATGCAGTACCTTCTCCTTCAATTTCTAAAATAGCAATGGCTTCACCAACTTTGGCAACTTCATCTTTTTGCTTTAAAATTTTCACGATTTTCCCCGAAACTGGTGTCGGAACGTCTGAATCTACTTTATCTGTTGCAATTTCTACTACAGAGTCATCTTCTTTTACGTTATCACCTTCATTGAATAACCAAGTGATAATTGTCGCTTCCATAACCCCTTCTCCCATGGAAGGAAGCAATAATTTGTATTCTGCCATTTTTGATTTTTAGATTTTGACAAATATATAAAAAAAATCGGTTTTTTTATGAAATATATAATTTTAGGAGAATTCAATATAGATATTCTCGCCTACATTCAATCCAAACAGGCTTTTGGCCCCGTTTTTCTTGCTCCCTTTATAGATGGTAAGTTCCAAAAGCTGACTGTCATTGAAGATTGCAGCAGATTGCCCATGGAATTCTGTCTCCCTTTCCCAGTCGGAAACCACTTCCGTATGGCTTGAAAATATTCTTGACAGGGTGAGATTTCTGAATTTTATCGTAAAACTTGTATAGGCTTTGCCGGCACTTTCAAAGAAATCTTTGCTGATATTTGAAATTATATTACCGAAATTATCAATATAAGTAACTTCCCCAATGATCATTCCTTCAGACTCATTAAGAACAGGTCTTGGGAACATCAGCTGTTTGGTGGTTTCTATTTTTCTTCCAATTACTTCCGGCAATCCTCCATTAGCAAGATGTACGGCTGCAGGAACAAAAATATCAGTAGAGGTGAAGTCTATAACATCATCAAAACGGTTATTCAGCGTAATCTCATAGATCGCTTCAGGTTTGATATCAAAAAATATGAGGCTCAAAAGACCGTTGTCTGCTGCCAGAAAGTAAGAGCCGTCAGCTTTGTAAAGAATGTTTTTTCTTGATTTGTTGAAAAAACTGTCTACAGCAAGGATATGTATAGTTCCTTTTGGAAAATATTTATAGGCATTTCTTACAATGTATGAAGTTTGTATAAGATTGAATGCCTGGATTTCGTGGGTTATATCAACAATATTAACCTCAGGGTTTAGAGACAAAATTTTGCCTTTCACAGCCGAAACTCTGTAATCTAAATTTCCGAAATCCGAAGTAAGGGTAATAATTGACATGAGCAATTTTAGAATAGTGAAGTATTGCAAAGTTATTTAAAATAAAAAGAATGCCCGAAAGATTGTTGAAAAGAATTTGATATAAATTTGAAAAAAAGCTTTAATTTTAAAATCTAAAATAAAAATACTGCATGTTTGAATTAACCTATGATTTGGAAGATACTGATGTGAAAATCTTCTATGGAGTTAGTAACCAATATTTCAACTTAATAAAATCAAGCTTCCCCACTCTTAAAATTACTGGAAGAGATCATTTTATCTTTGCGATGGGAAATCAGGAGGTTTTAGACATATTGAAGCAAAAACTGGATGATATCGTCCGTTTTATTTCTAAAAACAATTCAATAGAGCTTAAAGATGTTGAAAATATCCTCAATATTAAAGATGAAAATGAAAAACAACTGATTTTTGATCAGGATATTATTGTAAAAGGAGTCAATGGAAAAATAATAAAGGCAAAAACCACCAATCTTAAAAAACTGGTCAAGGAAACCGAGAAAAAAGATATGGTTTTTGCAATTGGTCCTGCGGGAACCGGAAAAACATATACCAGTGTGGCATTGGCTGCAAGAGCTTTAAGAGATAAAGAGGTGAAAAGAATTGTTCTTACAAGACCTGCCGTAGAAGCAGGGGAGAGCCTTGGATTTTTGCCGGGAGACCTTAAAGAAAAGCTGGATCCTTATTTACAGCCTTTATATGATGCACTCCGTGATATGATTCCCCATGAAAAGCTTGAAGGTTTCATGGAGAAAAAAATAATTGAGGTAGCTCCATTGGCTTTTATGAGAGGGCGTACCCTTGATGAAGCTTTTGTTATCCTTGATGAAGCACAGAATACCACTCATGCCCAGATGAAAATGTTTCTTACCAGAATGGGAATGAATGCTAAGTTTATCATTACCGGAGATCCAAGCCAGATTGACCTTCCAAAAAATCAGCAGTCCGGATTGAAAGAGGCAATGAGAATCTTGGAGGGGGTAAAAGAAATTGGTTTTGTGCATCTTACGGAAGAAGATGTGGTAAGACACCCTGTGGTAAGAAAAATTATCCTGGCATATAATGATGAGGAAAAAAGACTAAGAAATGACTAATTGCATGTAAAAAAGTTTCCATTAACCTTCTATTAACGTTTATTTTATTTCTTAAAATTGGTTTAATAGAAAAAAATAATTAGTTTTGCATTCCTTAAAATTAAAGACTAATTAAAATGAAAAAACTTTTACTTATTGCAGCAGTAGCTGTCATGGGAGCAAATGTAAACGCTCAGGAAACAAAATTCGGTGCTAAAGCCGGATATTCTTTATCAACATTGAAAATGAAGGCTGATGGCCAGTCTGAAAGCTCAGATCCAATTCATACATTCTATGTAGGTGGTTTGGTTGAGCATAAATTCGGAGATAAATTTGGTATCCAGGGGGAGGTTTTGTACTCGCCGCTTGGAGGTAAAGTAGATGAGACAGGTGCATTCGAAGGAGATTTCGACGGAAATGTACGTGTAAAAGCAAAAACGACCTTCGGTACTTTATTGATTCCTGTTTCTGCTAAATATTTTATTACTGAAAATTTAGCTGTTTCTGCTGGTGCCAGCTTTGGTATTATCCTTACTGCAAAAGCAAAATATGAAGTAACAGGAGGCGCGGAGATTCCGGGAGAACTGGCTGCTGAATTTGGTTTAGGAGATAAAGTAGATATCAAAGACCAGGTAAATACTTTGAATATCGCTCCTTTCATCGGTGCAGAATATGCTTTGGAAAATGGGTTATTCTTTGATGCAAGATACAACTACGGTGTTTCTAACCTGGCGAAAGATTCAGGAGATGGAAAATTAACGAACAGCTTCTTACAAGTTGGTGTTGGTTTCAAATTCGGAGGAAACTAATTATTTAAGATTTTAACTTAATCAGTATATAAAGCAGAACAAATTTGTTCTGCTTTTTTAATTTGAATGATATCATTCTTAAGATTTTAATTTTATCATAAATAATTAGTATTTTTGCACAATAATTCAAACGCTAGTCAAATAAATGAAAAAGCTATTATTAATTGGTGCTTTTGCACTTTTAGGAGGTGCTGCTCAAGCACAGGAAGGTTTTAAACTAGGTGGACATATTGGTGTTCCTGTATCCGATGCAAGTGATATTTCGTCATTTACATTAGGTGTAGATGCTGCTTATATGTGGAATATTACAAAAGGCCTTGACCTGGGAGTTACAACAGGATATTCCCATTTCTTTGGAAAAGACAATTTTGATGACTTCGGATTTATTCCGGTAGCTGTATCCGGTAAGTATAAATTTTCCGGTGCTCCTGTTTTTGTAGGGTTAGACCTTGGATATGGTATTTCTACAAAAGACGGTATGGACGGAGGTTTCTATGTACAGCCAAAATTCGGGTACCAGATGTCTAAAGGAGAATTGTACCTGGGATATCAGTCAATAAGCAACAGTAGAAAAGTGGGCTGGGGTTCTTATAGCTGGAATGTAGGGGCTGTTAACCTTGGATATAACTTCTTTTTGAAATAAGAAGGTTTAAAAATAGTATACTAAACTCTGGCCAAAAGCCGGAGTTTCTTATTTCTGATTATCAAGCAAGTTTCTAATGTTCCGGAAGGCTCTGATAATTTAGGATATTCTTAAAGTTCTATTAAACTTACTTTCTGATGGTTATTGTGAATTTTTTAATCTAATTTTCAAAAAGAAGGGTTGAGTTTTTATAAAGATTTATAAACAATTGTTTAATTTTTAAGAGTTAATTAATTATATGTTAATATTTTACGTTATTAATTTTAACAAAAATTCTTAGAGGGGTAGTATTTTTGACAAAATTAACAAATTAAAAAGAACAAAGATACTGGACTCTAATTGAAGAATTGTAATTTTTTTATTCATAATATTATGAAAAATCCAAAGCTGTTCACCTGATATAATTTATGTTTACAAAAGGTTAATAATTAACAATGATATTAATCACGTTAACAAATTTTAATATTCGTGGAGGTCACTGTAAATTTGCCCTCAGAAAGTATTAAAATTTTTTAAAATGAAAAAAATATTATTAGCGGGTGCTGTTGCACTTTTTGGTTTATCAAACGCTCAGATTGCTAAAGGAACTGCATATTTATCAGGACAAGTAGGTTATTCTCAAAACGAAAATAACAATACAGATACAAAAGTTGAGAGCTACAAAGTTCTTCCAACGGTAGGTTATTTCGTAGATACTAACTTAGCAGTAGGTTTAGGTTTAGGTTACCAAAATGATAACACAAAAACTGTTTCTACAATTGGTGCAACTACTGTAGATGCAAAAGAAACTGTTTCTGGGTTTGTTGTAGCTCCATTCGTAAGAAAATACTGGACTGTTGGTGAAAAATTATATATCTTCGGTCAATTAGAAGTACCAATGGTATTCGGTCAAAACAAAGATGAAGCTACTTCTACAACTACAGTTGGAGGAACTACTACTTCTTCATCTACTTCTACTAAAAACAACTTCACTTCTATCGGAGTTAACGTTAAGCCAGGTTTAGATTATTTCTTAAACAAAAACTGGTCTATCGAAGCTACTATCGGTGAATTCGGATACAATACTTCTAAAGTAGATGTTGACGGAGCTAAGAGAGTAAACGATTATAAATTCGGATTGAATTTATCTTCTGTAACTTTCGGAGTTAAGTATGTATTTGCAAAATAATAAACAAAGCATATAGCAATGAAGCCCTGAGAATTTCTTGGGGCTTTTTTACTCTTAAAAAATAATAATCATGAAAAAACTATTAGTGGCAGGAGCTGTAGCTTTTTTCGGTTTGTCAGAAATTACACTTGTATAGGGTTACTATCAAGCCCGGTTTAGATTATTTCCTAAACAAAAACTGGAATATTGAAGCTACTTTGGGAGAGTTTGGATATAATACGTACAAAGGTGACTATTAGGGAGCGGAAAGAAAGAATAATTACAAATTCGGACTGGATTTATCTTCCGTGACTTTTGGGGTTAAATATGTTTTTGCAAAATAAAAACAAAACAATATAGGTAAAGCCGGAAAAGTTTATTTTTAAAGCTTTATTTCAAATAAAAATTAAATATAATAATCATGAAAAAAATTCTTTTAGTATCAGCGCTTGCACTGGTTGCAGGGTTGAATGCACAAACAAAATTCGGGGTAAAAGCCGGTTATGCATTATCAAAATTAAATTCCAATGAAGATCCTGAATTTGAAGGAGTAAGTGGAAGCTTAAAGTCTAAATCCGGATTTTATGTGGGAGCTTTGGTGGAGCATAAATTCAACGGAAAATTTGCTGTTCAGGGAGAGGTTGAATATGCTAATTTGGGTGGGAAAGCAGAAGTAGGTTTTCCTTCCAATATTAAAGTGACTGAAAAGCTTAACTTTAACAGGATTTTAATTCCTGTATCCGCAAGATATTATGCAACACCAGAATTGGGAATCTATGCAGGTCCGTATGTAAGCTTTAAAACAAATACGACAGCCAAAATAGAAGTAAGTGGAGCTATGGCAGATCCAAGAGCCATCAGAGAAGGAGAGGAGTTCCTTGAAAGGGCTTTTAATGATAATTTGAAGTCTACGGATTTCGGTTTGTTCTTTGGAGCAGATTATAACGTTTATAAAGGTTTATTTGTAGATGCACGTTATAGTTTCGGACTTACTAATATGATTAAAAATCCTGTTAATGATGAAAAATTGAAGATGAATTTCTTCCAGATCGGATTAGGATATAAGTTTAAATAATCAGATTTAGATAAAACAAAAACTCTCAGAAGAAATTCTGAGAGTTTTTTATGAATATTGTTGTTGTCTGAATTACTTTCCAAGCATACCACCCATTCCCGGCATATTTGGCATTTTGCTCATCATCTGCATCATTTGCTTTCCTTGAGGGCCCTGCATCATCTTCATCATTTTGCCCATCTGATCGAATTGTTTCATCAGCTGATTCACATCTTCGATTTTTCTTCCTGCTCCTTTAGCAATTCTGCTCTTTCTTTGCGTATTGATGATAGAAGGTCTTCTTCTTTCGTCAGGAGTCATAGAATAGATGATAGCTTCAATATGCTTGAAGGCATCATCGCTGATTTCTACATCTTTTATTGCTTTTCCAACTCCAGGAATCATTCCCATCAAATCCTTCATATTACCCATCTTCTTGATCTGGTTGATTTGCTTAAGGAAGTCATCAAAACCAAACTCATTTTTAGCAATTTTTTTGTGAAGTTTCTTAGCTTCTTCTTCGTCAAACTGCTCCTGAGCTCTTTCTACCAAGGAAACAACGTCTCCCATTCCCAGGATTCTGTCTGCCATCCTTTCAGGGTAGAAAAGATCTAAAGCTTCCATTTTTTCTCCTGTAGAAATAAATTTGATTGGTTTCTCTACTACAGAACGGATGGTTAATGCAGCACCCCCTCTTGTATCACCATCTAATTTGGTAAGCACAACTCCGTCAAAATTTAAAGCTTCGTTGAATGCTTTTGCTGTGTTTACAGCATCCTGACCTGTCATAGAGTCTACTACGAAAAGCGTTTCCTGCGGCTTAATGAAATAATGTACAGATTTGATCTCGTTCATCATCTGCTCATCAATCGCTAAACGACCTGCAGTATCCACAATGACCACATCGTGGTTGTTGGCTTTTGCAAAATTGATTGCATTCTCAGCAATCGTAGACGGGTTGGTAGAACCTTCTTCAGTGAAAACCGGAACATTAATCTGTCCTCCTAAGACTTTTAGCTGATCAATAGCAGCAGGACGGTAAACGTCACAAGCTACCAATAAAGGTTTTTTATTTCTTTTTGTCTGTAAATAATTAGCCAGCTTTCCTGAGAACGTAGTCTTACCGGAACCCTGAAGACCGGCAATAAGAATTACAGCAGGTTTTCCTGAAAGATTGATTCCTTCCTGAGAACCTCCCATAAGATCTACCAATTCATCATGAACAATTTTGGTCATCAACTGTCCCGGAGTAAGAGAAGTAAGTACATTTTCTCCTAATGCCTTATCCTGAACTCTCTTAGTAAGATCTTTTGCTACTTTATAGTTAACGTCAGCATCCACCAATGCTCTACGGATTTCCTTTACGGTTTCCGCTACATTGATTTCTGTAATTTTTCCACGTCCGGAAATATTATGTAATGCCTTGTCTAATTTATCCTGTAAACTATTAAACATATGTATTGTAAATTATAGGTTTGCAAAAATAAGGAATTTTTAAGAAACCTGAGTATGATAGACTTAATATTATAAGGATTTGATTGAAGTTGGAGGTAGGAGAAGAAAGTTTTTGAAGCCGATAAACTAAATAAGACTCTTTAATAAGATATTTTTTAAGTTAAGAATTATAAGATCATTTTTAATGAAATAAATTAAAATTGTAACTCTATGCAATAGCACTCCCATCTTCCAACTCCCTACCTTATATAAAGAATTGTTTTGTTTCAAAAATTATAATCTTATTTTTGCAGCATGAATTTTCTGGATTGTTTTATTATTGTATTATTAATAGCATTGCTTAATATAATAGTATATATAATATTTAAAAAATATTTGTATGGTAAGGAGGATGCAGGAATGAAATTTCTTGTTATTAATATTTGTAAAGATATTATTTGGCTTACCATTTCTTTAATATTAATAGATAAGACAAAGACTAATTTTCTCTTTATAGTGATCTGTTTTATTATCGCATCGTTCCTTATTTATATACCTATAATAAAACTCATTAATAAGTCTTGATTTTTTTGATGATAAAAATCAATTTTTAATATTGGTAAAGTTTAATAAAATCGATATATTTGCACACGATTAAAAAAGAGATATGAACAGAAAAATTTCTTCATTATTTTTCGCATTTTTATTTGTGTTTATAAGCAGTTTAGCTTCTGCTCAACACGAATCTGATGGAGAGAAATCAGCGGAAAAAGTAGAGAACAAAGAAGCGAAAGAAGGCTTCAATGCGACCACAATGATCATGGAGCACATTGGTGATTCTAATGAATGGCATTTATGGACTACAAAAGACGACAGTGGTGAAGAACATCACGTTTCTATCCCTTTGCCTATTATCATTAAAGATAATGAAGGATGGCATACTTTTCTTTCCAGTAGTATAGCACACGGGCACGAGCATGATGGTTATACTTTAGAACATGGACAGGTAGTTTCTACTAAAGGTGTTGAAAAAGCTACTTTGTTTTCGATCATTAGTGGAAAGCAAAAACCAAACGAAGTGTTTTTTGATCTTTCAATAACGAAAAACGCAGCTTCAATGTTCTTGTCAGTAATTTTTATGGCCGTAGTGTTCATTGGAATGGCAAGAAATTACAAGAAATCTCAACTTCCAAAAGGTATTGGACGATTAATGGAGCCGGTGATTGTATTTATCAGAGATGAAGTGGCTATTCCAAATATAGGATCTGTTAAGTATAAAAGATATATGCCTTATTTATTAACTGCATTTTTCTTTATATGGATTAATAACTTGTTTGGATTGATTCCTTTCTTTCCTTTCGGAGCAAATCTTACTGGTAACATTGCAATCACAGCAGTATTAGCTGTTATTACATTGTTGATTACATTGTTCAGTGCAAATAAAGATTATTGGAAACATATCTTTATGCCACCAGTTCCAATCTTATTGTATCCAATTATGGTTCCAATTGAGATTATCGGAATCTTTACAAAGCCTTTTGCTTTAATGATGCGACTTTTTGCTAATGTTACAGCAGGACACATCATGATCTTAGCGATCGTTTCATTGATCTTCATTTTCAAATCTCCATTCTTAGGATTTGCATCTGTGCCATTGGCGTTATTTGTTTCAGTATTGGAATTATTGGTAGCAGCATTACAGGCGTATATCTTTACTGTATTATCTGCTTTATTTATCGGAATTGCAGTTGCGGAACACGAGCATGAACATGGTCACGAAGAGCACGCTCACTAATTAAAAGAAAAGAATTTTAAAATAATTTTTAACTAATATAATTTATTTATTATGGATTTATCAACAGGAGCAGGATTAATTTACGTAGGTATCGGTTTAGCAGTACTAGGAGTAGGTCTTGGTATCGGTAAAATCGGTGGTCACGCAATGGATGCTATCGCTAGACAACCAGAACAAGCTGGTAAGATTCAAGGAGCAATGCTTATCGCTGCTGGTCTTATTGAAGGTGCTGGTCTTATCGCGATCATCTTTGGTGCTTTCATCAAGTAATCTATCCTCAAAAAACATTCTTAGCAGCAAAGCGGTTGGCTGCTGCTAAGAATTTTTAAAAAAACAATCCATAAAATAACATTTAAAAAAGAATTTACAGATATGGGAATTATAGAACCTGGAATTGGACTTTTATTTTGGATGACGCTTACTTTTGTTATCCTATTGTTTCTTCTTGCTAAATTCGCTTGGAAACCAATTGTAAATGCTGTTAATGAAAGAGAAACTTCTATCGTTGATGCATTAAACCAAGCTAAATTGGCAAAAAAAGAGATGGAAGAGCTAAAAGCTGATAACGAAAGAATCATTCGTGAAGCTAAGATCGAAAGAGATGCTATCCTTAAAGAAGCTAGAGAGATTAAGGACAGAATCGTGGGAGAAGCTAAAGATGCTGCAAAATCTGAAGGAGATAAATTAATCGAAGCTGCTAAGCAGACTATCAACGCTGAGAAAAACGCAGCTATGGCAGATATCAAAAATCAAATTGGTACTTTATCTGTAAACATTGCCGAGTCTATCTTGAAACAAAAATTAGACAACAGCGAAGCTCAAAACGAATTAGTTCAAAATTATTTAAACAAATCTAACCTTAACTAATAATGCTTACATCTAAAGTAGCTAAAAGATACGCACAAGGTTTGCTTGACTTCACCAATGAATCAGGCCAAACGGCTACTGTATTTTCTGAAATGAAAGATGTAGTGAAGATCATGATTGAATCTCAGGATTTAAACAAATTCTTCCTTACCCCTTACATTGATGCAAAAAAGAAAATAGAGGTAGCAGACCAGATTTTTAAAGATTTTTCAGTTTCTTCACTGAACCTGATCAGACTAGTGATCAAACACGGACGTGAAAACCAACTGAGAAATATCGCTCAGGAGTTCATCAATAAAGTAGAAGATATCAACGGAGTACAGAGAATCACTCTTACTACAGCGACACAGCTTTCTAAAGAGAACCTTGATCAGATTTTAAGATCTACCAACCTGGTAAAAGCAGATTCAAATTTTGATATCAACTTACATGTAAAACCTGAAATTCTTGGGGGATATATTCTAAGAGTAGGTGACCAGCAGGTAGACGCGTCTGTAAAGGCTAAACTGAACCAAGTTAAAAAAGATTTTCAATTAAATTAAGAAAAACAACCATACAATGGCAGAAATAAATCCGGCAGAAGTATCTGCGATCTTAAAACAGCAATTGGCCAACTTCGATACTCAATCCAACGTTGAGGAAGTAGGTACAGTTTTAACCATCGGTGATGGTATTGCTCGTGTATACGGGTTAGAAAACGTACAATACGGAGAGTTGGTGAAATTTTCTAGTGATGTAGAAGGTATTGTACTTAACCTTGAAGAAGACAACGTAGGTGTTGCTTTACTAGGTGAAAGTAAATTAGTAAAAGAAGGTGATACAGTAAAAAGAACAAACAGAATCTCTTCTATCAAAGTAGGAGAAGGAATGTTAGGTAGAGTAGTAGATACTCTTGGTAACCCTATCGATGGTAAAGGTCCTATTTCTGGGGAATTATACGAAATGCCATTAGAAAGAAAAGCTCCTGGAGTTATCTTCAGACAGCCGGTAACTGAGCCTTTACAGACAGGTATCGTTGCGATTGACTCTATGATTCCTGTAGGAAGAGGTCAGAGAGAGCTTATTATCGGGGACAGACAGACGGGTAAAACTACTGTTGCCATCGATACGATCATCAACCAGAAAGAATTTTTTGAAGCTGGTAATCCAGTATATTGTATATATGTTGCTATCGGTCAGAAAGCATCTACAGTAGCACAAATCGTTAAAACTCTTGCTGATAAAGGAGCTTTAGCTTATACTGTAGTAGTTGCTGCCAACGCATCAGACCCGGTTCCAATGCAGGTATATTCTGCAATGGCAGGTGCTGCTATCGGTGAATTCTTCAGAGACACTGGTAGACCTGCATTGATCGTTTATGATGATTTATCTAAACAAGCTGTTGCATACCGTGAGCTTTCTCTACTTTTAAGAAGACCACCGGGCCGTGAAGCTTACCCTGGAGACGTTTTCTATCTTCACTCAAGACTATTGGAAAGAGCGGCAAAAGTAATTGCTGATGACAACATCGCTAAGCAAATGAACGACTTGCCAGAATCTCTTAGACCAATCGTGAAAGGTGGAGGTTCATTAACTGCCCTTCCAATCATTGAAACTCAAGCGGGTGACGTTTCTGCATATATTCCTACCAATGTAATCTCTATTACAGACGGACAGATCTTCTTGGAGTCTGATCTGTTCAACTCTGGGGTTCGTCCTGCAATCAACGTAGGGATCTCTGTATCGAGAGTAGGAGGTAATGCTCAGATCAAATCAATGAAAAAAGTTTCTGGTACATTGAAGTTAGACCAGGCTCAATATAAAGAATTAGAAGCGTTTGCTAAATTCGGTTCTGACCTTGATGCTTCTACTTTAGCAGTTATCTCTAAAGGAGAAAGAAACGTTGAGATCCTTAAGCAGCCGGTAAACTCTCCACTTCCGGTAGATAGCCAGGTGGCTATGATCTATGCTGGAACTGAGAACTTATTAAGAAACGTTCCTATCAGAAAAGTAAAAGAATTCCAAATTGAATATATCGAATTCCTAAGATCTAAGCACCCTGATACAATGGCTGCAATTAAAGCTGGGAAAATTGATAACGATATTACAAACGTTCTTAAGCAGGCAGCTAACGATTTAGCTTCTAAATATAACTAAAATTAGTTGATGGTTGTTGGTTGATAGTTTATAGAGTTTTCTAAAACTATCAACCGACAACTGACAACCAACAACTAACTCAAATTAATGGCAAACTTAAAAGAAATACGAGGCAGAATTACGTCAATTTCATCTACGATGCAAATTACCCGTGCTATGAAGATGGTTTCCGCAGCGAAACTTAAAAAAGCACAGGACGCAATCGTTATGTTAAGACCATATTCTGAAAAATTACAGGAACTTATCCAGAATGTAAATTCTAGCTCTGATCCTGACCAGATTTCTGTATATGCTCAGAAAAGAGAGGTTAAAAGAATACTTTTCATCGCTGTTACTTCAAACAGAGGTCTTGCGGGAGCTTTTAACTCTTCTATTGTTAAGGAACTTAACCTTCAGTTTCAGAACAATTCTCAGTATGAGATTGAAGTTCTTCCTGTAGGTAAAAAAGCATATGATGCTGTAAGAAGAAACCGCTCAGTATATACTAATGCAAGTTCTGTTTATGATAATCTGAATTTTGATGTGGTTGCTAATGTTACAGAAGGAGTAATGAGCAGCTTCAGAGAAGGGAAATTTGACGAAGTCTATGTTATTTACAACAAATTCGTTAATGCCGCTACTCAGGAAGTGACTACAGAAAAGGTTCTTCCTATCTCAATGCCTGAAAGTATAGAAGGAGAAGTAGAAACAGATTATATCTTTGAACCTAACAGAGCTGAAATTCTTGATAATTTGATTCCGAAATCTATTAAAACTCAGATTTTTAAAGCAATCTTGGATTCAGTAGCTTCAGAACACGGGGCGAGAATGACAGCAATGCACAAAGCTACAGATAATGCCGAAGCTTTGAGAAATGATCTTAAGATCTTCTACAACAAAGCAAGACAGGCTGCAATTACAAACGAAATCCTGGAGATCGTTTCAGGAGCAGAAGCTTTGAAAAATTCATAAAGAATTATTTTAACATAATATTAAGCATCGATCCTATCGATGCTTTTTTTTGTTATTTATATTTTGTATATCTTTGTAGTCAATTAAATTTATACACTTTCTAAATGGACTCGGACATAGTCAGGCTTTTGCTGGCCTTATTTCTCGTATTACTAAATGGCTTTTTCGTAGCCGCAGAATTTTCAATTGTTAAAGTTCGTTACTCACAAATCCAAATAAAAGCCGCAGAAGGTAATTCTATGGCAAAGCAGGCGGAACATATCATCAAACATCTGGATGAATATCTTTCTGCCACACAATTAGGTATTACATTGGCGTCCCTGGCTTTAGGATGGGTAGGGGAAAGCGCATTGCATCATATCATTGAAAATATTTTTCACTCACTCAGCATCAATATGAGCCAGGCCACCATCACTTCAGTGGCATTGGTAATCAGTTTTGTGTTTATTACCATTATGCATATTGTTTTCGGTGAGCTTATACCCAAGTCAATTGCAATCAGAAAATCAGAAGCTACAACAATGGCAACAGCCGTTCCACTGAGAGTTTTCTATACGGTTTTCAAACCGTTTATCTGGTTGATGAACCTTATGTCGAATACATTCTTAAGACTCGTAAAAATTCATCCTGCTTCTGAACAGGAAATTCACTCTACAGAAGAACTGCAGCTTTTGGTAAAACAAAGTGCAGATAGTGGAGAAATTGAAGAAGAAAATTATGAGATCATTAAAAACGCCTTTGATTTCACAGATCATTCCGCCAAGCAGATCATGGTTCCGAGACAGAATATTACTTCAATTGATTTTGAAGAAGATATTAATGAAATGATCAACAAGATCATGGATAGTGGGTATTCGCGTATCCCTGTATATATAGACTCCATTGATAATGTAATCGGAATTTTCTATACCAAGGAAATTATCAGGGAATTTGTTAAAAGAAAGGGAGATCTTGACCATGAAGACCTTAGGGATCTGATGCGTGATGCATTTTTCGTGGTGGAAAGTAAAAAAGTTTCAGATCTGTTGAAGATTTTCCAGCAGAAAAAACAGCACCTTGCCATTGTTATCGATGAATTCGGAGGAACAGAAGGGATTATTACCCTTGAAGATATTCTGGAAGAGCTGGTAGGGGAAATTCAGGATGAAGAAGATGACGAAGAAAAAATTGTTGATAAAATAGCAGATAATACCTATTGGGTACAGGCTACACAGCCTTTAGACGAAATCAATGAGTTCCTTCCTAAAAAGCTTCCTCTTTCTGAAGAAAGCGAGTATAACTCATTAGCAGGATTTATTCTTAATGCACTGGCAGAGATTCCCGAAGAGAACCAGGAATTTGACCTTGAAAACTACCATTTCAAAATTTTGAAAATGAATAACAAGAGCGTAGAACTTGTTGAGTTGGTATATCAGGAACCCAATGCTTTAGATAATTTAGCAGATAAAATCGGAGAAGTTTAAAAAATAGGTTAAAAATGAATTTTTATAATAGCATAAAAGACTATGAAAATCCAAAACGTCAATATGAAGAAGAAGTTCTCGTTCTGGATGATACGGACGATGTGTATAAACTGGTGCTGCATAATGATGACATTCATACATTTGATTATGTGATAGACAGTCTTATTGAAGTATGCAAGCATACCCTGGAGCAGGCAGAGCAATGCACAATGCTTGTTCATTATAAGGGCAAATGCACCGTAAAAACAGGCTCAATGGATGTTTTGAAGCCTATGCATGAAAAATTAATTTCAAGAGAATTAACAAGCGAAATAGTATAAAAATAAAAACCGGTAATCAATTTACCGGTTTTTTTTATTAAATCCGGAGATGAAACCCCAGGAATAAACGTTACATAGCAAGGATAACGGGCTTCCCGGAGAATTTTTCAATTTTTTATCCTTTAATCTTTTAATTTCTCAATATTCTTACATTGCTACATTTTATCTAAAACAGTATATTTGTACCAACTATAAAGAAACAAAAAAGAATGCTTGTAATAGGAATTGCCGGTGGTACGGGATCCGGCAAAACTACAGTTGTTGATAAAATACTTCAACAGCTTGATATTGAGGGAATGAATATCCTCTCTCAAGATAATTATTATCATGATAACCAAAATCTAACCTTGACAGAAAGAGAGGCTCTCAATTATGACCATCCGAAGTCCATCGATTTTGAACTGTTGATAAAACATGTTAAAGCTTTAAAAAATAATGAGTCTATTGAACAGCCCATTTATAGCTTTGTAACGCATTCCAGAACAGGAGATCATGTCACTGTAGAACCTAAAAACGTATTGGTAGTAGAAGGAATTTTAGTTCTTACCAACAAAGAATTGTTGAAAGAATTTGATTTGAAGGTATTTGTTCATGCAGATTCTGATGAAAGATTAATCAGGAGGATCAGAAGAGATACCCAGGAAAGGGGAAGAGACCTTGGAGAAGTATTACACCGTTATCAGACTACCCTGAAACCAATGCATCAGGAATTCATCGAGCCATCTAAGAATGATGCCGATCTTATTATCCCAAATATGAAACAGAATTCCGTAGCGATTGATTTTTTAACTACTGTTATTAAAAACTCGTTGAGAAAACATTAAAAAAATGGAAGAAAACAACCTTATCAAAGACATTCAGCCGAAATCAGAAACATTGAAGCTGATCCAGAAGTATATTCTGAATAAATATACCATTACAATCTGCATGTTTTTGGTATGGATGGTTTTCTTTGATAAAACCTCATTTCTCGTAATTAACGAACTGAATGGTGAGATCAGTAAATATGAAGATCAGCTGGAGTATTATAAAAAAGAATACGAAAAGAATGATGCTTTCTATAAAAAACTGATGAACAATAAGTCGGAAAAGGAGAAATATGCACGGGAAAATTATTTTATGAAAAAACCGAATGAAGAGATCTTTATTTTGGTTGTTGATAGCACAAAAGTCGCCAAGAAATAATAAAAGTTGAATAGATAGGGCAACACTCAATTCGCTGTGCTTTTCGATTTTTTAAATTGAAATTCGCTAGCGAAGCAATGTTCACTATTGGCAGTTCATCACAAATAAACAAAACTAATGTCAAATAATATACTTCCAAACTGGGAAAACCTGGTAAAAAAGCAACTTAAAACAGAGGATATTTACCCTGTTTTAGAAAAGGAGAATCTGGAAGGGATAGAGGTGAAGCCCTTTTATACAGAAGTTCAGAATCCTCTGGTAAACCTGCCAAAAGTTGAAGAAAGTACCCATCTGGTAGCTTCTTACCACGAAAGCCTGGAAGACGAAGTATTTGCATTTTTATTAGACCGGAATGTAGAAAATCTGGAAGAGAAAACAATTTTTGTTAATAATAAAGAACTTGCCGGCCATATCAGTCCAAAAGAAGAAGATCAATATTTTTCCCTGATTGATGTTTTTAATGAAAAAGATGGAATTATTGATGATCAGCTGGCAAAAGAACTGTTGGCCAAAGATTTTAAAAGAAACATCTGTGTTGATATCTCCCTACACCAGAACGCCGGAGCAGCCATCTATCAACAGCTTGGTATTGCCTTGGCCAAGGCTAAAGAGCTTATTGAGAGTTATGGTCCTGAAATTGTAGGGAAACTGATTTTCAGATTGGCTGTAGGAGGGAATTACTTCTTTGAAATGGCTAAACTGAGAGCTTTTAAAATTATTTTCAATCAACTTTCCAAAGAATATGGCTTAGATGAAGTTCCTTATATTTTTGCAGAGACCTCTTTAAGAAATAAAGCCGTTTCAGATAATGAAAATAACCTGATCCGTTCTACGCTGGAGCTTGCTTCAGCGATGATTGGTGGGGCAGATGCTGTTTTTACCAATAATTACCTTGTAGAAAAAAGCACTGAAAATTCAGAAGAGATTTCTTTTAAACAACAAATCGTTCTGGCCTATGAAAGTATTATCAATGTATTTGAAGATGCTTCCAACGGAAGTTATTACATAGAAGACATTACCAGACAACTGGCAGAGAAAGCCTGGGATCTTTTTGTTGAAATGGAGGATGCGGGAGGCTATCTGGAGCTTTTAAAACAGGGAGTGGTTCAGAAGAAGATCTATGACCATGCTGTTAAAGAGCAGCAATGGGTTGAAGAAGGCAAAATAAAACTGATTGGCGTTAATTTATATCCCAAATTAGACGTTAAAAAGTCCATTGAGGAGCTATACAGTGAAAAAGAAATAAAGGCAGTCCGTTGGGCAGAAATGTTTGAATAAACTTTAAACTGTTCCCACAGATTACTCAGATATCACAGATCTGAGTTAAAAAAAATAATTATAGCAAATGAATGAAAATGAAATAAGCTTTTATATAAGAAAGTCTATATTTTCTGTATACAATGAATTAGGACCTGGTTTATTGGAGAAAGTTTATGAAAAGGTGTTAGCTTTTGATTTGCGAAATAATGGTTTGAATATTCAAACCCAGGTTCCTGTCCCTATAGAATTTAAAGGTATTTCTATTGATTCAAGCTTTATTGCAGATATAATCGTAGAAAATAAAAGTTATTATTGAGATAAAATCAATTCCGGAAATAAGTAATGTCCATCATAAGCAATTGTTAACCTACTTAAAGCTAACAAAATTGAAATTAGGTATATTGGTGAACTTCAATACTGATTATATTGATAAAAGTATCATTCGAAAAATAAACGGAAATATTAATTAGATATCATCTGTGAAATTTGTGGAATCTGTGGGAAATAAATTATTAAATCAAGAAGTTCAAAAGTACATTAATGCCAATCTGCATACAGATCTACATGCATTGCTGTTAAAAAAAACTCCATTTCCTGAGGTTTCTATGCAGGAAATCGTACAGCAGATCAAAGGAAGACAGGTGGCAGAGAAAAAGTTTCCTTTTCTCTTAAAAGAAGGCATTATTTTTCCGCCACAGCTCAGTTTAGAGCAGTCATCATCCGAAAAAACAGCCCTTTATAAATCGGAAATTATAAAAGGGAAAAAGTTTATAGATCTTACCAGCGGCTTTGGAATCGACGCGTACTATTTGTCTCAAAATTTTGATGACATTACCATAGTGGAACAAAATGCTGAGCTTCTGAATGTTGTGGAGCACAACTGGAATGTTATAGGTAAAAAAGCAAAGTTTGTCAATCAGAAACTGGAAGACTTTTTAAGTGAAAATCAGGAGAAGTTTGATACTGTTTACTTAGATCCGGCCAGAAGAGATCATCAAAAGAATAAAGTTTTTCTTTTGGAGGATTTATCTCCCAATATCCTTGAAATTCAGGAGAAATTATTATCTATTTCTAACCAGGTGATCATTAAACTTTCCCCTTTGATTGATCTGAAATACCTTATTTCTGTTGTACCGGATATTTTCAGGATTGATATTGTTGCTGTGAAAAACGACGTAAAGGAAATTGTCATATTTCTGTCAAATAAAAAAGTAAACGAAATTATATGCTGTTGTGTGAATCTTGAAAGTGGAGAATCACCTTTTAATTTTATGTTTCGGGAAGAAGAAAATGCCCGTTCAGAATATTCTGAACCCGAAAAGTTTATTTATATTCCCAATAATTCCATTTTAAAAGCAGGAATCTTTAATTTGATCTCAGAAAAATTTGGACTTAAAAAACTTCATCCTAATACCCATATTTATACTTCAACTGAAAAAAAAGAAAATTTTCCAGGAAGGATTTTAGAAATGGAAGTAGTTGAATCTAAGAGTGTTAAAAAGAAATCGCAGTTCAATATTATTTCAAAAAACTACCCTTTAAAGCCTGATGAAATTAAAAAGAAATATGGCTTAAAAGATGGTGGAGAACACTATCTTATTTTTACACAATCCAAAAAAGGGAAAATAATATTAAAATCACTCTAAAAATGTTGCCGAAAAAAGCAAGATTTCTTAATTTTGGGCAATCAAAAATTTAAGCATGAGAAAATTAGTTATATGTTTAGCGATTGCAACTGTAGCTGTAAGCTGTAAAAAAATCCAGGCTGGGGGCAATAAGGGTACTTTAAAACTGGAAGAAGGGGTAGAGAGATATTCTGATGATGCACAAGGTGGAGAAGCTCACGGACATGGTCATGAGGCTGCTGCTGAAGGGCACAAGGAAGAAGCTGCTGCAAAACCTGAAGCTCCTAAAACAGATAGCGTTGCTGCAAAATCTGCTGAAGCTCCGAAAACAGCTGAGGCTCCAAAAGCTGAACACTAATTATAAGTATAAGACGTACAAGTGCCCTGTTTCTGCAGGGCATTTTTTATTAAAATAAATGACTGGCTCTTCAATTATCAGACAATAAGTAATTAGTTGGGAAAATCATCTCCTTTTACTTGGCTCTGACAGGCATTTTTTTTAATTTTAACAAAATAAATTTTTACAATGCAAGAGACATTAAATTACATTAACGAAAACAAACAACGTTTCGTTGATGAATTATTTGAGTTACTGAGAATTCCTTCCATTTCTGCAGATCCGGCTTATAAAAATGATGTATTGAAATGTGCGGATGTATGTGCAATGCACCTTAAAAATGCAGGAGCTGATAACGTTGAAATATGTGAAACAAAAGGATATCCTATTGTTTTTGGTGAAAAAATCCTAGACAAAAATTTACCAACAGTATTGGTTTACGGACATTACGATGTACAACCGGCAGATCCGTTGGAATTATGGAGAAAACCACCTTTCGAGCCTTATATTGAAAAAACAGAACTTCACCCGGATGGAGCTATCTTCGCAAGAGGGGCTGCAGACGATAAAGGACAGTTCTTTATGCATCTGAAAGCTTTTGAAGCTATGATGAAGACAAACACTCTGCCATGTAACGTTAAATTTATTTTAGAAGGTGAAGAAGAAGTAGGTTCTGTAAGCTTAGGAGACTTCGTTAATGAAAATAAGGAAAAACTGACGTGTGACTGTATCCTTATCTCAGATACCCATATCTACAGCAATGAACAGCCAACCGTAACCACAGGATTGAGAGGGCTTAGCTATGTAGAAGTAGAAGTGGAGGGGCCAAACAGAGACTTACACTCCGGGCTTTACGGTGGTGCTGTACCTAATCCTATCCACGTGCTTTCCAGAATGATTGCTAATCTGATTGATGAAAACGGTCATATTACCATTGATGGATTCTACGATAATGTAGAAGTAGTATCTGAGGCGGACAGAGCTGAAATGAACAAGCTGAAAGATAATCCTGAAGAATTCAAAAAATCAATCGGATTAAGCGGTGTAGAAGGTGAAAAGGGGTATACAACCCTTGAAAGAGCTTCCATTCGTCCTACATTAGACTGTAATGGAATCTGGGGAGGATATACCGGAGAAGGTGCTAAAACAGTAATTCCTTCAAAAGCTTTTGCTAAAATTTCAATGCGTTTGGTACCTTATCAGACTCCTGAAGAGATTACCGAGAAATTCACAACATATTTTGAAAAAATAGCGCCGGAAACTGTAAAAGTTAAGGTGACTCCTCACCATGGAGGAATGCCTTATGTATTACAAAGTGATACCAAAGAGTTTTTAGCAGCTAAACAGGCTATGGAAACAGCATTTGGTAAAGAAGTACTGCCTTACAGAAGTGGAGGAAGTATTCCTATTACAGCGATGTTCGAGAAAGTTCTGGCAGCCAAGTCTGTATTAATGGGCTTTGGACTGGATTCTGACGCCATTCACTCTCCGAATGAACATTATGGACTCTTTAATTTCTATAAAGGAATTGAAAGTATCCCATTGTTCTTTGAAAATTATTCAAAATAAGAGACTTATTATATCAATATCTCAAGCGCTTCTTTACAGGAGCGTTTGATTTTTTTTATATCTAAATAAGCTCTTGAAAAAAGAGGATTCAGATTTAGAAAATTGCCCATACAGATCTGAAGGGCAATCCTCAATTAACCCGGAACAAAAACGTTTTTTGTTCCGGGTTACTATTTTTTTATTTATAGTAAAAAATGTAGACAGCTTTCGCAGTAAACACCTCATCCTGCTATGATTTTTAGGGGTTGTAAATTAGTGACAATAATCGGATTTCTGGTTGATTAATGGTATTTTTTTAATTCTTTGAAGTTTTTATTTTTATTCCGAAACTTAAACTTTACTATGAAAAAATACTACTCAATCGCATGTGTCTTACTTTCAATATTTTCTTTCGCTCAGGAGTCTGTTTCCTTTGAAGATAATGAAGGTTTTTTAGCCACAAATATCCATGGACAGAATAATTGGATAAGTACTCCTACAGGAGGAAATCCAGCCCATGTTATGAACCAGGTTATCAGCCAGGATCATGCCAGTCATGGAAATGCTTCCCTGAAAATTGTCAGAGAAAATACCTATGGGACCCAATCGGAGCCTGTCATAGGAGGTTTTTATAATTTGCCGGTACCCCTTCTTTACACCAATTTTTCGGTTTCATTTGATATCAATATCTCTCAGCTTGACGGCTCTGTTTTTGGATTCCAGGGTGTTGACAGTATTGCAGAGCAATTAGTGGTGAGGCTTGATTTTGATAAAACGGGTGTGATAAAGATTTTAAATCTGGTTTCCGGCTCTTTGGAACTTGTTCCTGCTCCTGAAACCTGGTCTCCGAATACCTGGTATAGATGTAAAGTTATAGGAACGGCTTCAGATATCAGATACTATCTCAATGATACTTTAATTTATACAGGGCTGGCCGTAAGTCCGCTGAATATAGATCAGCTGCGTTTTGTGCATGATAATGCTTTAGGAACGGCTTATATTGACCAGATTAAAATCAATTCTGAAACCATTTTGGGGGTCAATGACAATAAAGTGGATTATAATATATTATCACTATATCCTAATCCAGCAACAGATTTTATAAAAATAAACACTGTGAATACATTAGAAAAAGTGGAAGTTTACGATGTTGTCGGAAAAAAGATGGATATAGGGTTACAGAATAATACAGTAGATGTAAAGCATCTTTCGCCAGGGCTTTACTTTATGAGCATACAGTCAGGAGGTAAAACCTTTACTGAGAAATTTATAAAAAAATAATACCTGATAAATCTTTGAATCAGTAAACGCTCCAATTGGAGTGTTTTTGATATATCTTATACTGTCCTTTGTTATACAATTTAATCATGTTTTATGGTAGAGAATGCACTGAAATTAAAGCTTTATCACATTTATAGAGAAAATTATAACTCCATAGTATATCAATTTTTTATTATATAATATGAAGAAATTTTTTATTTTTATGAGTTGCGTGTTAAAAATATTCTATATATTTTTATAATTAAAGAAAAAAATTAATAACATGAAAAAAACAACCGCAATTTTATGTGCACTTTTGTGTGCCAATTCTTTATTTTCTCAACAATGGACAGGTAATAACACGACTACGGATCCTATTTACAGAGGAGGTTCTGTAAGTGTAGGGACAGCTCAATCTTATGATAAATTTACTTTAGGTAAAGGAAATTTAAGAATGATAGATGGAGCTATTAAATTTGGTTATTTTTCATCAGGAGTGAACCATGATTCTTATTTTACTATACAGAATTTTAGAAGTCTAGCGGGTTCTAACGCTAATGGACTTTATATATATCCATCTCACTCCGGTTTAAATCCAATAAATGATGTTCCTTCCGAAAGCAAGGTTTTCTTTGTTTCTTCTACCTCTAAAATAGGGATGGGAACCAATACTTTGACCTGTGTAGACTGTGATAGCTATCGCTTGTTTGTAAAAGATGGGATTAAAACTGAGAAATTAAAAGTTGAAATTGCAGCTAACAACGGCTGGGCAGATTATGTCTTTGCTAAAGATTATAAACTGATGCCTTTAAAAGAATTGCAGGCCTATATTGATCATAAAGGACATCTGCCGGAAGTGCCCACTACGGAAGAAGCTATCAAAAATGGTATAGAACTTAAAGAAATGAATATTCTTCTTCTTAAAAAAGTAGAAGAACTGACCTTGTATACATTGCAACAGCAGAACCAAATGGAGAAGCAGCAAAAGTACATGGATGAGCAGAATAGACGAATTGAAATGTTGGAGAAAAATGCACGTAAATAATAGATCAACTATTTAAATATTATTTATGAAAAAGCTCTTTTTATCAATGTCTTTGGCAGTGTCACTTTTGGCATATGCTCAAGGAGAAAATAACAATTGGTATTTTGGTTATTATGTAGGAATTAATTTTTCAGGGAGTACTCCTCAGTTTGTAAATGGCAGTGCCATGAGTAATTTAAATTCATCGGCGACAGTAAGCGATAGTAGCGGAAATTTGTTGTTTTATAGTGATGGGAATGAGGTCTGGAACAGGGAGCATCAGATGATGCCTAACGGGCTTATTGAGCATAGTGGGCCTCAGCTTGCTACTGTAAAGCATCCTACAAATCCTAATTTATATTATATTTTTGCAGCAACCTGGATGTATACTGGTATAATCCGGTATTCAGTAGTCGATATGTCTTTAGGTGGTTTAGGATCAAATGGGCAGCCTTTGGGTGATGTCGTGCAGAATCTTATAAAAGTTCCTGTTTTAGATGGCCAGGGAAATGAAATTAATGATGCGAGAGCAGTAACAGTTGTTCCACACGCAGATGGTAATTCTTATTGGGTTTTAGTAACTAATGGGAAGAAATTATACGCCTATCGCCTAAGCAGCTCAGGATTAAGTACAACACCTGTGGTGAATGATTTAGGTACTTCAGGTTTTTTTACCGGTTATGACGGAATTTCTATGAAGGCCTCTCCTGAGATAAAGACTTCATGTAATTATTCACACTTTATATGTATAAACAATTCCAATCCCGGTACAAAAGAAAACGAAGGAATGGTGCGCTCTTTTGATAATTTTTCAGGATTGTTAACTACAGATTACAATTTGTCTATTGCCGGAATAGATGCTTTTAATGCCGAATTCAATCAATATGCTAATATACTGTACGTGAGTGGTTATTATGGAGTTGGGAATACTACTACCTTCTATGCTGTAGACCTGCTCAATTCTACGAATTCCAATGTGTTATACACGCCAATTTATAACGGAATGTGGGGAACAAATGGTTTAGGTTATCCCAGTACTATCCAAAGGAACTCAAAAGGAGATATTTATTTTCATATGGTTGGCTATAATGCAGGACGCAGCCTGAGCCAAATAGTAAATCCCGATGTTTATGGGCAAAGCTCAATTAATCTTAATGTCCTGAATTATCCTAGTGGTATGATTTATGTGGGAGCTTCCAACAGCTTTCCTCAATTACTTCCTACACTTTCAAAAAGAACGGGTACTTGTGTTACGTCATATGATTTAACTACTGCAGAGGTGCATAATATACCTTATACCTATCATGCAAGTAATACCATTACTACACAGCTCAATTATAAAGTGAATTCAACTCAGAATATTACTATGAAGGCCGGGAATAGTATTAATCTTCTTCCTAATACTTATATAGAGAACGGAGCTCAATATGTAGCGGGAATAGAAGATTGCAGATGCTCGGGAGGTGAGGTTGAGGCAAAAAGTCAAAACCTAAAAGATAATATGCGTCTGAATTTAAGGAATATACAATCCGATAAAACAGATGGTAAGAAAGAGCTTATCACAAAAGTGAAGTTATTCCCGAATCCTGCCTCGGATATTCTAAATATTATCACTTCTTCGGATATTAAAAATGTTTCTGTTTTAGATATATCAGGAAGAGTAATCAATGTAAAGCTAGACGGCAATAAGATTGATATAAAGAATTTGCCGTCAGGAAATTATATTCTTAGCATAGAAACAAAAGAAGGAAAAACCAGTCAGAAGTTTATTAAAAAATAATACCTGATAAACCTTCCTATTAGTAAACGCTCCAATTGGGGCGTTTTTTTGTTGAAAATCAATTATGAAAAGTATAAGTACTCTTTTGTTAAACCAAATTATTCAAAAGGCACAAGTGAATTTATTAATTAATTTATTATTTTTTATGGAATTTAATAAGTAATTGATATGGTTTTTGGTTTTTTATTGATTGTTTTATAAACTTTCTCATTTTAAATTTGGAATAGAATATAGGTGTACTTAAACTTGTTGTAAAATAAAAAATTATGATGAGAAAAATTTTACTATTGAGTGCATTTCTAGGTTTAACTTTATTAAATGCACAGACAGTCGTGTTTCAAGAAACGTTTGATACCGCTGCTGGATGGACCGTAATTGATAGAGACGGGGATACAAGGAACTGGGGGCTTTATACAGGAAGTGCAACTTCTGATGGCTGGGGATTTTCTGGGAATGTTGCAGGTTCAGCATCGTGGTTACCAGCACCTGTGGGAGCATTGACTCCTGATAATTTATTAATTTCACCAGCAATAACACTTCCTGCAACTGGGACTTTATCATTGAGTTTTCTAGTAGGATCTTCTGATTCTCAGGCTTTTGCAGAACATTACGCAGCTTATGTGTTGCCAAGTAGTGCTACAGCATTTACAGGTACTGAAACTCCTTTGATTGAAGGAACTGTAACAGCGGGTAGAACAGCAATAGCTAAAACGGCAACGATTCCTAGTAATCTGGCTGGCCAGAGTGTAAAACTCTATGTTAGACATTTTAATACTAATGATCAAAACCTTTTGATAGTAGACAATATTAAAATTACGCAAACAGGAACACTAGGCACTGCTGAAAATAAGATATCTAAGGTTGAGACCTCTCTATATCCTAATCCTGTATCCGATGTTCTTACGATTAAATCTAAAGAAAAAGTAAACAAAGTGGAAGTTTATGATATCAGCGGAAGAAAAGTAGTTGCAGATCTAGACGGAGATAAAGTAAATGTAAGAAACCTGAATGCAGGAAGCTATATCATTAATATTGAAACGAAAGAGGGCAAAACGACAGAGAAATTTATAAAAAAATAATACCTGATAAATCTTAGTATCAGTGAACGCTCCAATTGGAGCGTTTTTGTTATTTTAGAGCATTAAATTTTTTATGCTATGTCAGAAAATAAAACAGCTTATATAACAGGAGGAACTAAAGGAATAGGCTTTGGGATTGCGAAAATATTGCTGGAAAATGGTATCTCGGTGGCATTTTCAGGAAGAAAAAGAGATGATGTTCTGAAAGCTGAAGAAGAGCTTAAGCAGTATTCTGAAAATGTGTTAGGGATTGTTTCTGATGTAAGGAGCCTTGAAAGCGAACAGGAAGCTATACAATATACTTTGGAAAAATTCGGAAGACTGGATTTTGTTATTGCCAATGCCGGATTAGGTATTTTTAAGCCTGTAGACGAGCTGACAGCTGAAGAATGGAATGATATGATAGAAACCAACCTTACCGGTGTTTTCTATACCCTAAAAGCTTCTGTTGAAGAACTGAAAAAGACAGAAGGTTATTATATTACCATTTCAAGTTTAGCGGGAGCTAACTTTTTTGAGAATGGAACAGGCTATAATGCTTCAAAATTTGGAGTCGTAGGATTTACCCAGGCAGCAATGATTGATTTAAGAAAATATAATATTAAATCTACCGTCATTATGCCCGGATCTGTGGCCACTCATTTTAACGGAAATACACCATCAGAAAAAGACAGCTGGAAGATTCAGCCTGAAGATATGGGAAATCTTATATTGGATATTTTAAAGATGAATCCTAGGGTTTTGCCTAGTAAAATAGAGTTTAGAGCAACAAAACCAGGAAAGTAAATACTTCTAATGTATTGAATAATAATTTAGTAAGTATTATGCATGCATAATATATTTTTTATTTATATTAGCAAAAATTAATTCAAACAAAATCTCTGCATAAACCGTTGTTGGTTTTGTGCATAAAAGGGAAAAAATAAAATAGTACACATGAAAATATTAGTTTGTATTAGTAGTGTTCCGGATACTACTTCGAAGATTAACTTTACAGCAGATAAATCTGCTTTCGACAAAAACGGAATTCAGTGGGTAATTAACCCTTTAGATGAATTTGCGTTAACAAAAGCGGTTAAGCTTCAGGAATCTCAAGGAGCTACTGTAACTGTAATTAACGTAGGAGACGCTGCTACAGAACCGGTAATCAGAAAAGCTCTGGCGATTGGTGCAAATGATGCTGTAAGAGTAAACCTTGATCCTAAAGACAGCTATTCTACAGCGAAAGAAATCGCTGCTGTAGCTCAAAACGGAGGATATGACCTTATCCTTTGCGGGAAAGAATCTATCGACTATAACGGTGGTTCAGTTCCGGGAATGGTTGCTCAATTGCTCAACCAGCCTTTCGTTAACGCGTCAGTAGGATTAGACGTTAATGGAAGCGAAGCAACTGCTATAAGAGAAATTGAAGGTGGAAAAGAAACTATTTCTGTAAAACTACCGGCAATTATTGCAGGTCAGAAAGGATTAGTAGATGAAAAAGACCTTATTATTCCAAATATGAGAGGAATCATGTCTGCAAGAACAAAACCTTTACAGGTAGTAGAACCTACTTCTTCTGAAGTGAAAGTTCAGGGAGTATCTTATGATAGCGTTCCTCCAAGAGCTGCTGTAAAAATGGTTTCTCCGGACAATTTAGATGAATTGGTAAGATTACTTCACGAAGAAGCTAAGGTAATCTAAAAATTGGGATATGGAAATCAGAAGCAGAAGATACCCAATCTTATCTCTGAATCCAATCTTTTAATCCTTTAATTTTTTAATCTTTAAATTATTTTAAAAATGGCAGTATTCGTATACGCAGAAAATATAAACGGAGTTTACAAAAAAGCAGCTTTTGAAGCAGTTTCTTATGCTAAAGCTGTTGCTGATAAAGCTGGCGATACAGTGACAGCAATCACCGTGAACCCTACCGATTCTTCAGATTTATTATACAAATATGGAGCATCTAATGTAATCAATATCAAAGACGAAGGTCTTAAGAGCTTTTCAGCAAAAGCATATGCTCAGGCTGTAAGTGAAGTATTAGACGGAAACATTATCGTTTTCCCTCATACTACCGATGCTTCTTCAATTGCTCCAATGCTTGCAGTAATGAAGAACTATTCTTTACTTACTAACGCTTTGGAAGCCCCTGAAAGCCTTTCGCCTTTCCAGGTAAAAAGAAAAGCATTCTCAGGAAAAGGATTTATGCATGCAAAGGCTGAAGGAAACGGAGTTATTGTTACTGTTTCCCAAAACGCTTTCGGAGTAAAAGAAAATGCAGTATCCGGTTCAGAAGAAGTGAAGAACCTTTCAGTAGCTAATGAAGATACTAAAGTGATCTCTCACGAGCAGAGTTCAGGAAAATTAGACCTTAAAGAAGCAGAAGTTGTAGTTTCTGCGGGAAGAGGTATGAAAGGACCTGAGAACTGGGGGATGATTGAAGAACTGGCTAATGTTTTAGGAGCTGCTACAGCATGTTCTAAGCCTGTTTCTGATATCGGATGGAGACCTCACACAGAGCACGTAGGACAAACAGGTAAAGCTATTGCACCTAATCTTTACATTGCCGTAGGGATTTCGGGAGCTATCCAGCACCTGGCGGGAGTAAACTCTTCAAAAACTATTGTTGTCATCAACAGTGATGCTGAAGCACCTTTCTTCAAGTCTGCAGACTATGGAGTAGTAGGAGACGCTTTCCAGATTATCCCTGCATTAACAGAGAAAATCAAAGCAATAAAAGGATAAAAATGAATGGAAAATAAACCAGTGAGCTCTGCTTGTTAATGTTAATATTCACTTGCAAAGTAAACCTGACTATTGACCATTGATTGTCATACACAATACAATAAAAGCTCGGCTTCCGGGCTTTTATTTTTGTGTGAAAAAGTAAAATCACAATAAAAAATTAATCTATATTTGTAGCTATGGATTATAAGCAGCTAATTATTCGCGGAATATCGTATAGTCAGACCCAATCGGGGGCTTACGCATTGTTATTGGAGCATGAAGAAACACACATAAAATTACCTGTTGTTATAGGAAATTTCGAAGCCCAGTCCATTTCTTTAGGACTGGAGAAAGATATTCATCCGCCACGTCCTCTTACCCATGACTTATTCACAAAATTTATAGTTTCTGCCAATTATGAATTGGTTTCTGTTATTATTTATCAAATTGTAGACGGTGTTTTCTTTTCAAACATCAACTTTAAAAGTAAAACTACCGAGGAAGAATTAATCCTCGATGCCAGAACTTCTGATGCTGTTGCAATGGCAGTAAGATTTGATGCGCCTATTTTTACGACCCAACAGGTCTTAAATGAAGCCGGAATTTTACTGGAACTGGAAGATGTAGCAAAAGAAGAGCAGGGCTTTTCAGAAACTGTGCAGAATGAAGACAATTTAACATCTCTTTCTATGGAGGAGCTTCAGAAATTATTGGAGGATGCCGTTAGAGAAGAAGATTATGATACTGCTCTTGAGATTCAGGAAGAAATTAAGAGGAGGAAAAAGAAAATTGATTAAAAGAGATACTTTATATAAACTATGAATTTAAAATTACGACTGACCATCCTCAGCTTTCTCCAGTTTTTTGTCTGGGGAGCATGGCTGATTACGATGGCTAACTTCTGGTTTGGCACAAAACATTGGGAAGGAACACAGTTTGGAGCTGTCTTCGGAACAATGGGAATTGCTTCCATATTTATGCCTACCATTACTGGGATTATTGCTGACCGTTGGGTAAACGCCGAGCGTATTTTCTCAGTTTTGCATATCCTTTACGGGGCTATTCTTTTCATTTTGCCACATTCTGCTGACCCTAATTCTTTCTTTTCGGTGATGCTCGTGGCAATGTGTTTTTATATGCCTACCATTGCCCTTGCCAACTCTATTTCCTACACTATCCTTAAAAACAATAATTTGGATGTAGTAAAAGATTTTCCACCAATCCGTGTATGGGGAACTATTGGTTTTATTGTGGCTATGTGGATTACAAACCTTACCGGGAATAAAGCAACCGAAGGACAGTTTTATATCGGGGGAGCAATAGCAATCGTCTTAGGAATCTATGCCCTTACGTTACCAAAATGTCCCCCACAAAAATTAATAGACAAAACAGCTCCGTTATCTGAGCAATTAGGGCTTAATGCATTTAAGCTGTTTGGAAACTATAAAATGGCATTGTTCTTTTTATTTTCAATGCTTTTGGGAGCAGCGCTTCAGCTGACCAATGCATATGGGGACGTCTTTTTAAGTGAATTTGCCCACTTTCCAAAATATGCAGATTCATTTGTAGTACAAAGGTCTACCATTATTATGTCTATTTCCCAGGTTTCAGAAACCCTGTTTATTTTGGCAATACCTTTCTTTCTGAAAAAATTTGGAATTAAGAAAGTAATGTTGATGTCTATGCTGGCGTGGGTATTAAGATTTGGATTCTTTGCATACGGTGTTCCGGATGGCTATGGATTATCATTAATCATTCTTTCCTGTATTGTATACGGGATGGCTTTTGACTTCTTTAATATTTCAGGATCTCTTTTTGTGGAGACTACTACAGATAAGAATATCCGTTCTTCAGCTCAGGGGTTATTTATGATGATGACCAATGGTTTTGGAGCTGTTTTTGGAAGCTATATTGCAGGATGGGCTATAGATAAGTTCTTTACCCATAAGTTTACCACTGCTACAGATCTTTCTGCGTACTTAGATACAACAGCAGATAATCCTACTTTCTTAGAGATTTTAAAAACAAGTTTTAATGCGGTAGTGAATGCTGATGGAACTCTTTCTTCAGTGGTCATGGTGAAAGACTGGCAGCAGATATGGCTTTCTTTTGCTATTTATTCCCTGGTTCTTGCTGTGTTCTTTGCCATTCTGTTTAGACATAAGCACAATCCGGAAGATCTGTCTTCAATAAAGCATTAATTCAATTAATCATAAAAATAAAAAATTGCGCTTTTGTCATGAAAGTGCAATTTTTTATTATGGACCTTTTAGGTAATAAGTTTAGTCTCCATAAATTGCAAATGGGGGCATAAAAAACAGATGATAAATCATAATTTGAATTTTTGTATTTGTTAATATATGCCTTATTTATTTGTGAAATCAATATTTTTGATAAGGATTATTTGTTATTAATTATTGTTTTTATATGAATGTTCTGTTTTTGAAATACATCATTTGGAAATGTGTTTTTTTTCGTATTTTGGCACTTTAGTAAATATGAAAAACATTCAGTTATTAGGACTATTATTAGTGGTTATAGGAAGCTTTTTACCTTTGGTACATGTACCTATTATCGGAAATTGGAACTATTGGAAACTTGACCATTATTTAGCCATTACATGTTGGCTTTTGGCAGCATGTGCTGTCTTTGGAATCGTAAATAACAATACGAAAATCGTAAGATTTTTTGGTATTCTGCTGATCCTATTTTTTATATTCACATTGATAGCAGTAAAAATGCAGTCGTTGGATTATTTCAGCTTTTTACCTTTTAAATCATGGAGAGAAACCTTTGCAGGAGTAGTAAAACTGAAATGGGGCTGGATAGTAGAGTTTCTGGGAGCTTTACTAATGATTGCCGGAGGAAGCAATAAAAAAGTAAATAATAGAACACAGATATGAGACTTTTAAAATTTTTTCCGGTAATGATGGTATTACTGGGTGTTTCGCAGGTTAAAGCTCAGAGGTTTGAACTGAAAAAACCGGATAACCCGGCCAGATGTTCCAGTATAAAAGAAGGAAGATTTGTTCGCGTAGATTATCCTGCCGGAATTTGGAATATGACCATTAAAGATAATGTTCAAACGGAATATTTTAATAATGGAAAAGACTATATAAAATCATCGCTTGTTTTTTTGAATGACTGTAGTTATAAAGCCATAGTCATAGAGAAAACAGCTCTAAATGATCGCATAAAGGTGGGTGATGTCTTCAGCAATACCATTACGAAGACTCAGGACAACTATTTACAAATACAGACACGTATCGGGAACTCTCAGATAGAGCTGATATATGCAAAAGCAAAATCAAAATAAAATTATACACATGAAAGAAGTATTCATTGTTTCCGCAGTAAGAACTCCGATGGGGAGTTTTATGGGAAGCTTATCAACCGTTCCGGCTACAAAGCTGGGAGCCGCTGCCGTAAAAGGGGCATTAGATAAAATTGGTCTTGATCCTGATAATGTTCAGGAAATCTATATGGGGAATGTACTGCAGGCAGGAGAAGGTCAGGCACCGGCTCGTCAGGTAGCTATTGGAGCAGGTCTTTCAGTACATACACCTTCTACTACTGTAAATAAAGTTTGTGCTTCAGGAATGAAAGCTGTAACAATGGCTGCACAGGCTATTAAAGCAGGTGATGCAGAGGTAATTGTTGCAGGTGGTATGGAGAATATGTCCTTAGTACCTCATTACTATAATGCAAGAGTCGCTGCAAAACTGGGTGATATCAAAATGCTCGATGGTATGGTCCTGGACGGTCTTACAGACGTATACAATAAAGTACACATGGGAGTATGTGCAGAAAAATGCGCTGCTGACTATAATATTACAAGAGAAGAACAGGATAATTTTGCGGTGGAATCTTATAAAAGATCAGCTAAAGCCTGGAGCGAAGGAAAATTCAATGAAGAAATCGTACCGGTTTCTATTCCTCAGAGAAAAGGAGAACCTGTCATCTTTGCAGAAGATGAAGAATATAAAGCGGTAAACTTCGACAGAATTTCAACGCTTCCTACTGTATTCAAGAAAGAAGATGGGACGGTAACAGCAGCGAATGCTTCTACACTTAATGATGGGGCTTCGGCTTTAATTCTTGTTTCTAAAGAGAAAATGGAAGAATTGGGGCTTACACCTTTAGCAAAAATCGTTTCTTATGCTGATGCAGCACATGAGCCTGAAAACTTTACAACAGCTCCTTCAAAAGCATTACCTATTGCTCTTAAGAAAGCAGGATTGGAAGTTTCAGATATTGATTTTTTCGAATTTAATGAAGCTTTCTCTGTAGTAGGGCTGGCTAACAATAAAATTTTAGGACTAGATGCTTCTAAAGTAAATGTAAATGGTGGTGCTGTTGCACTGGGACACCCACTGGGAAGTTCTGGTTCAAGAATTATCGTTACATTGATCAACGTATTGAAGCAAAATAATGCAAAATATGGTGCCGCAGCTATCTGTAATGGTGGTGGTGGTGCTTCTGCAATCGTGATTGAGAATATCTAATATTCTGTCTGATAATACATTACCATTAAGGAATGGATAATTTTTTTAAAAACTTATTCATTTCTTAATGGTTTTTCTATTTTTGTGCTACTAATATTTAACTGAAATGTCTGAAACTGAGAATCGACAGCCTAAAAACATAAAAAATAATCCGAAGATTATGAAAGCCTGGGCAGTATATGACTGGGCGAATTCTGTATACTCTCTGGTTATTACCTCTACTATTTTTCCTATATATTATTCTATTCTTACCACTGCGTATGAAAAGAAGGAATATGTAACGGAAACAAAAAAATGGATTGATGTTCCGGTAAGGCACATGATCAAAATTTTTGGAGAAGAATATCAACCGGATGCCGTGTATGGATACTCTTTAACAATATCATTTTTTGTAGTGGTATTGCTTTCTCCATTTTTATCTTCATTAGCAGATACCATTGGAAATAAAAAATCATTCCTGCAGTTCTTCTGCTATCTTGGGGCTACCTCATGTATGGGATTAGCTATGTTTACAGGAATGCACAACGTATTTCTGGGCCTTCTTTTCAGTATAACCGCCAGTATAGGGTTCTGGGGAAGTTTGGTCTTCTATAACTCATTTCTGCCGGATATTGCCACACAAGATAAACAGGATGCCCTTTCTGCAAAAGGATATGTGTATGGGTATCTTGGTTCCGTAGTTTTGGTGGTAATTTGTTTAATACTGATCCAGGTTTTTGCAAAAGGGGCAGCTCAACAATTATTATTTACTAGAATAAGCTTCTTGCTGACCGGAGCATGGTGGTTTGGTTTTTCTCAGTACACGTTCAAACATCTTCCTCAATTTGGAGATGTGAAAGATAAATTACCTAAAGACCTTGTCTTGTTAAACTATAAAAATATCTTTAAAAAGCATGAAGAGCAGGGAGGTTTTTTCGAGGTATTAAAAGACAATATGAGCTTTTATAAAGATATTGCCAAAGAAAGTTTTCATGAATTGTTTAAAGTGGGGGGAGTCCTTTTTAAAGACAGAAACCTTAAATTCTTTTTATCAAGTTTCTTCTTTTACAGCGTAGGGATGCAGACCATTTTCCTGATGGCAACTTTATTTGGGAAAAGCGAAATCAACCTGGCACAGGATAAATTGATCGGTACACTGTTGGTGATTCAGATTGAAGCTATTATAGGAGCTGTAATATTCTCAAGGCTATCCAAAAGAATTGGTAATAAAAATGTAATTTCCATTGCTATCGTATTATGGATAGTAGCCTGTTTGTGGGCCTATTTCCTAAATAAAGAAAATCCTACAGTGGAATATCAGTTCTATGGTGTTGCCGCAGTAGTAGGATTGGTAATGGGTGGTCTTCAGGCTATGTCCAGATCTACCTACTCAAAACTGCTTCCGGTAGACTCTATGGAGAATACCACTTATTTCAGCTTTTATGATGTGTTGGAGAAAATTGCGATTATTATCGGTACATTTATCTTTGCGACTCTTATTGAGCATTTCAATAATATGCGTATCGCTGCTCTATCAATGACCGTTTTTTTTGGAGCAGGACTCGTATTGATACGATTCTTGAAGGTTAAAATGCGAACAGACAGAGATACTTTATAAAAACATAAAAGACGTTAATTTTAACGTCTTTTTTCTATATAATTTAATTTACTGCATACTATATTTTAGAATATTATTAGAAATTAGTATTTATTTTTCACTATGTTTTGATTTTTTTGTTTATTTGCTGAGTGAATAAAATTATCAAAATCATGAAAAAATTTCTATTGATTTGCTTTATGCAATGTTTTGTTTTGGGGTTTTCCCAGAAATTAAAACCGGTTGCCCAGAAAATTTCGGAATATCATAATGGTAGGATAGAGTCTAAAACGTATGACTTGTTTGAAGTTAATAACAGCACTGATAAGCTGGCAGAATACAGAAAATCTGCAACAGACATTAGCGTTATTTCCCTAAAATCTTCCGAGCTGAAAAGACTCGTTAATGAGAAACCCGAATTTATTGAAATTACATTTCCTTTTGCCGAAGGACGGCAGATTACCGTAGAAATGTATAAAAATCAGATTTTTACCAACAGTTTCAAAGTGGTTACCAATACTGGGAAAACAGTCAGTTATACGCCGGGGGTTTATTATCAGGGAATAGTAAAAGGAAATAATAATTCCATTGTAGCCTTTAGTTTTTTTAATAATGATATTGTAGGAGTAGCTTCTACACCGGAATTGGGAAATATAGTTGTTGGAAAAGCTAAAAATTCTGAAGATTTTGTAAGTTATTCAGACTCTAAATTGACAGGAGTAAATCCTTTTATCTGTGGTGTTGATGAATTGAAAGAAAATAATGACCAAAAAATATCATACGATCCGAACGCCAATAAAAATACAACATTAACTCAAAACTGTGTAAGAGTCTATTATGAAGTATGTTTTAAGCCCTATCAGAATAATGGTTCCAACACCACAACTGTTACGAACTGGCTTACGGCAATTCATAATAATATTGCTACACTTTATACCAATGATGATATAAAAACAGCTCTGAGTGAGATTTATATCTGGACTACTCAGGATCCTTATACAGGAAGCCCAAGCAGTAATTTAAATAAATTTTCAGCGGCCAGGCAAACTTTTAACGGCGATCTTGCCCATTTAATCAATACGCCAAGTACCACAAGTATTGCCTACCTTAATTCTCTGTGTAAAACCTACGCACATGCTTATTCCGGGATTTCCCAGACCTATAACAATGTACCGGTATATTCATGGACTATCCAGGCAATGACTCATGAAATGGGACACGGCCTAGGATCTCCACATACTCATGCCTGCGCGTGGAATGGAAATAATACTCCCATTGACTGGTGTGGCCCCACAGCAATGCCTTCTATTATAAACAGCGAAGGACTTACGTGTACCAGTAATGTTCTGCCTCCATCAGGTACCATTATGAGCTATTGCCATCTGATGTCAAATATTGGGATTAATTTCAGTAATGGCTTTGGTGTTCAGCCGGCAGCTTTAATAAGAAGTACAATAGACTCCAAGCCGTGTCTTGGTACCAATTGTACAACATCATGTGTTCCAAGTATTTCTTCTATAGCACCCACTTCTACTACACAAAATTCTGCCAATATGTTCATTACGGATGCTATATCTTCATCATGGAAATATAAAGTTTCTAAATTGGATGGAACTAATGTGACTACAGGAAATACAAATTCTCCTTCGTTCAGTATTGCAAATCTGCAGCCGGGAACATACTACAAAGTTGACGCTGTGGGTCCATGTGCTAATGAAACCTATTATCAAAAATCTGGTCTGGTTCTTACAGATGCAGATTGGTGTGGAGGAGTACTGTTTACAGATACAGGCGGTTCTGCCGGAAGTTATAAAAATAATGAAGAATTGATAAAGACATTTTATCCTGCTTCAGGTTCTTCTATGACGATGACATTTACAGCATTTGATCTTGAAGAGGATTATGATTTTATGTATGTATATAATGGACCTTCTACAACTTCACCATTATTTGCCAATGGAAATAATCTGACAGGAAATACCGTTCCCGGCCCGTTTACATCAACAGATCCTTCCGGTGCTATAACCGTAAAATTTGTTTCAGATGCAGGAGTTACCGCAAATGGCTGGAATGTGAATTTTTCCTGTAATGTTTTAGGCGTGGAAGACCTTAACACCAAGAATAATTCAATAAACATCTATCCGAATCCTGCAAAAAATATGGTGACCATTTCATCTGATGAAACATTAAAATCTTACAAAATTTTTGATGAAGCAGGAAGGTTAGTAACTTCAGCTTCCTCCCTAAAAGGCAATAGAACGGAAGTCAATCTTTCTTCCATGCAGACAGGAAACTACGTAATCAGTATTGAGACTGAAAAGCAAACGGTGAATAAGAAACTGATAAAACAATGATAGAGCTAGCCCTTAATAATAAATAGGAATAAGCACAATAAGATATATAAAACCCATAGTAGAATTATTTTTGCTATGGGTTTTTATATATCTGCTATTCATTATTTATAATTGTTGTGATAACTGGACATTTATTTATATTTTTAACAAAAAATTAATAATGATTAAGAAAATTCTAATGTTTACTGTGTTGTTTTGGAATTTTTTCAGTTTTGCTCAGGAAATTAAACCCGTAGCCAGAAAAATCCATGAATATGAGAAATTAAACTACCGTGCTCCAAGGTATGGCTTATTTGATGTGAAAAACCTTGATAATCTGGTTGATCTAAAGAAAATAGCACCGGATGCTACGGTTTTTAACCTGAATGTACCCAAGCTAATGAGATTGCTTGTCGAAAGTCCCGAATTTCTTGAAGTATCTTTTCCTTTTGACGGAGACAAAGAAATTACCGTTCAGCTGTATAAAAAGCAGATTTTCACAGCAGATTTTAAAGTAAAAACCAAAAAAGATGAATTCGTACCTTATCATCCTGGGATTTATTATCGTGGCATTGTAAAAGGGGATGATCAGTCTGTTGTAGCCTTCAGCTTTTTTGATAATGATGTGGTAGGAATTATTTCGACACCAACGTTGGGAAACATCGTCCTGGGAAAGATGAAGAATTCAAGCGATTTCGTAAGTTATTCAGAATCTAAGCTGACTGTACAAAACAGTTTTATCTGTGGAGCAGATGAATTGAAGGAAAACAAAATTCAAAAAACGCTACCTGATCCCGGACAGCTTACAAGAAGGACGATGACAGATAATTGTGTACGGGTATTTTACGAAGTAGGTTATAAACCCTATCAAAGCAATGGTTCCAATATAAACGCTACCATTAACTGGATGACCGCTATTCATAATAGTGTTGAAACCATTTATTTTAATGATGATATTAAAGTCTCTTTAAGTGAAATGTATGTATGGACAACGCCGGATCCTTATACAGGTGGGAGTGATGCTAACTTGGCTATGTTCAAAAGTAACAGGCCGATTTTTAATGGGGATATTGCAAATTTAATCATTTCGCCCCCAAGCTCAGGAGTAGCTTATCTCAACTCATTGTGTACTGATCTGAAATATTGCTTTTCTCCTGTTCAGGTAAACTATGACCAGTTTCCAATGTATTCCTGGACGATCTTCGTAACCACCCACGAAATGGGACATGGATTAGGCTCTCCTCATACCCATGCCTGTGCGTGGAATGGTAATAATACAGCTATTGACGGTTGTGGAGCTGCATCTGGATCTCAGGGAAGTGTATGTCCTGGATCGCTTCCGGGACCTGGGGGAGGTACTATTATGAGCTACTGCCACTTAGTGTCCGGTGTCGGAATCAATTTTGCGAACGGATTTGGGCAGCAGCCAGCCGAGTTAATAAGGAATACGATTAATTCAAAAGCCTGTTTGGGGACGAACTGTATTTCTCCATGTGAAACCACCATATTGGATCTCAGTATTACAGATATAACACAAAATACAGCAAGTATTTTTATTATTGACGGAACTTCCATATCTTGGAAGTACAGACTTTCTAAAGTAGATGGAACCATTGTACAGTCAGGAACTACTACTTCAAACAGTTTTAATTTAAATAATCTAGATCCGAATACCTATTATAATTTATATATTGGAACAGACTGTTCCGGTTCGTCTGCTTTCCAAAAACATAGAACATTTTTAACAGATGGAGACTGGTGTGCAGGGGTACGGTTTACAGATTCAGGAGGTGCTTCAGAAAGATATTCTAATAAAGAGAAACTGACTAAAACTTTTTACCCACTTTCCAATTCCAAACTAACATTGGTTTTTAGCGAATTTAATTTAGAAAGCTTTAAGGACTATATGTATGTGTATAATGGACCTTCGGCAGGTTCGCCATTGTTTTCTAACGGAAACAACCTTACAGGCTCTCTTATTCCCGGGCCATTTGTATCTACAGATCCTAGCGGCGCTATTACAGTGGAATTTTTCTCTGATGATACAGGTACAGCCAATGGATGGAATGCCGGATTTTTATGTAAGTTTTTAGGAGTGGAGGATGTAGATGTGAAGGATCATACCATTTCAATCTATCCAAATCCGGCAAAAACAATGATTATCATCTCATCAAAAGAAAATTTAAAATCCTATAAAATTTTTGATGAAGCGGGAAGGTTAGTAACTTCGGCATCTTCTCTGAAAGGTAATAAAACAGAAATAAATCTTTCTTCCATACTAACAGGAAATTATATAATTAGTATTGAGACTGAAAAGCAAACGATAAATAAAAAGCTTATAAAGCAATAATATAACGGGTTCTCCTATGATAAAATAATAGCTAAACCACAGTGGAATTATTTTTACTGTGGTTTTTATACATTGTTGATTTTTATTCTTCTTTATGTATATGCAGTGATATGTGTGTATTTATTTATATTTTTAACAAAAAATTAATAATGATTAAGAAAATTCTAATGTTTACTGTGTTGTTTTGGAATTTTTTCAGTTTTGCTCAGGAAATTAAACCCGTAGCCAGAAAAATCCATGAATATGAGAAATTAAACTACCGTGCTCCAAGGTATGGCTTATTTGATGTGAAAAACCTTGATAATCTGGTTGATCTAAAGAAAATAGCACCGGATGCTACGGTTTTTAACCTGAATGTACCCAAGCTAATGAGATTGCTTGTCGAAAGTCCCGAATTTCTTGAAGTATCTTTTCCTTTTGACGGAGACAAAGAAATTACCGTTCAGCTGTATAAAAAGCAGATTTTCACAGCAGATTTTAAAGTAAAAACCAAAAAAGATGAATTCGTACCTTATCATCCTGGGATTTATTATCGTGGCATTGTAAAAGGGGATGATCAGTCTGTTGTAGCCTTCAGCTTTTTTGATAATGATGTGGTAGGAATTATTTCGACACCAACGTTGGGAAACATCGTCCTGGGAAAGATGAAGAATTCAAGCGATTTCGTAAGTTATTCAGAATCTAAGCTGACTGTACAAAACAGTTTTATCTGTGGAGCAGATGAATTGAAGGAAAACAAAATTCAAAAAACGCTACCTGATCCCGGACAGCTTACAAGAAGGACGATGACAGATAATTGTGTACGGGTATTTTACGAAGTAGGTTATAAACCCTATCAAAGCAATGGTTCCAATATAAACGCTACCATTAACTGGATGACCGCTATTCATAATAGTGTTGAAACCATTTATTTTAATGATGATATTAAAGTCTCTTTAAGTGAAATGTATGTATGGACAACGCCGGATCCTTATACAGGCAATTATGATCCAGATTTGGGAGTATTCAGAAATGGCAGGCCTTATTTTAATGGTGATATTGCCCAGCTGGTGACCTCACCTACAGCTACCGGATATGCCTACATCAATTCTCTATGTTCAGATTTGAAATATTGTTACGCACCGGTTCAAATCAATTATCAGCAGTTTCCAATGTATTCCTGGACGGTCAACGTAACGACCCACGAAATGGGGCATGGACTAGGATCTCAGCATACCCATGCCTGCGTTTGGAATGGTAATAATACAGCCATTGATGGCTGTGGAACTCAAAGTGGAAATCAGGGAAATGCATGTGCTGGGCCAATTCCGGGATCTGGAGGAGGTACTATAATGAGCTACTGCCACTTGATGGCCGGAGTGGGAATCAATTTTGCCAATGGATTTGGACCACAGCCAGCTGAGTTCATAAGGAATACAATTAATTCAAAAGCTTGCCTGGGTACCAACTGTACCTCTTCCTGTGAAATTACTGTGTTGGATGTAAGTATTACCGACACAACACAGAATTCAGCAAGTGCCTTTATTATAGATGGATTTTCGTCATCATGGAAATATAGACTCTCTAAAATGGACGGAACTATTGTGCAGTCAGGAACTGTTAATTCCAATAGCTTTAATTTAAGCAACCTGGATCCTAATACCTATTATAATTTATCCATTGGAAGCGAATGTTCAGGTTCGTCAGCCTACCAAAAATACAGAACATTTTTAACAGACGGAGACTGGTGTTCAGGGATACGATTTACAGATTCGGGTGGTGCTTCAGGAAGATATTCTAATAATGAAAAGCTTACCAAAACTTTTTATCCACTGTCCAACTCCAAACTAACCTTGGTTTTTAACGAATTTAATTTGGAAAATTTTAAGGACTATATGTATGTGTATAATGGACCTTCAGCAGGTTCTCCACTGTTTCCAAACGGAAATAACCTTACAGGGACTTTACCTCCGGGACCATTTGTATCTACAGATCCTACCGGTGCGATTACAGTTGAATTTTTCTCTAATGAATCGGGCACAGGTAATGGATGGAATGCCGGATTCCTATGTAAATTTTTAGGCGTGGAAGATATAGAGGTGAAGGATAATACCATCTCAATCTATCCAAACCCGGCAAAAACAATGATCATCATCTCATCAAAAGAAAATTTAAAATCTTACAAAATTTTTGATGAAGCTGGAAGGTTAGTAACTTCAGCTTCTTCTTTGAAAGGCAACAAAACGGAAATCAATCTTTCTTCTATACAGACAGGAAACTATGTAATCAGTATAGAGACCGAAAAACAAACGGTGAATAAGAAATTGATAAAACAATAAACTTAAAAATATGATGCAAAAGCCTGATCTGATCAGGCTTTTTTGCTGTGTTTATAACAACATCTTTTCTTTATGAGAATGATGGAAAACGGAAAGCCAGCCTTCAGCCTTAAATAAATTTGAATTCGGTCCAAGTTTTGCTTATATTCAGCAGAATAATTTTAACTTTGCAAAAAGATTTATTGTCAAAATGACGAACCCTCTATTTTATGCAAAAATAATCCTGTTTGGAGAATATGGAATGATTGAAGATTCCCAGGGGCTTGTAGTACCTTACAGCTTCTATAAAGGAACTTTAAAATTTTCAGATTTGAGCTCTGAATTTGAGCTTAAGTCAAACAGACATCTGCAAAAATATGCTGATTACCTTACCGTGCTTAATCTTTCTGATGACTTTAAGTTAGATATCGGAAGCTTTAAGACTGATATTTTAAACGGACTTTTCTTTGATTCCAATATTCCTCAGGGATATGGAGTGGGAAGTTCAGGAGCTCTGGTAGCAGCTATTTTTGAAAAATATTCAATCAGTAAGCTGAATGCTGATAGCATCTCGAAAGATAATCTTAAAAAATTAAAAGCTGTTTTCGGAGAAATGGAAAGCTATTTCCATGGTAAAAGTTCAGGAATGGACCCGTTAATCTGCTATATGAATCTGCCTATTCTGATTGAAAATAAAGAAAATTTAGATAGGGTATCAATTCCGGACGGAGAAGAAGGTAAGGGAGCTATTTTCCTTATTGATTCCGGAATAACAGGTGAAACCGGGCCCATGATCCAGATTTTCTTTGAAAAAATGAAAACGGAAGGTTTCCGTAAAACATTAAAAGAAGAGTTTATCCGTTACAATAACGCTTGTATAGAATCTTTCCTTAAAAAAGATATGAATCCGTTCTTTAGAAATTTAAAGAAACTTTCTCATTGGGCATACGAACATTTCCGTCCTATGATTCCTGAAAGTATTTTTAATATCTGGAAAAAAGGGCTGGATTCTAATGCCTATTACCTTAAACTCTGCGGAAGCGGCGGCGGTGGTTATATTTTAGGATTTACCAAAGACTATGAGAAAGCAGAAAAAATGCTTGATGGTTTCCAAAAAGAAGTGATTTACAGATTTTAAACAGGTTGGAATGAATTCTGAAAAAGAAACTTTCCAATCTGAAAATTATATCTCTAAATCTTTATTTTATAGATTTTCACAATTCGTGGGCTTTATGCTCGGAGCTCGCTTTTTTGTAGCTGCCCTGCTGACATTTGCACTCTATGTTTCCACTTTTTTTCTCTTCAATCAGGATGAAACATTCAGAAATTTTGTATTCGATTTTAAAGTTCATGGCATTATTTTCTGTACGGTCCTTACCATTTTAGCCGGTGGAATTATCAACCAGTTTTATGATCTGGAGAAAGACCATATCGTAAAACCTTTCAGAACCAGAATTCAGAGTTTTATTAAGCAGAAGTACTTTTTATACGCTTATCTGGTATTAAGTATTATTTCCCTGGGAGTAGCCTGGATGATTTCCCATAATGTTTTCTTTTTTTTTCTTGTTTACCAGTTTTTTATGTGGTTTTACAGCCATAAACTGAGTAGAATACTGATCCTCAACAATCTCACTTTTGTAAGCCTTACTTTATATCCTTTCTTTGGAATGATGGTATATTATGCAACTTTTTCCAGAAAAGTAATTCTGATGGCTGTGTTTCTTTTCCTGATCCTTCTTTGTATTGATATTGTAAAAGACACCCTTACCAGGAGTGTAGACAAAGCATTCGGGTACGTCACAATTCCCAACTATTTTAAGACTAAAAATACAAAAACCATCCTTATCTCACTGCTTCTGATCACGATGGCTGTTTCAATGAAAATTATTACCAAAACCGGGATAACTGGTTTTATGGCTTATTATTTTGCCAGCGGATTACTTGTAATGATCATTTGTATTTATCTACTTTTAAATTCTTCAAGAAGAAGTAACTTCTTTACAATTAATATATTACGTTTTTGGGTTTTTGTAGGAATTATTGCAATGCTTTTGAATGGAATTGAAAGTAAATTATAAAAAAAATTCTTTAAATAAACTAAGGTTATTATTACCTTTGTAAAACTAAATTTAATAAATAGGAATGCCCATTTTTAATGATACTAAAGTTGCATTTGCAGATAAATCTGATGCACAACTGAGAAAGGCTTACTGGATGTTTAAAATGATTGAACAGCCTGCACTTACCAGCCTTGGAACATCTGTCCTTAATTTTACAGTACACAATAATTTTCCTTTCGTAACAGGAATTGTAAAAAACACTCTGTTTGCACAATTTTGTGGAGGTGAAACCCGTGAAGAAAGTATGAAAGTTGTAAAGCAGCTTTTCAAAAGAGGAGTTGGAAGTATTTTCGATTACTCTATTGAAGGTAAGGAAGATGAAGAAACTTTTGATGCGGTTTGCAAAGAAATTAAGGACATTGTTAAATTCTCAGTGGGAAATCCTGCCATTCCTTTTATCGTATTCAAGCCTACAGCATTTGGAAGAATTGACTTGTATGAAGCTGTTGGAAAAGGTGCGGAGCTTACCACAAGCCAGAAAGAAGAATGGGAAAGAGTAGTAAGGAGATTTGATGAGGTATGCAGCCTTTGCCATGAAAATGATAAAAAAGTAATGGTGGATGCTGAAGAAACCTGGATGCAGGATGCCGCAGATCACCTTTGTGAAGAAATGATGGAAAAGTATAATCAGGAAAAACCGATCGTTTGGAATACCATCCAGATGTACAGAACAGGAAGACTGGAATACATGGAAGCAAACCTTCAGAGAGCAAAAGAAAAGAACTATTTCATAGGTTACAAGATTGTTCGTGGTGCTTATATGGAGAAAGAAAGAGCCAGAGCAGCAGAAAAAGGATATGCAGATCCTATTCAGCCTACCAAGGAAGCTTCAGATAAAAACTATAATGCAGGAATTGATTTTGTAATGAATCACCTGGATAAGGTTTCTGCTTTCTTTGGAACTCATAACGAAATCTCTTCAGAACTGATTATGGATAAGATGAAAGCCAAATCTTTAAGCAGTGACAATCCTCACATTTATTTTGGGCAGCTTTACGGGATGAGTGATAATATCACTTTCTATTTGTCTGATAAGGGCTATAATGTGGCTAAATATCTTCCATACGGACCTGTAAAGGATGTTGTTCCCTATTTGACAAGAAGAGCCCGTGAGAACACTTCTGTGGCCGGACAGACGGGAAGAGAACTGGGACTTATTAAAAGTGAACTGGAAAGAAGAAAAAAATAACACTTATTATCGGTACATATTAAGCTCACAGAAATGTGGGCTTTTTTTATGGTAAGAATACAATAAATATAACAGCTTTACAGTCAATTTATTAAGGTTAAAAAAACAATGCATATTAGGGATATTAAGTCTAATTCTCATTTGTGTTATATATATCGTAAAATAATTTTATTTTTATTGCTGATTTAATTTTAAATTATTATATTTGATTAACAATAAAAAACTGATGCATGAAAAAATTGACACTCATTACTCCAGTCAGGATTATCTTCATTCGTTTTTTTAAATAGTATGTTGGGGTTTTATTCCTGAAGCTTCCTGATCAACCAATAGAAAATTTACAACTACAGATTCATAAAGTTTTAAAAATAAAATAAAGCAATAGCTTTAGTTTTCTTCTTCAAATATTTTTTAGCCTGACCAATTTTCTTTGGTCAGGTTTTTTAGGGCTCAAAACTTTCGAATTTTCCATTTTCATAGAACAAAACAATACGTTTTATCTTATTCGTTTGATTTCCAATAGCTTGGCTGATAATTTGATCCGCTGAATTTTCTAATCGCTGAGAATCCGATATTTTTTCCTGAGCTTTACTTTGGGCCGATATAACCGATTCTACAGGACCTTCTACGGGAACGTCTGCTTCCATCTCGTCAGCTCCAAATTCATCATCGGTATTCATCATCGTGAAAAGATCGGGTAGAGGTGTTGGCCTTCCTTTTTCTTTTTCATCATCATGAGCCTCATCTTCATCTACTGTTATTTCCGGAAGTTCAGATTTCAGCATTTCGCCCTCACCCGTAACCAGCCAATCCCAAAGAAGTTCCGGGAAGCGCGATTTTATTTTTATGATAAACTCCAGAGAGGGTTTATTTCGGCCTGAAGTAATATGTGAAATGGATGATCGCTGTACATCAATCTCATCGGCAAACTCGGAAGGCGTAAAATTAGAATACTCTATAACTTGTGAAATTCTCTCGTTTAAACTCATAAAAATAAGCTTTTAATTATGTTACAAATGTAAATAATATAATTTACAAAAACAAACCACAAATGTAAATTACAATAAAAATTTATTCAATACAAATGTAAACTACACATAACTATAAGAAAAACAATGATATACATTTTAATTACAATTGTATTAAGCTAATAATTTTATTACTTACAGAGTACAATAAGCTCCATGATATTTCCTATTTTTAACCGTTTTTTCCGATAAAACTTGATTATAAATGTAAATTATGAGACTTTTTCAGAAGTACTTATCGGAAATAATTTTCTATTTTCTACTATTTACATTGTTAACTACTATATCCTTACAAAGAATATATAATAGAGCAAATACTGACTTGTAATGCTTTATAACTATGTTTTCTATTGTATACAATGGTAAATTAATAATGTAAATAGGGGATTAATACCACTTTTATAAACTTTTTAGAGCTAAATATCTCCGTGTCCACCAAAACTATTTTATTTCATTAGATAAAACTCTTAATAATAAAAATTGAACTTCATTTCTGATAAAATTCCCTGGAGTTTCGTTAATTTACAAATGTATAGTAATGTAAAATACGGACTTATCCACATTAGACATGTTTAATAAAATTATGCCTATTTGCTATAAAACAGGTTTTTATTCACTTCAAGTATCTTTATAAACATGATTGAGATAGATTTTGTAAAGTATTGAATTGTAGTTATTTAAATATATTGAATTAAATTATTCACAATCCACAATTTTACCAACAGACAATATGGCTCTTCATGCTGTTTAACAATGTTACAGATGTTAATTGACTAGAATCTCTTTAAATTGTATAGTTTCACTTATGTAAACAAATTGATCAGATAAGGAAATTTTAAAATTTTTACTGTTTTTATAATTGTTTACAGATGTTAATCTGGTTTTTATGCCTTAAAATGGTTAAATTTGATTTTTGTAAACTATTCCAACAATGAATTTTGAACAGATCTATTTCCAACATCCTAATTTTCCTAATCGGTATATTTCCCCTGAAAAATTATTTTCTTACCTACAGACGAATCTCGGCGATTATATTCTGGAGATCGGAAAATCATATTTAGATAAACCTATATATCAATTGAGCATCGGAACAGGTGATATTCATATTTTAGCGTGGTCGCAAATGCACGGAAACGAATCTAATGCTACCCATGCGATGCTGGATCTTTTGGTAAGTTTAGATAAGGCTCCTGAAATGAAAGAAGATTTGTTCAGTAAGATTAGACTTGATTTTATTTTTATGCTTAACCCCGACGGTTCAGAAAGGTGGACAAGGCTGAATGCTGTAGATATTGACCTGAACAGGGATTTTCACAATGAAGCCAGTAGAGAGATTAAGTTTCTTAAGAATGCTGTAGCCTCAAAAAAATATGACTATGCTCTGAACCTTCATGAGCAGAGAACGATTTTTACTACTGACGGTATTCATCCTGCTACACTTTCTTTTTTAGCGCCTTCTGAAAATATAGAACGTACCGTAACTGAAAACAGGAAAAAATGTATGGCAGTGATTGGAAATGTTTATCATCATTTAAAGGAAATGATCCCTAATCAGATTGGAAGATATTCTGATGAGTTTTATCCTACTTCAACCGGTGATAATTTTATAAAAGCAGGGATGCCGACTATTTTATTTGAAGGAGGGCATTTCATAGATGATTATACCAGAAAAGGCACAAGGAAGTATTATACAGTGGCCCTTTACTATGCTCTGAAAGCAATAAGTGAACTCAATTCTGAAACTACCGGATGGGAGGCTTATCTTGAAATTCCTGAAAATAAAGAAACCCATTATGATATTGTCTACAGAAACGTAAGACTGAATACGGAGCATGAATGTATCCTGGACATTGCTGTTCAGTACAGAGAAATAAAAGAGGATGGAAAAGATGAGATTTCCTTTATCCCTTTTGTCATGGAAGTAGGAGATGTGAAAAAACGAAAAGGCTGGCTGGAAATAGACTGTACAGGAAAGAAATTTATTTCTGAAACTAAATATCCCAAACTGGATGCAGCAGCAAGTTTTACAATAGAAGATTAAAAAATACGGCAATCTCTTGATTGCCGTATTTATTTTTTATATAGTAGAGCAGAGTCTTAGTTAACGACTTTAATTCCGTTAGCTACAAATCTGATCTCCTCTTTAGGCTGAGTGATCGCATCAATTTCTGACTGCGGTTTTTTAGCATCTTCAGCATAATGTTTCTGCTCATTTACAGAAGTTATTTTTCTTTCTGCATTTCCTTCCAATACAACATTTTTACCTTTTAAAGCTGTAGGTACAAAGAATCCATAATCTTTCATTTTCACAAAAAATTTAGAATTGTCTTCAGTCTGAATAGTAAGCCAGCATCCTTTTTTATCGCATACATCGGTTACTTTACCCTTAATAGCTACATTCTCCAGCTTTTTGTTATCTTTTTTAAGCTGTTTACCCAGTTGATCCACGGTGATAGCCTTAGATTCAGTTCCGGAAGCTACACTTGCTCCATACGTATCACCTACTATAGCATTACCTGCCGGAGGTCCCACTTCCTGTGCGAAAGCCAATGAAGAAACACTTATTGCAGCTGCAAATATGATGGTCTTGAATTTCATTTTATTATTTTTTTCAAAAGTACTAATTAATATTGAATCAAAAATCAATTAAAAGTTGATATAAAACAGGTGTATTATCGAATTTGTAATAAAATTCAGAATAAAAGACAGATTTGTTTATATTTGACGCCTATACTTGACTATGCAAAAAAAATTGAAATTATGGGATGCCATTATGCTGGTAATGGGCTCAATGATCGGAAGTGGGATCTTCATTGTAAGCGCTGATATGATGCGTAACCTGGGATCCGGATACTGGCTGGTTGTTGTCTGGATTATAACAGGAGTGATGACCGTTGCCGCTGCAATAAGCTATGGAGAGCTTTCCGCTCTGTTTCCAAAAGCTGGAGGACAATACACCTATCTGAAAGAGATTTTCGGAAAGAAGATGGGATTCCTTTATGGATGGGGATTATTTACGGTAATACAAACCGGAACTATTGCAGCGGTGGCAATGGCTTTTGGTAAATTTACAGCCTACCTTATTCCGTCACTTAATGATGCCGCACCTATTTTTCAAAGTGGAGAATTTAAAATTACATGGATACAGATTTTAGCTATTGCTGTCATTCTCTTACTTACCTATATTAATACAAGAGGGGTACAAAGTGGAAAAGTACTTCAGAATATATTTACAGGTTCTAAAATTATTGCTTTACTGGGCTTGGTTGCTGCAGGCTTTATACTGGTGGATTTTTCGCATATGGCTGAAAACTTCAGCCTTGGTACGGATTCATTTAACAATCTTAAGAAAGACTTTAATGGCAACTTCCTTAAAGAAGGTTGGCAGCCTATTGGTGGAATGACGTTATTGGGAGGTATTGCTGCTGCCATGGTAGGTTCTGTATTCAGTTCTGTAGCCTGGGAAAGTGTAACATTTGTTTCCGGAGAAATTGATAACCCGAAGAGAAATGTCGTGAAATCTATGATTTATGGAACTTCTGCGGTGATGCTTCTCTATATTGCAGTTAATTTTGTCTATTTAAATGCATTAGACAGAGATGGAATTGCATTTGCGACCAATGACAGGGTAGCGGTAGCAGCATCACAGAATATTTTTGGAAGTGCAGGAACAGTGATTATCGCTTTACTGGTTATGATTTCCACATTTGGATGTAATAACGGATTAATCTTAGCCGGAGCAAGGGTTTTTCAGACTATGGCAAAAGATGGAATGTTCTTTACATCAGCAGAAAAAAATAATAAAAATGAAGTTCCTGAAAATGCATTATGGATGCAGGGAGTCTGGGCTTCACTTCTTTGTTTGAGCGGGCAGTATGGAAACCTGTTGGATATGATCTCTTTTGTCATCGTTTTATTTTATATGATTACCGTTTTCGGGGTGATTTATTTAAGAATCAGGCAGCCTGGCCTTGAAAGACCTTATAAAACCTGGCTTTATCCAATTACTCCAATTGTTTATTTAGTGATTGGAACAGGCTTCTGTATACTGCTTTTAATTTACAAACAGCAATATACATGGCCTGGGTTGATTATGGTTGTGCTGGGACTTCCGGTCTATTATTTTATTAACCGCAAAAAAACACACTGATATCATATAAGATATAATAGCAGCAAGGCTTTCAATTCAATTTGGAAGCCTTTGTTTTTGAATAATATTTTAATTTATTAAACATTTATTTAGTGAAAATGTGTATTTTGGTATTTCGTTTTTAAGTAAACTTAACCATGAAGTAAAAAATAAGAAGTTGATTATGGATACACCAAATTACAGAATGCCTTTTGTACCTTCAACTTTAATGACTGAAGGCGGAAGCATTGATACCTGCGATATGGGGGAAAGTATTGCCCACAATATCATGTTACTGATTACCACTAAAAAAGGGGAGAACAGATATGATGAAAATTATGGCAACGACGTTTGGAACCTGGAATTTGATAACGGAGTCACCAGCGCGATCTGGGAAAATGTTTTTGTTAAAAGTCTTAAAAGACAGATTCAGGAATACGAACCCCGCATTGTACAGCCACAGATTGATGCCAATATACAGTTTGTAGAACACAGCTACGATACCAAAGAGCACACAGAAATCAAAAAGAAAGTAAGAATTGCGATCAATGCAAAAATGGAAGCTACGGGAGAACGTTTCAGTTTTTCAACAGAATTGTTTCTAAGCCCGATGTCTATTGATTAATTTTTTTTAACAGCACCAAAAATTTATGAATTTAGATCAGAATATATATTCCAAAGAATCTGTAAAAGCCAGAATGCTTCAGAATGCCACTAAAGTTTGGGGACTCAAGAGCCCGCAATCTTTAGATCCTTTTGTAAAACTACTGATAGATGCATTCAGTACAGAGGTCTTTAAGGCTAATAATGAAATTCAGACGGTCAATGCCCGTATTTTAGAAAAACTGGCAAAACTTCTTACGCCATCTATTTATACCCATCCTATTCCCGCTCACTCTGTAGCTTTTACACAGCCTTATGAGTCTTCCGAAGTTTTATTGGAACATACGGAGTTTTTCTTCCGTAAGCAGATGACTTCCACCATAAAATCAGAGTCCGACAAACAGTTGAATATTCCTTTCACTCCCGTAGGAAATGTAAGGATCAATAAAGTTCATACTTCCATCATGTTTGTAGGAAATACTTGCTACAGTATAGATGACCGGTTCAATAAAATTCCTATTGCCAGGTTTCCGGGAAAACCCGAAGATTATAGAAAAATTACAGTAGGAGTTGATGTCAGTAAATATACAAACGAAAATTTCCCTAAATATTTAAGTATCTTTTGTTCCAATCCTGCTTTTGAGCATTTGGATTTTGTCTATAAATTATTACCTTATATTACCGTTACCAGTAATGGAAATCCACTATTTGTAAGAGAGGGATTAAGCTACCTTACAGAAAACCAGCCGGACGGTTACGAACAGATGTTCAGAGAGCAGTCTATCCGGAATAAAGTGATTGAAGATATTAAAAGTATTTACCGTCATAAATTTATTGAGGTAACAGGAATTTCCAACAGTTTATTTTCAGAGCCGGGAAAACTTCCGCAAAATCTTGAATTCCTTCACGGAAAAGAGGAGATTGTGAAATATATGGACAATAAAAAGTTCCTATGGTTAACTTTTGAATTTCCACCCCAGTTTTCTGCTGAAATCCTGGATAACTTTTCATTTGTGCTGAATGCATTTCCTATCTACAATAGAGGTTGGAAGAAAACAGAATACAGTTTAGATATCATGGGGAATAATATTCCTTTGGTTACTGACGAAGGAGAACATTTTCTATATGTAGATGATGTTCAGGACGGAGACGGAAGGAAATATACAGAAATCCCTTTCACACCGGCGGATGATCTTAAAAAAGGTTTGTATACCGTTAGGAAAGGAGGAATGGAACGTTTTACCAGTAGAAATGCTGTGGATATGATTGCCAATGTTCTGGAGCTGACCCGGGATGAAATTGCTGCTTTTTCCCTTCTGAACAGAGATAATGTAAAAGGGGTATTGAGCGAAATGTCTGACAAAATGAAATCTATGGTACAGAAAGTGAATAATGCCAAGAGAAATATCAGACAGGAACTGAATTATGTCATTATGGAGCCTGTAGAAAAAACAGATCATACGTATGCTTCTTTCTGGGTAACCCACTGTACTTTAGCCAATCATATGCGTCCGGGAACAGAGCTGTCTAACCAGCTGAAATCTCAGACCATTGTTTTGCTTGCTGAAACCCTGGGAGGAGCAGAGGAGCAAAAAGGAACAGACAGCATCCAGGCTTATAAATATGCATTAACAACAAGAGATAAGATCATTTCACTTGAAGACGTTAAGAATTACTGCAGGATGATTCTGAAAGATGAAATGAGAGATGTAAGAGTAAGAAGGGGAACCATGGTAAGCAACAGACCTAAAGAAGGTTTTGTAAGAACGGTAGAAGTGGAGATTGTTCCCCAAAACTATTCCTTCTATGGAAGAGCGTATTGGGAAAATATGTCCAATATTCTTAGAAATCAGATTATTGCCAAAGCAATAGACGGTATTGAATATCTGGTGAAAATAACCAATGAAGATGTTGAATTTCAGGATATGTAAAATTAAAACAATACCAAAAATATGAGAAAGATTATGATAATGGCTATGGCCTTGTCCCTGGCAGTAGTGAATATAAGCTGTAAAAAAGGAGCTGATAAACTGGGGAACGCAGTTCTGAATTTGGGAGGAGAACAGGAAGCAAACACTATTATTGATTTTAACAATAATTTTATTGATTCTTATAAAAACACTTCGAAACATGTTGAGAGAATCTTAAAATATGCTGATGAAGCAGTCGTAAGATCAAAAGGCGGGAATGTAATGATGATGCCTGTAATAAGTTCAATGGATTACAGCTTTTCAAAAATCAAAGAGGTTCCCTCCGGATTTGAAAAAGATAAAGCCGGAATTGAATCAGATTTTAATATTTACAAAACCAAAAAAGAAAAAATAGAGAAGAAATTTGAAGAGCTTAAATCTTATATGAATTCTGAAGATTATAAAGATGATAAAGGTGCCAAAGCAGAGAATTTAAGAAAAGAGATTGAAACTGAAGCCGATGCACTCTATTTAGCTGGGGAGAATATTATAATGAAGATTAAGCCTGCAACAGATGCCGCTGAAGAAGTAATCCTTAAAGATCATCCGTTGAAAAACTATATTTTATCTTCCAAAAATGTAATGAATTCTTTAGATTCTGTGGTGGAACTGCTTGGTAAACAATATACAGAAAAATTTAATGAAGCAGAGGCACAGAAAAAGTATAATGAATTCGCCAAAGCTGTGGAAGCCAATGCAAAATTGGTATTCGATGTGAAAGATCCACAGTATGCTTATAAAAAATCTCAGTTTGAAATTTTTAACAAGAATGCTTCCAGCTTTTTAGATACCTACAGAAAACTGATCAGGGATGCTAAGGAAGCCGGAAAAATTCCTGATAATAACATTCAGCAGATCGACTCATCTTATGAATCGGTATTAAGTTCATACAATTCGTTTGTAAAATAATAATATACCCTATACACAATAAAGGACCAATATAATCTGTATTGGTCTTTTTTATTTTTCTGAAAAATCAGCAAAACCTTTTATAGATTTCTCTGAGTACTTCTGTATCACTCAATTTAATAAAGATTAAACTTTTATACCTTTTACGGTTAATAAATTTCCATAAAATTCCGTAATTTTGCACGTTGTGATTTTCAGGCAAAGTCACTCTGAATTATGAGCAAATCAACAGAATATATAGAAGTTTACGGAGCACGTGAGCACAATCTAAAGAATATTAACGTTAAAATTCCTAGAAATGAACTGGTAGTAATTACCGGTCTTTCGGGGAGTGGAAAATCTTCACTGGCTTTTGATACCATCTTTGCAGAAGGCCAGCGTCGCTATATTGAGACATTCTCTGCCTATGCACGTCAGTTTTTAGGCGGGCTGGAGCGTCCGGATGTAGATAAAATAGAAGGACTTTCACCTGTCATTGCTATTGAGCAGAAAACAACCAATAAAAACCCACGTTCTACCGTAGGAACCGTTACAGAGCTGTACGATTTTCTACGTCTTTTATATGCAAGGGTTTCTGATGCTTACTCTTTGTCTACCGGGCAAAAGCTGGTAAGCTATACGGAAGATCAGATTCTTGAGACCATCAAGGAAAACTATAAAGGAGAGAAAATAATGTTGCTGGCACCCGTAGTACGGTCCAGAAAAGGACATTACCATGAACTTTTCGTACAGATGGCAAAAAAGGGCTATGGACAGGCTAGAATTGATGGAGAATTACAGGATATTGAGTATGATTTAAAGCTTGACCGTTATAAAACCCATGATATTGATATCGTTATCGACCGTTGGATCATCGGGGAAAGTGCTTCAGAAAGCAGAATGGAAAAATCGTTGCGTACCGCAATGGAAATGGGCGAGGGCATCATTGGAATCCAGAAGCTGGGAAGTACAGCTATTGAATATTTTTCCAAAAATTTAATGGATGCTGAAACAGGACATTCCTTAGCATTGCCGGAGCCTAATACTTTTTCATTCAACTCCCCAAAAGGAAGCTGCCCAAACTGTAAAGGACTTGGGATGATCAAAAAGATCAACACCGATTATTTTACAGAAAATCCAAAACTGTCAATCAATCAGGGTGCATTATTACCTCTGGAAGATATCAAATCAAACAAATGGATACTGGCGCAGATTAAAAATATCCTTGAGATCTTCGGACTGGGGTTAACAACGCCTTTACAGGATATTCCGGAAGAAGCTTTGAATTACATTTATAACGGCTGTCACAAAGAATTTAATAAAGATCTTAAATACGCAGGAATTACCAAAAAGATAAAGATCAGTTTTGATGGTCTTATTCCTTTTATGGAGGAAATTATTGAGGAAAGAGAATCTTATGAGGCTATCTTGCTGGAAAGGCATTTTACCACAGAAGAAACCTGTCCTGAATGTAATGGAAGCCGCCTTCAGCCTTCAAGCTTAAGCTTTAAAATAGATGGTAAAAATATTGCTGAGGTCAATGGGTTAAGCTTAGCTGATTTAAAAGATTGGTTAATTGACGTTAAAGATAAATTCTCTGAAAAAAATAAAATTATCGCTCACGAAATTTTAAAGGAAATTGAAACCAGGCTTCAGTTTCTGCTGGATGTTGGTTTGGATTATCTAAGTTTGAGCAGAAGTTCCAAAACCCTTTCCGGAGGAGAATCTCAAAGAATACGTCTGGCAACACAGATTGGGTCTCAATTGGTTAATGTGTTGTATATTCTGGACGAGCCAAGTATCGGTCTTCACCAGAGAGATAATGAAAGGCTTATTCACTCATTAAAGAACCTTAGAGATATCGGAAACTCTGTATTGGTGGTTGAGCATGATAAAGATATGATTCTTGAAGCCGATGAGGTGCTGGATATTGGTCCCAGAGCCGGAAAATTCGGAGGAGAGATCCTTTGGCAGGGAAAACCGAAAGATTTATTGAAAGCGGATACCATAACCGCTCAGTATATCAATGGAAAAAGAAAAATCGCCATTCCTGAGGAAAGAAGAGCAGGAAGCGGAAAAAATATATTATTAAAAGGAGCTACAGGAAACAATCTTAAAAATGTAACACTGGATGTTCCTCTGGGAAAACTGGTTGTGGTAACCGGAATTTCAGGAAGTGGAAAATCTTCACTGATCAACGGAACATTATACCCAATCCTTAATAAACATTTCTACAGAGCAGTTCAGGAGCCTTTACCTTATAAAAAAATTGAAGGTCTGGATAATATTGACAAAATTGTGGATGTAGACCAGACTCCCATTGGAAGAACGCCACGTTCCAATCCTGCAACCTACACAGGAATGTTTACAGACATCAGAAATCTTTTTGCAGAATTACCTGAGAGTAAAATCCGTGGATATAAGCCGGGAAGATTCTCTTTCAATGTAAAAGGCGGAAGATGTGAAACCTGCCAGGGGGGAGGATTGAAAGTCATTGAAATGAACTTCCTTCCGGATGTATACGTTCACTGTGAAACCTGTAACGGAAAGCGTTTCAACAGGGAAACGCTGGAAGTCCGCTACAAGGGAAAATCCATTTCCGATGTACTGGATATGACGATTGATGAAGCGGTAGATTTCTTCCAGCCTATTCCTAAGATTTTTGCAAAAGTAAAAACATTACAGGATGTAGGTTTAGGATATATTACTCTGGGACAACAGTCAACAACCCTTTCCGGAGGAGAAGCACAGCGTATCAAGCTGGCAACGGAACTGGCAAAAAGACAAACTGGAAATACCCTTTATATCCTGGATGAACCTACTACCGGACTGCATTTTGAAGACGTGAAAATCCTGATGGAAGCCATTAATAAATTAGTGGAATTAGGAAACTCATTTATCATCATCGAACATAATATGGATGTAATTAAATTGGCAGACCATATTATTGATGTAGGCCCTGAAGGAGGAAAGTATGGAGGACAGATCGTAGCCCAGGGAACTCCTGAAGAAATTGTAAAATCTAAGAAAAGTCTGACAGGAAAATTTTTGAAAAGGGAACTGGAATAATCAGAACATCAATATAAGTATAGGAAAGAATTTGCGAAAGCAGATTCTTTTTTTTATTTAAATACAGGTATTTTCAAGTTGAAGCACCCGATCGGATTAAAAAACAGGTGAAATAGTAAAGATTTAGTATTGTAATCTAACTTTCAATATTAAATTTTCACGTATTTTATAAATTTATACAATTGTTAATCAGATACTTATGTTTTAATGTTAACTCAATGTTAACTGAATGTAAAATTAATATGAATTATTTTTAATAACTTTGAGTAAGAGATAGAGAATAAACCCAAATATAATCTTAAAACCAAATAGTTATGAGAAATAAAATTCAAATATTGACCGCTTTACTTTTTGTTGTTGCATTTTCAGCGGTAGCCAATATTGCTCAGGCACAAACTACAGATCATAATACAATCCAGGAAATTCAATTGAATAAAAGTGAAACTTTTAATGACATCAGGTCTCAACTGATCGCCAATTTTGATCTTACCAAGCCTGAATACAGACAGGGAACCGTCAATTCAGTAGTGAAATTTGATATTGCTAAAAACGGAAAAATTGTAAATGTCCATTCCAGTGGCGATTGCAAAAGCGTAAGCAAAGAAATTGAGAATGTTTTAAGCGAACTTGATTATAGAGTAGACCGCAAAAAAATAAGTGACAATATGGTTGCCTATACCTATGTGATGCCTGTAACCGTAGAAATCAATAACAGATAGTCTTAAGAGTCTATTATTGTAAATAAAGCGAAGTAGATCCTTATACGGATTTTATCTAAATAGTGTAAATAATGAAAATTTTGAATATTAAATTATAATAATAATTAATAGGATTCGTTTAATTTTGTTTAACCATAAAATTAAAACGATATGAAAAATTTAAAGAAACTGACTAAATTAGATTTAAAATCAGTGTATGGAGGAGAACCTAAACAATATTGCACCTATTGCGAATGGGCAGATAAAGTTTTCTGCAGTGAAATCCCAATCGTTCAGTGTCCATAAAAAAATAAAAACCGCTTTTATAAGCGGTTTTATTTTTAACGGGTACTTTGTACAAACTCTTTCATTCTTGTTTTAAGATCTTTAGAATTTCCGATAGAATCAAAGGTGATATTATCAATTTTCCAGCTCCCATCACGTTCCACCAATGTATGGTATCTGTCCATGATACTGTAGGATAGGTTATATTGTACTCAAAACGGACGAGCACCTGGGCTGAAGCATTGTGAATGTCCATAGATTGGATCTTGTAAGCAGTATAGCCTTCATATAAACTTGAAAACATAGCCCCTTCAAATATCAAAGGCTTCTCATCCGGATGATCGCTGCTTTTCACCTTCTCAATATCAGCCTTTGAAGCATTTATGGCATTTTGCAAAGCCTTTTTTAAGTCCGGGGAAAATAAATCATCCGGAATAGGCTGATTATATACGGTTTCATTGGATTTCCCATATTGGCTGTAAAGTTGGTTTACTTTTTCGGTGATCTGTTTTTTATCTGTCGATGAAGATGCTGTTTTACTACAAGCAATAAAGCAGAAGATGAAGCTTACACATATAAAAAGTAGTCGTATCATAGTATAGAATTATTGTTTTTTGAAAATTCAAAAGATATACCAAGACATTAGTTATTGAGCTATTTCTTGAATATTCTATAAAGCAGGTATATTTCCCTTTATTTAGATTTAATTTAAAATATTTTTTATATTTGTGATCATTAGATTCAGAATAACACAAATATAAAGCATGAAAAAAAATACGACTTCAGAACGCGTATCCTTTACTGATGGATACCGTGCTCCTGATAACGCTCAGGCAGTAAAAGAAAATAATACAGCGGGAATCAACCGAATCGTCAAGCTTTCTGCCGTTATCAATGGTGAAATCATTTCCAGTTTTAAACATTTCAAACTAAAGCAGAGCGCTGTAACCCATCACGAATTTGAGTTAACACTGGCTCATGATGCCCTATCCGAAAAACAGGGACATCAGCTGGAACAGGCCAATACATTTTTAGGCAAGCGTCTTACCATCAAAATTGCTTACAAAGATTTTGAAACCAAAAACAGTCCTGAAAGAGTTTTCGTAGGAATCATTACCAAGGTAGGATTCAGCCAGGAAGCTCACAGTTTGGGAAATATAGTTTTAAAAGGCTTCAGTCCTACCATTCTTTTAGACGGATCTCCGCATACCCAGAGTTTTGGAGGATCACAACCTGTCAATACTGGAATTATAGCCGATGAGGTTATTAAACAGGGAATAGATCCGTTTTGGTATGATTTCAGGGTAAATGCCAAAGCCTCATCACAAATTGTCTACAGCTCCCAGTACAATGAAACCCATTACAATTATTTATGCAGGTTGGCAGAAGCCTATGGAGAACAGTTTTTCTATGATGGAGAAGTACTGCATTTCGGAAATATGCCGGCTCCGGCTGCTCCTCTTGAGCTGATAAGCGGAAGTAGTGCCTCAAATATTCATACCGAACTTAGGGCACTCCATACCCAACCCGGTTATTATGGGTACAACAGCAGTAAAAATACCATGCTGACTTCAGGCGAAACTCCATTAAAACATATGGGAAGTCTTGCTCAAACTACTTATTCAAATAATCAAGGTATTTTTAAAACCCCTTCACTTCAGCCGGCTCCCATCAGGGCCGCTACCGATATGGATGTGGTGAATTCCCAAACAGGAGCATGGGGCAGTAAAGGAGTAGATGTATTTGGAGTATCTGGTGATACCACAATGCCGTTTCTATATCCGGGCTGTACCGCAGATCTTTATCTGAGAAAACCTGATTCCAGCAAAACAGGGTATTTCACAAAACTGATGATGACAGAAGTTACCCATGAGATTGATACCTTAGGCCATTATAAAGGAAGTTTTGAAGCCATTGCTTCTGATACAGGATTCATCCCGAAACCTGAATTTACCACCCCTTTTGCAGAAACACAGCCTGCGGTGGTAGTTTCCAACGAAGACCCTTTGGGACAGGGACGCGTAAAAGTAAAATTCCTGTGGCAGCTTAATGAAACAACAGATTTTATCAGGGTAATGAGCCCGGATGCCGGAGGAACAGATCAGATCATCCAAAACAGAGGCTATGTAGCCATTCCTGAAGTAGGAGATCAGGTAATGGTAGGATTTGTACATAACCATCCGGATCGTCCTTTCGTGATGGGCGGAATATTCCATGGTGGAGTTGCCCTAGGTGGCGGTGTGAATAACCATTTAAAATCTATTCAGACCCGAAGCGGTATCCGTATTCTGATGAATGATGCCGAAGGAAGCGTAAATATTGTAGACCCAAGCGGTAACAATTATTTCATGGACGGCAAAGGAAACATCACAGTATCTGCACCTAATGATATCAACTTCAATGCAGGAGGAAACCTCAATATCAATGTCGGGCAAAATATGTCTACCAGCGTTGGAATGAATAAAACAGATACGGTGACGATGAATCATAGTGAAAGCGTGGGGATGATAAAAACCTCTTCTGTGATAGGAGATTCCCAGGTTTTCATCACTGGAAAACTTACAGAGTTTATAGAAGGAGACGTACACAGCGAAGTAAAACAGGAACGTAATGAAATTTCAAGAAAAGAAATGAATTTCAGTACTGAAGAAAATTTTACAAGCCATACGAAAAGCTCAATCTATATGAACAGTGGCGAAAAAGGTCATAACCACTAATATTTTTCCTATGAGCAGAACAAGAATTGTCAACGGGAAATATACCAAGGTAACAGAAAAAGGATATAACCTGTACTCTGAAGGAAATACCAATATCAATGCATCAGGTTTGAATAATCTGAATGCAGATAAAGATATTCATCACGGCTCCGCAGTGGAAAAAGCTCCGGCATATCAGCCTAAAGACTCTGTAAATGTTTTTATCGGGATGTTTTTTGATGGCACAGGAAATAACAGGTATAATTCTGATAAAACCTATTACAGTAAGATCAACTCCGGGGAAACTTATTATAAAAATGATACCGTTCCCCAGGAATATTACGAAACCATCAAAGATCCCAAAACCGGAAAACAGAAAAAGATTAAAATCTCAGACCGTGACAGTTACTGGAATCCATATTCCAACGTTGCAAAACTGTTTGATCTTTATAAAGAGAAAAAGAACCCGAGTGAAGACGCAAAAGGAAGTGAAGACGCTCATCCGGAATATGGAAACTATGCTATTTTAAAACAATATGTAGAAGGAATAGGAACGAAACAGGATAAAGAAGACGATATTGCAGGTTCCTGTGCAGGAAGAGGAGATTGGGGGGTAATTGGCAGAGTAGAAGAAGGGATTAAAAGTGTAATAGAAAATGAGTTTAGAGGTATTTCTAAAAATAAAAAAATTAATAAGATTGTATTTGATGTTTTTGGGTTTAGCAGGGGTGCCGCAGCAGCAAGGCATTTTTGCAATGAAGTAAAGAAATCGGTAAAATATGATACCGTGATGCGGGATGAAATGGATACCAAAATGGGACGTCCCAAGGTATCTTATGTCTCTGTACATGCAGGGGGGCTTTTTGGAAAAAGATTGGCAAAGGCAGGGTATCAACCTGTTGGAGATACTTTTTCCATAGAAATCCGTTTTCTGGGGGTATTTGATACCGTAATTTCCGATATGGTCGTGAAAGAAAATATAGGATATAAAGTAGCAGGAGCCCTTATTACAAATCCGTTAACTGTTCCTTACAGTATTGCAGCATTTTTGGGTCAGGCTTCGCTTCAGGACATCAAAACGAAAGTATCAGGATTGGGCATCAAAAAGATCTTCCATATTACGGCCCATAATGAATGGCGGAAAAACTTTGCATTAACTCCCACAGAAGAAGGGTATACGATATCAATGTTGGGAGCCCATTCAGATATAGGAGGTGGCTATGCCCATCTGGATAAATATACCGCTGTTTTGGATTATTTTGATATGAAAACAGGGGATGATAAAACCCTTAAGGAAAAAGAAAAAATAAGACAGTTTTATATCAACCAGCGCATCTCTACAGAAAAAGAGATTGTATTTAGAAATACGTACGATCACGTAAAAGAAACAACCATAACGAGTGCAGGAGTGGGAACACGGGAGAACAAAGCAGAGCCGGATTTCCCGGATAAAGAAAAAACAGTATCCACAAGTCCTTACTTTCGGGTATTCCAAACCAAAGAATCAGACCATTATATTCTGGAAGATTCCCGGTATATATCTAATAAATACAGCTTAGTACCCATGTATATGATGCTGCATAAAGCTATTGATAATAAGGTGCCTTTTTATGATGATTATAATAAATCACCAGATGTAAAGAAAAAATTTGAATATGAAATTCCGGATACGGATAAATATAAAGTTTTGAAACAGTATATGAATCTGATGCTGGAAGAAAGTAAAAAAGAAGGGGTTGGAAATTATACGATGCCTTCAGAAATATATCAGCATATCTGTAACCATTATATCCATCTTTCTGCTAACTTTGGAGGACTGGCCGCGTTAGGCGTAAAAACAGGAGATCATCATCTTCTGGAAAGTGTAGGTTTTGTCAACCAACCAGTAGCCCCTAAAGTAGATAAAGATGGTAATATTTATTATGAAAGAGAAAAATGGTATCCTTAGATAAGAGTGTATGATAACAAAAAATAAAATTAAAAATATTGCATTATTGTTACCAAACTTATTGTTAATAATAAGCTGTGGACCTAAAGATAAATTTGAATGGAATGCAGGAATTTCCGCACCAAAAAATTATATCTCAGGAGGTCCATTTGTAGAATATTTTTATCAAGGAAAGGGGGTAGCGGGTACATCCGCCAATGTAGGAATAAATCCTGGTTGGGGAATGACAAGTGGCGGTTATACAGGAGGCGAAATATTTAAACCTGTTCCTGATAGTATTTCTGTTAGCTGGCGCTGTGGTCTTGACCTAATTGAATATAAAGTTGGGGCAAAACTTCCAAGAGAAAAAATGTTAGAATTATTTAGAAGAGGGAAAGAAATTACAGGGGAGAAAGAAAATTATAGTCAAATTATCACAGGTATGGCTCCTGGAGGAAATGTAACGGTTTGGCTCTCTGGTTCATTTGGAAATGAAGAAATTACTAAAATAAGAGCCAAGCGCGTAGGAGAGACCAATAAAGATGATTCTAATTCGGTTACTCTTTGGACATCAACAGGAAATGAAGCAAAAGATATTTTGAAATATGCTTATCTACACGGTATTCCTTATTCAGTTTGGGAAAAAGGAGATAAGCAATATAAATACGATCTGGGCTTTAGCAGTGAAGAAGATTATAAATATTCAATCATTTATTATTCAAAAGATGGAAGTGTCTATTTTCTAGATTCAACACCTTATTTTTTAAAATGGTCAAATCGTTTTATTGGGTACCCAAAAAATCCTAATCCATCACATCTGCTAAAACTCCCTGTGCAGATGGATTTGATCTGGCATTCTTATGATGATGAATCGCGTTGGTTTGAAGGAAGTGTAGTTTTACCACAAAACCTTCAGGCAACATTTGAAAAAGGTGGCTATGATCGAATGATTGTGACAATCCCTAAAGATACTGGGGGAGATTTTGTTGAAGGAGTTATCTATTTTGTAAACAAGCAAAAACAAGATCAGGTAATGCGTTTTCGTTTAGGAAGGTTTAATGATGAACAGAAAAAACTGATGTCACCGAAATACACTCTTCCCAAAGGATTTGTAGTCCCTAAATGGGAAGGAAGAATTCCTCTTCACAAGCCAACAGACCTTGAATATTGGCAGGAAGAATAACGTTTTCCATGATGAAAAAAATAAAAAACATAGCATTATTCTTACCCAACTTATTGTTAATAATAAGCTGTGGCCCTAAAGATAAATTTGAATGGAATGCAGGAATTTCCGCACCAAAAAATTATATCTCAGGAGGTCCATTTGTAGAATATTTCTATCAAGGAAATGGGGTGGCAGGAACATCAGCGAATGTAGGGATAAATCCTGGTTGGGGAATGACAAGTGGCGGTTATACAGGAGGCGAAATATTTAAACCTGTTCCTGATAGTATTTCTGTTAGCTGGCGCTGTGGCCTTGATTTGATTGAATATAAAGTTGGGGCAAAACTTCCAAGAGAAAAAATGTTGGAGCTATTTAAAAGAGGAAAAGAAATTAAAGGGAAGAAAGAAAATTATAGTCAAATTATCACAGGTATGGCTCCTGGAGGAAATGTAACAGTTTGGCTCTCTGGTTCATTTGGAAACGAAGAAATTACTAAAATAAAAGCCAAGCGTGTAGGAGAGACCAATAAAGATGATTCTAATTCGGTTACTCTTTGGACATCAGCAGGAGATGAAGCAAAAGATATTTTGAAATATGCTTATCTACACGGCATTCCTTATTCAGTTTGGGAAAAGGTGAAAAAACTTATAAATATGACATAGGATTTAGCAGTGAAGAAAATCGTGATTTTTATGAATCCGTTACAGCTTTTTCCAAAGATGGCAGCTATATATTTTTAAATGAGAATCAGTTTATTATTCCTTATAAGGATTGGTTGTCTAACCATATTAATGCTGGAGTAAAAGAAGGAAAGTTTCCTGTTCATACAACAGTACAATGGATTTCCGATGATAATAAACAATGGTATAAAGGTGAGATTGTTTTCCCTGCTGACTTTCAAAATACTTTTGATTCATTTTATAAAAAAAATAAAAACGTCCATATCGTGTATGTGATGGACAAGTTGAATCTTTCTGAGAATTACACATTTGGAACAATATGGCTGCAAAGTTCCACCTCAAAAGAACGTATCATGAAATTTCGATTAGCCAAGCTCAATAATGAAACAAGAAAATATGATGTATCAAAATACACTCTCCCAAAAGGATTAGTAGTCTCCAAATGGGAAGGTAGAATTCCTCTTCACAAGCCAACAGACCTTGAATATTGGCAGGAAGAATAACATTTCCATGATGAAAAAAATAAAAAACATAGCATTATTCTTACCCAACTTATTGTTAATAATAAGCTGTGGGCCTAAGGATAAATTCGAATGGAATGCGGGAATTTCTGCACCTATATATTATGGCGCATCAGGCCCGTTTGTAGAATATTTTTATAAAGGAAATGGAGTAGTAGGTACATCTGCCAAAGAAAGTCTACCAATCTTCAATGATTTTCTTTCTGTGGATTTTCCCCCAATCGATCATCGACATAAATACAGATCTTAATGTAGTGGTATGCCGGGTAGGGGTGTACTCAATGATCGTAAGTAAATCATTCTGAATAGTTCTGTTAATAAGTTTATTTTGTTCCAGGTCTCTTAGTTCCTTTGCTAAAACTTTCCCACTGATTTTAGGAATGCTGTTTTTTATTTCTTTGAAACGTTTATTACCATTCATGATAGAAAATAAAACCAATGTTTTCCATTTTCCATGGATTACTTCCAATGTACCCTGTAAATAAAGCATTCGTGCTTCACAATTCCTATGGGTTTCTTTTTTACTGTTCATCACTCCATGATTTTGTAGTTGCAGTACTTGGACTCTTGTCATTGTGGTTTATTTGGGTTCAGAAAGACGATAAATGGGCTGTTTTCAGACTGTCAATCATCTTTGCCAGTCTTTATTGGATAACGCAGGCAATGTCTATTTTATTTCCGGGAACAGCCCTGTTTGATCCGGAGTTTTCTTATCCTGGTCAGTGGCCTGTACAGTTCATATCAGATGGTGCGATGTTTTTACTGCTTATAATGGCTTATTTTTTAGAATCAAAACATTTAGATAGGTTAAAATAGTACATCATTAAAAAATGGAAATCCGTTGTTATTCTTTAAGGGTAGAAAAAATCAATTCAATTATAATAAGGGATGATAAAAATTAATACATTTGAATAGATAAAAAATAGCTGTGGATCCTATTCTTAATGTCGTAGTCCGTTCTCTCTGCGTTTACCTTTTCATGGTGATCGCCATCCGTTTATTTGGAAAAAATCAATTATCTCAGCTTAATGCAGGGGATATTGTTTTATTGCTGCTGATCTCCAATGCCGTTCAGAATGCAATGGTGGGACCGGATACTTCACTTCAGGGTGGACTTATTGCAGCCCTGGTTTTGTTTGTGGCTAATTTTTTGCTAAAAAGACTCATGTTTTCCAACCGTTCCTTTGAAACATTTATGGAAGATGATCCGGTAGTACTTATCAAAGATGGAATTGTAGATCAGATAGCCTTGAATAGAGTGAAAATTACCGAAAGTGAACTGGAAGAAGCAATCAGGGAACATGGCATTGACCAAATAAAAAAGGTAAAACTGTCTGTCTTGGAAGTTGACGGAAACATAAGTGTGGTTTCTGAGGATGAGAAAAGCAAGCAGACTCATTATACAAGAATCAAAAGAAAAAATAAAAGAAAATACCATTAAACAGAATGAATTACGAACTAAGAGAGATGCTTCCCGATGATGGGGCCCGGGTACTTGAGATTTTCAGACAGGGAGTTGACAGTGGTATAGCCACTTTTGAAACAGTAATTCCTACTGTGGAAGCCTGGGATATGGAATACTTTAATGCCTGTCGCTGGGTATTGGAAAATGAGAATAATGAAATAGTAGGATGGTGTGCCTTGAAGTTGGTGAGTAAAAGAGAATGTTACAAAGGAGTTGCAGAAGTGAGTATTTATTTCGATACAGACTATCAGGGGAAAGGATTGGGATCAGTACTGCTTAAAAAGATGATTTTGGATAGCGAGGATCACGGATTCTGGACTTTACAGACCAATATCTTCCCTGAAAATGAAATGTCTATCAAATTCCATCAGAAAAATGGCTTCAGAATAGTGGGGGTTCGTAAAAAAATAGGAAAACTCAACGGGGAATGGAAAGATTTGATCATGTTTGAGAAAAGAAGTGAAATAATTTAATGAAATACGAGCACCTATAAAACCGTTTTATCTATTTTAGGGTTTACACTTTATATCCGGAATCTGGAATTTCGAACAATTTGGCATTAACCTTGTTATCTTTTGGCAACTAAGTTTGAAAAAGTGAAAATAATGAAAAGTATGTTTAAAGTGATGGGAGCAGGTGTGGTTATGCTGATGCTGACATCTTGTGTGGTTCATGAGCATCACGGAAGAAGGCTTCCACCAGGGCAGGCGAAAAAAGTGTATGGAGGGAGTGCAAGATACTATGCTCCCGGCCAGGTAAAAAAAGTATATATTTATGAAGATAGAGGTCGTGGTCACCATCATAAAGGCCGCGGTCATGGCCATCATAGATAATGAAGAAAAAAAGAGGTTAAAACAATAACCTCTTTTTTTATGTTCAGAATAGAAATAAGTATAGTCCTTTTCTATTTATTGATATTAAAATCTGGATTTTTTAGGATTTAAAAAAGTATTGAAGATGATAACTTCCTGACCGAATTTTGTTTCAACGCGCTCAGCTATATTTTTTAATTCACTTTCAATAAAATCATTTCGGAGTTCATCATTATCAAAGATCAAAAGAAGGTTGTAATTTTTCCCGTCTTCAATATAATCACTGTGTACTTCAGAAAGGATATATTTGTTCACATCCATCAAGTTTTCAGTCATTACCACCAGTGTTTCATCAATATAATTTTCCCATTCCTCGAGATTATTTTTCGTACAGTGGAAAGTTATACTTAATATGCTCATATTTTATGAATTTTTAAGATTTTTTGGATAAATTCTACCACAAAAATCGGCAATTTTTTCGTAAATTAGCCCGTTAATAAAAATTCGAAATAAATAATTTTCAGACATACAGCTAAAGGTCTGGCTATCATTATAATAAAATTTGTTTATGCAAAAAGAAGGAGAAAGACTGATTCCTATCAACATCGTTGATGAAATGAAATCGTCTTATATCGATTATTCGATGTCTGTTATCGTCTCAAGAGCGTTACCGGATGTAAGAGACGGTTTGAAACCCGTTCATAGAAGAGTACTTTACGGTATGTATGGATTAGGGGTTTTTTCTAATAGAAAATATTTAAAATCTGCAAGAATTGTTGGGGATGTTTTAGGTAAATATCACCCACACGGAGACTCCTCTGTGTACGATGCAATGGTGAGAATGGCCCAGAACTGGAGCTTGCGTTATCCACAAGTGGACGGGCAGGGTAACTTCGGTTCAATGGATGGTGACCCGCCGGCAGCAATGCGTTATACTGAGGCAAGATTAAAGAAGATCTCTGATGAGATTCTTTCAGACCTTGATAAAGAAACAGTTGATTTTCAGAATAACTTTGACGACAGTCTACAGGAGCCAACAGTAATGCCTACTAAGGTTCCTAATCTTTTGGTAAACGGAACTTCAGGGATTGCGGTAGGTATGGCCACCAATATGGCACCTCATAACTTATCAGAATCTATAGATGCCATCTGTGCATATATTGATAACAGAGAAATAACAATTGATGAGCTGATGCAGCATATCATTGCTCCGGATTTTCCTACAGGTGGAATTATCTATGGTTATGACGGGGTAAGAGATGCTTTCCATACAGGAAGAGGTAGAGTTGTTTTGAGAGCTAAAGTAAGCTTTGATGAAATTGGAAACAGAAATGCCATTATTGTAACTGAGATTCCTTATCAGGTGAACAAGGCGGAAATGATTGCCAGAACTGCAGAACTTGTTAAAGATGATAAAATCCCTGGGATCTATGAGATCAGAGATGAATCAGACAGAAACGGACTTCGTGTTGTTTATGAATTGAAAAATGATGCTATTCCAAATGTTGTCCTGAACTTATTGTATAAATATACATCGCTTCAGACTTCTTTCAGTGTTAACAATATTGCCTTGGTACACGGAAGACCGGAACAGCTGAATCTTAAAGATATCATCCATCACTTTGTGGAACACAGACATGAAGTAATTGTAAGAAGAACTCAGTATGAGCTTAAAAAAGCGAAGGAAAGAGCTCATATCTTAGAAGGATTCATGAAGGTGATAGGAACTCAGGATTCCTTAGACAGAGCAATTGCTATCATCCGTCATAGTGCCAATCCTCAGGGAGCAAAAGAAGGCTTGATCGAAGCATTTGAGCTTTCAGAAATTCAGGCTCAGGCAATTCTGGATCTTAGATTAGCCCGTTTAACAGGAATGGAGCTTGATAAAATCCGTGATGAGTATGATGCCATTATGAAAGAAATTCAGAATTTGGAAGATATCTTAGCGAATGAGCCAAGAAGATTCGAAATTATCAAAGAAGAATTGCTTGAAATCAAAGAAAAATATGGTGACGAAAGAAGAACGGAGATTGATTATTCAGGAGGAGAAATGTCTATTGAAGATATTATTCCAAATGAATCTGTAGTTCTTACAATCTCTCACGCAGGATATATTAAGAGAACTTCACTTTCAGAATATAAAATTCAAAGTAGAGGAGGTGTAGGAAACAGAGCGGCAACTACAAGGGATGAAGACTTCCTGGAGTATATTGTTTCTGCTACCAACCACCAGTATATGCTATTCTTTACAGAAAAAGGAAGATGTTATTGGTTAAGAGTATTTGAAATTCCTGAAGGTTCTAAAACTTCAAAAGGAAGAGCGGTACAAAACCTTATCAACATTGAACCGGATGATAAAATCAAAGCATATATCAGAACCAATAACCTTAAAGATTCTGAATATGTAAACCAAATGAGCGTTGTGATGGTAACTAAAAATGGTACCATTAAGAAAACATCACTTGAAGCCTATTCAAGACCAAGGGTAAATGGGGTGAATGCTATTGAGATCAGAGATAATGACCAGCTATTAGGAGCTTACCTTACAAATGGTACCTCCCAGATTATGATCGCTACTAAAAACGGTAAGTGTATCCGTTTCCCTGAAGAAAAAGTAAGAGAAGTAGGTAGAGGATCCATTGGGGTAAGAGGAATTGCTCTTGAAGAAGGAGACGAGGCAATTGGTATGATTGTTGTGAATGATGTGGAGAACGAAACAGTACTTGTAGTATCTGAAAAAGGATACGGAAAAAGAACTGCAGTAGAAGACTACAGAATTACAAACAGAGGAGGAAAAGGAGTTATTACCCTAAACATTACCGAAAAAACAGGACATCTGATTGCTATTCAGAATGTAACAGATGAAGATGGATTGATGATCATCAATAAATCCGGAGTTGCTATCAGAATGGGAATGGATGAAATGAGAATAATGGGTAGAAATACTCAGGGAGTGAAAGTAATTAACCTTAAGAAGAATGACGAAATTGCAGCAATTGCAAAAGTAGAAATGGATAAAGATGTAGAAGAAGAAATTGAAGAAGGAACAGAAGGAGTAGAAATTGTAACTGATAACCAGGAAAATGATGAAGTACCTCAGGCTGAAAATGAAACTCCGGCAGAGGAAAATGGGAATTCTGATTCTGAAGAATAAATTGTACAATTAATATAAAATAGTTATTATGAAGAAACTTATTTTAGGTATAGCTATCGTAGCATCTTCTTTTGCTTTTGGACAGAAAAAAGATGTAAACGCTCAGCTTCAGGCGGCTAATACAGCTGCTATGGAGGCCTATAATGCAAAAAATTATGCAGTTGCAGCCCCTAAGTTTGTAGAAGTTTATGACTTATTGAAGGCTAATGGTCAGGATAATAAGATCTATATGTATTATGCAGGGCTTAGTCATGCATTGGCAAATAATACTGATCCTGCAATTAAAATATATACTGATCTTATCAATTCCGGATTTACCGGAGTGGAGACTACTTATACTGCAAAAGATAAGAAATCCGGACAGGTTGTTAATTTAGATAAGGCTACCTGGGAGCTTATGAAAAAAAATACTGATTATTCAGATTTTAAAACTGAACAGTCTAAAAGTATAGAACCGGATCTGTATGAAACTTTAACTTCATTGCTTCTTAATGCAAAGAAAACTGATGAAGCTCTTGTTATTATAGAAAAAGGATTGGCTAAATTCCCTAATAATGCTAAGCTTAAAGAATCTCAAAGCTCCGCTTATTTCCAGTCTGGAAACACGGAAAAGTTTATGGGAACTCTAAAAGAACAGTTGGCTAAAAACCCTACTGATGCAACAAACTGGTATAACCTTGGAGTAATGCAGTCTAAAAATCCAGCTACAACAGCAGATGCTATTGAATCATTCAAAAAAGCAGTAGAGCTTAAGCCTACCATGGCAGAAGCACACCAAAATCTTGTGTATACAACTATTGGGGACGACTCTAAGATTGTAACAGAGATCAATGCTTTGAGAAAAGACAAGCCGGATGAAGCTACCAAACTGATTGATGCAAGAAAAGAGAGATTTGCTAAAGCTTTACCTTATGCTGAAGCATGGTACAAAGCTGCACCTCAAAGTCTGGATGCCGTTTCTGCACTTAAAGAAATCTATGTTGTAACTAAAAATATAGATAAAGTAAAAGAAATGAAAGCTAAAGAAACTGAGCTTAGTGCTAAAGCAAAATAATAGCTTTAAGAAAATGATAATAAAACCGGAGCAGAAATGTTCCGGTTTTGTTTTTTTCCGGGATTGAAGAATCCTTATTTTTGTAGCAGAGACCCCTAAATTTCACTCTAAAAATTCTCTGTAATTCCGTATCTTTGGGAAAAATTTTTACAAGATGATTGAGTGGAAAACCGTCAAAGAATACGAAGATATTACCTATAAAAAATGTAATGGAGTAGCAAGGATTGCTTTTAACAGACCGGAAGTACGTAACGCTTTCAGACCCAAAACAACTTCAGAATTATATGATGCTTTTTATGATGTCTATGAAGATCCTTCTATAGGGGTGGTATTGCTTTCAGGAGAAGGGCCAAGTCCGAAAGATGGAGGCTGGGCTTTTTGTAGCGGTGGAGACCAAAAAGCAAGAGGGCACCAGGGGTATGTGGGAGAAGACGGAAGACACCGTTTGAATATTCTTGAAGTTCAGCGTTTGATCCGTTTTATGCCGAAAGTAGTTATCGCGGTTGTTCCGGGATGGGCTGTTGGCGGAGGACACTCTCTTCACGTAGTATGTGACCTGACTTTAGCAAGTGAGGAGCATGCTATTTTTAAGCAGACAGATGCTGACGTAACAAGTTTTGACGGTGGGTACGGATCTGCTTATCTTGCTAAAATGGTTGGACAGAAGAAAGCCCGTGAAATCTTCTTCTTAGGAAGAAATTACTCTGCTCAGGAAGCTCTTGAAATGGGAATGGTTAATAAAGTGGTTCCCCATGCGGAATTAGAAGATACTGCCTATGAATGGGCACAGGAAATATTAGAAAAATCTCCAACCTCTATCAGAATGCTGAAATTTGCAATGAACCTTACGGACGATGGCATGGTGGGGCAGCAGGTTTTTGCCGGTGAAGCTACACGTCTTGCCTATATGACGGAAGAAGCCAAAGAAGGAAGAAATGCCTTCCTTGAAAAAAGAAAACCGAACTTCGGAGAAGATCAATGGATATCATAAACTGTAAAAAGTACAAAGTAAAATGTATTAATGATTCAACACATTAGACTTTTACTTTGTACATCATACATTTTACATTATACAAATTATGACTGATTGGATAAAAGCCGCAAGGCTAAGAACACTGCCGCTTTCTTTAAGCGGAATTATTATGGGAGCTTTTATTGCAAAATGGAGGCTTTACAGAGAAGGAGGAATCTGGGACTGGAAAATTTTTGCACTGGCACTTTTGGTAACACTTTTATACCAGATTTTGTCAAATTATGCCAATGATTATGGCGATGGGGTAAAAGGAACAGATGCCAGAAGAATCAATGAAGCGGAATCAAGAGCTGTTGCATCAGGGAAAATTACTGCCAAACAGATGAAAAATGCGGTCATTCTTTTTGCAGCACTGTCTTTCATTGCTACAGTCGCTTTGCTGTATGTAGCTTTCATCCCGGACTATATGAATGAATTCTATATCTTCATAGGGTTGGGAGTCGCAAGTATTCTAGCTGCCATTGGATATACAGTAGGTAAAAAACCTTACGGATACATGGGGTTGGGAGACATCTTCGTATTCATCTTTTTTGGACTGGTTTCTGTATGCGGAAGCTATTTTCTGTTTACCAAAACCTTCAGCTGGGATATGCTGTTGCCAGGAACGGCAGTAGGGATGATGAGCATGGCTGTTTTGAACCTTAACAATATGAGGGATATTGAAAGTGATAAGCTATCAGGGAAAAATAGTTTTGCCTTAAGGATAGGGTTTAAAAATGCAATGATCTATGAAATGGTCCTGTTACAGCTTCCTTTAGTATTGATTCTTATATTTTTAGGAGTTAACGGGTTTATACAGGCTCAGAACTATTACGTATTTATTGTAATGATCCTGTTATTTCCACTTGCGAAATTAAGGAGAAGTATCATGTCGGTAAAAGAACCTAAAGAATTAGATCAGTATCTGAAGCAGGTGGGTATTATGACGTTTATTATGGCAATTCTTACAGCAGCAGGACTTAATTTATTTCACTAAATCTAAAAATATTTTATCATGAGTTCTACAATCTTTGTTGAAGCACAAATGCTTATCAGAAAACCGATTGAAGATGTTTTTGAAGCATTCATCAATCCTGAAGTAACCACTCATTTTTGGTTTACAAAATCTACCGGAAAATTAGAGGAAGGTAAAACCGTAGCCTGGGAATGGGAAATGTACGGCGTAAAATCCGAAGTGAAAGTTCATCAGATTATTCCCAACCAACTGATTAAAACGGAGTGGGGAGAACCTTCAACGCATGTAGATTATGAATTCAGAGCAATGGAAAAAGGAACCCTTGTTGTCATTAAAAGTTATGGATTCAGCCAAACCGGCGAAGATCTCTTAAAAATAATCAATGATAATACTGGGGGTTTTACAACGGTTTTAGATGGCTGTAAAGCTTATCTGGAGCATGGAATCAACTTGAGGCTGATTGAAGATAAATTCCCGTCAAAATAAGCGAAAATCTTATAAAGAAGATCGCTCTTACATTTAAAGAACACAGATGGCACGAATGCTTTTCACAAATGTCACTAAATTTATATTAGTTATTTGTGAAATCATTTGAGTCATTTATGTTTAATAATAATTAAAAATTAAATTGAAAATGAAAATACAATTCTTAGGGCAAAATTGCTTCTTGTTCACCTATAAGGATAAGACAATTTTGAGTGACCCTTTCTACAATTACAAAAAAACGGAGTCAGGATTTGACATTACCGCCCAAAAAATCGACTATATTCTGTTGACGCATGCTCATGGAGATCATATTGCTGATGTGGGTGAAGTGTTGCAGCATTATCCGGAAGCTACCATAATTGGAGTTCCTGAAGTATGTGGGTACTTTAAATCAGCAAAAAATACAGACGATGTCAACTTAGGAGGGTCGGCAAAAATCGACGATCTTAAAATTTCCATGGTTCCGGCTCATCATACGAGTTCTTTTCCGGATGGAAGCTATGGAGGTGTTCCTGTAGGATATATCTTCAGACTTCCTGAAGGTAAAAACATTTATTTGGCTGGTGATACAGGAGTAATGGCTGATATGGAGCTGTTCCCAAGGTTATACGGAAATATTGATCTTTCTATCCTTCCTGTTGGGAGCCACTACACGATGTGTCCGAGAAAAGCTTCTTTTGCAGCAGCAGAATTATTAAAGACACCAAAAGTAATCGGTTGCCACTTTGATACTTTCCCTGCAATTGAAATTAATCATGAAAGTGCATTAAAGCATTTTGCAGACAGAAATGTAGAACTTGTTTTACCAAAACTGGGAGAGGAGTTCGAATTTTAAAAAATAAGGGTAATCTGAAATTAGAAAATGATGCGTAAGGTATTAAAAACAAAAAAAGATAATTATCAAATTACCTCTCTCAACTTAAACCAAAAAAAAATGGCAAGCTACCTAAATCACACCGCTACGACCAATTACCTTTGCTGCGTTCCCACCCTGGAGGATTCTCAGGAGCTGGTTGTTTAGGACTTGCCGTTGCAAAGGTAGGAATAATTTATAAACTTCAAAACTTTATCAAAGAAAATTTGTTGAAAAAATGCAGTGATAGCGCTAAACAGCTGACATGTAGGGAAATAATTTTTCAACTTTTTTCTTAAAAAATTAAATATGACGAAAAGTCCATCAACATTAGGAATTATACTTTTTATTGCTACAATGATCATTTTCTTTGTAGTGTATTCATTTTTCTCAGGCATCAATTATTTTGATACTTCACTGAAAGTCAATGCTTTCGTGTTGCCTGTTATCTATGCTGCTACAGCATTCTGGTCTGTAAAATCATACTGGAACAACCATAAACTGGGTTTTAGAGAAGCTTTTAAGAGAGCATTTGTTCCGATGTTTATCGGAGGAATTCTTTCTATTTTCAGTATTTATGCTTTCTTAAATTTTGCAGATACGGATGCTAAAAAGCTGTTAAATTACCAATATGTTCAAAGACAAAAATCAGAATTGGATACAGAATATACTTCTGCGAGAAAGATTTTAAAACATCAAAAGGACATTGATGAGCTGGATCAGAAATACAAAGAGAGGTCACAAAGCTTCACCCCGGAGGCTGTAAAAGGAAAAGATATGCTTACCGCAAGTCATTTTTCAGGATATTTTGCAGCAATTCTTATATTTTACGTAGTTTTGTCGGTGTTTTTCGGGGCGTTTTTCAGAACAAAAACAATTCAGCCAGAAGAAACAAATCAAGCCTAATTTTTATTAAAAATTAAATGAATTTATCTATAGTTATTCCGTTACTGAACGAAGAAGACTCTCTGGAAGAGCTTTTTTCAAGAATTGATAAGGTCTGCACAACCGGTAATCTGTCTTATGAGATCTGGTTTGTAGATGATGGAAGTACGGATTTATCGTGGAGCATTATTGAGAATTTAAAAGTACAGTATCCTCAAATCCACGCTATTAAATTTTCCAGAAATTACGGAAAATCACAGGCGCTTCATGCTGCTTTTGGAAGAACAAACGGAGATGTGGTGATCACCATGGATGCAGATTTACAGGACTTTCCCGAAGAAATTCCGGAACTCTACAATATGGTAATTAATGATAATTATGACATTGTTTCCGGGTGGAAGAAGAAGCGTTTTGATAATGTGATGACAAAAAATATCCCATCGAAACTGTTTAATGCAGCAGCAAGAAAAGTTTCCGGAGTTGAACTTCATGATTTCAATTGTGGTTTGAAAGCCTACAAAAGACAGGTGGTAAAATCTATCGACGTATATGGAGATATGCACCGTTATATTCCGGTATTGGCTGCCAATGCAGGATTCCGGAGAATTACAGAAAAAGAAGTAAAACATCAGGCAAGACCTTACGGAACTTCCAAATTTGGTACAGAAAGATTTATCAGAGGTTTTCTGGATCTGGTAACCCTTTGGTTTGTAAGCCGTTTTGGAGGAAGGCCTATGCATTTCTTTGGTGCCGTTGGAACAGTAATGTTCATTTTCGGTTTTCTTTCTGCATTGTGGCTGGGAGTTTCAAAACTTATTGATGTTGCCAGAGGAATTTATGGGCATTTAATTACCAATAATCCGTGGTTCTATATTGCGTTAACGATGATGATTATGGGAACATTGCTGTTTGTGGCAGGGTTTTTAGGAGAAATGATTATCAGAACCAACCGTGAGCATAAGAATTATAATATTGATGATGTGATTTAAAATATTTCAATAAGAAGGACCAATATATTAATACTCCTGAAGAGCAATATGCTTTTCAGGAGTATTTTTTTTGATTCCGTTAATTTATTTTCTGATATTCGTAATGATGAAAAAATTATAAAAACAATGGACGGCATTAAAATAGAGATCAGGGACTTGGTAGATATTGACTCTCTCTCAAAAGAATATGATATTTCTAAAAATGAACTGATCTCATTTCACAACCGGAACTGTGCACTGCATGAGCTGCTTCCGGAAAGACTTCCCAAGTACATTAACAGTATTTATATTCCCAAAGAAAAATACAAGAAATGGAAGGAAAAACAACTCCCGGTTTCCCGTATTGATGTTCCCGAGGCATCTGAAATGCTTACATATGGCGTTCTGATCACACAACAATCACAAGAATTAAATATATATTATCTTATTGATATTCAAAGGTTTGACGATCGTAAGGTTTCCATTTTCCGGCAGAAATTACAGGTAAATAATAACGAAGTGGATCTGATGGTTGAGAAAATCATGGAAACTGCTGGAAAAGCATTATACCCGATACATATGTCTTTGAACAAGAAAGGAAAACCAGATCGGATTGAAAATGCTGAAGATATACAAACCCGATGGAATGAAATATACCGTCCAAGAATTCAACAGTATTATGTGGGGGAAACAGCAGAAGGGCTTATTACAACATATGACTATTTTTACGAAAATATTGAGAACGGGGTGGGAAGTTTACAGCGTAATGTATTTTATCCCATATTCTTTATTCCTCTTTATGATTCATATCCTGATTATCAGAAAGAAGAACGTCTGAATTTTTATTTTCCTTCTTTTGGAGAGATGATTTATTATGATACTGTTTTTTCATTGCAAAGAACTTTTTCAGACAGCGGAAGAATTGTTATTCAGGTTAAAGGAGATCAATGCTATGACGAAATAAGTCTGGATGAAGATAAAGGAAAAATAGAGCTTGACTACCAACTGGATAAAGAATCCCGGAATGTGTTTTCGGTAACGGGAACATTATCAACATTCTATGATAATCAAGAAATTAAAATTTATATTGAAATATATCGTCAGGAAGCTTATCTTTGATTTACCAACTCATAAAAAATATTAATATGCAGGCACTTTTCGTCCCCTGAAGCCTTTGGCAGGCTTAATCTATTCTACCATAAATCTGAATCAGCTGGCTGGTCAGACATTACTTTTACAGAAAATAATCCGTTTTTGAAAATGAATTCTTTGCAGTATAGTGAAATAAATTAAGGTAGAAAAATCCCTCATAAAGCTAATATTTCCCTGCATTAAAGAGACAGCAGAACAAAAACATTAAAACACAAAAAATGATGAGTGAAAAACATTTGGTTTGCCAGGGAGCAATCTGTAAGTGCCAGTTCGGAACAGCCCCGGATAAGCTTATGGTAAAAACCCAGAGTAAACGGTATATCAACGATAAAGACGGCAGTGATAAATTAATGGCCACCCACGTAGACATTGGAGCAACTTTTGAGAAAAATACTTTCGGAAGCTGTGCCAAAATGAATAATAATCCCTGCACCCCTTCTGTTACAAAATGGGATGGCTACTATGAAAATATCACAATAGAAGATAATGGCGGAAAAGCTCTCCTTGAGGACAGTAAAGCTACCTGCGCTGTAAGTGGAACTCCCAGCATAGAAATTATATTTCATGGACAAACTGCAGAACCCAATCAGCAAAATGTAGATAATGTACGACCGGAAGTGGCAGCGCAGCTGCTGCCTTTGGAAGAGGATAATACGGAATATATCTATTATACTAAAGAAGGGCTGTACCTGGGCGGATTAGAAAAGAGTACTAAAATATATTTAACTACTCAGAAGGAATATGATAAGGTGGAGGCAGATAAAAAATGGTCAGGAATTAATGTTGGAACCAATTTATTAAAAGAGAAAGAGACATTTATTTCAAATGAAAAGTTTGTAGAGAAAGCATCCACTATATATGGCGAAAGTTCAGCATACAGAGGTAATATTGGTATTGAAGATGAGCTTGCTTCAGAAATGCTTGCAATAGCCTCTGTGCATAAAATCAATAAGGTTGCTTATGGAATAAATAGTAAGCAGGCTGTTTTATTCAGAAATACAAAAATTGAAAAAAGAAATGAAACAAAAATGCAGCTGGCGGTGGCAGCAATCATCCGCTCATTGACAACAAATGAAGATCCCAGTAATGGGGCTACGATGTGGGATGGTGCAGAACAGGCTGCTTTTTCAGCAGATGATGATAGATATTCAACAGGAAAATTTGAAATTCATATGAATACAATGGGATGGATAATCTCAGATGAACATCATACCAAATGGCAAACGGGTGTAGAAAGATTAGGCGCTACCTTTAATGCCCCCAAGGAAAAATATACTCCGGGCAAAAATCCTAATAATAAATACGCTACTGAAGATACTATTGCTCTGGAATCAAGAGCAGTGTATTTAGGAACTATTTTTTGGAAAGAATTAAAAAACAGAAAAAAGAAACCTAATGAAAAAAAGAAATAGTCTGTATTTTTTTATCGTGTTCTTTTTTTACCTCGGCTGTAAATCTCAAAAACATGATTATAGAGTAATTCATTTAAGCAATAATGAGATCCTGTCAACGTATTATTTTCATCCTGATAACATTGAATATGCAAGAGTGTATGGTAGTTCTTTTAAGAATGATTCCATAATATTTAACCGTAATAAAGACGATCTGATTGTAAAAGAATTTAACTATGATGAAAAACAGAAAAAAAGAGTAGCTGGAGGAAGCATTAGATACATTAATTACTATACGAGTCTTTCAGATATTATTGTATCAGGAAATCCGTTATCAATGGATGAAGTTCCTGTAAGTAATTTTAATTTTACAAAGAAAGACTTGGAAATTGAAAGTATAATTAAAGAAAATTGCAAATCAACAAAAGAAGGATATAGTGGCTGTGATTTTATTTTCCCAAAAAATAATGGACTTCCCTATTTACCTGAAAGCTCAACAATAACATCAGCCAAAATAAAAAAAGGCAAAGACGGATTAGAAGAAATTGAAATGCAGGGGAAGTATGAGGATGCTGCTTTTAATTATAAAAGAAACTATTATTACGACAATAAAAAAATTAAAAAAATAATTACTTCTGTGAAAGATAATACCTCCGTGAATTCTTATGAAGATGCTTATTCTGTGAGGAATCAAAAATAATTGTATAGAATAGAGGTAAATGATGAACAAGTTCATTGTTTACGTATATTGTATTCAACAAGAAATAAAAACAAAGATGAAAACTAATTAAAACTGGATTACTATGGTTATTACAGGAGACACACGTCCAATTGCCGGTACAGGCTGCTCCTATTCGCTATCTTCAGAAGGCAAGAAAATAAATGCAAAAGAGTGGAGAATAGAATATGGTGGCAAAGTGTTGGCAACAAATACCAACGGAGTTTTTAAGTTCAATATCAGCCTGGCTGGAAAAACTGTAAAGCTTACTGCGGTAGCTATACAAAATGGCAGGCCGAATGCCTATTCTATTGATCTTACCATTCTTGCAGACCGCCCTAAAATAGTATCTGTAGAATGGCAGGATTTTAATGGAAGAGCCATTGGAAAACGGAAAGTAGGTTATCTGGATAAAATAAAACTTAGCATAAAAACAGCCAATATTCCTAAAAGGGATACCCTCAAAATTTCTGTTTATGAAGATGATTCTACCGGAGACCGTGCCATGGATACTTATACAAGCAGTGCCATAAACGAAAGGGGATATGCCTATTTATATTTTAACCAGCTGAGTTTATACCAGAAAAAGCTGAATGATTCTGATTGGGTAAACGAAAGTGAACATGAATACTATATAAAAATAGAATATAAAAACCATATAGACCAGGCGGAAGAGAAAACACAGCTGGTGGTAGAAAATGAACTGAAAACACATATTGATCAACCAAAACCTACTAATAATCCGGTTGTGGTAGGTAGAAATGAGGTTAAAGTAAAAACTAAAAAAAGAGCTGTTAACTTTACATTTGGAGTTTTTCTGGATGGTACATTGAATAATATGTACAATACTGAGCTACGGCAAAAGGTAACAGGAAAAGAAGTGAAAAAAGCAGAAGCATCTGGAATAAGCGATATTGAAGCCCAAAAAATCTATAAGAAAAAAGGAGGAGCTGTGGATGATGATCCATCCAAAGGAGAGACCAGCTTCGAAAATGACCTTTCTAATCCCGCTATTTTATTTAAAAATTATAAACAGAATGAAGATAAAAAACAATTTGCTATATATACTGAAGGGATGGGAACCAATACAGCTCCTAAACACTATGGAGATGCATTAGGTGCAAGTGATTATAAAGGAGATGACCTGATGATGGGGCCTGCTTTTGGGATGGGAGCTGCCGGAATTATGGATCGGGTAAGAAAATCGATCGGAGATGTTGCCACAACAATCTTAAAGAATACTAATAAAAACAAACAGGTGGTAGGGACTTTGATATTTGATGTTTTTGGTTTTAGCCGGGGAGCTGCGGCAGCCAGGCATTTTGTACATGTAGTGACACAGGGAAGCTACAGGGCACATACCACAGCCTGGAAGGAAGGCTTTATTGTTAAGGATAGGTTTGGATATACTGTAGCAGAGTCTTACGCCAATAGAATGATGCCTGCCTTTGGGTATCTGGGACAGCTGCTTTCTGAAGCGGGATTGATGGATGAGCAGGTAAAAATACAGATCCGGTTTGTAGGGATTTATGATACGGTACCCCATCATGGATTATTCCAGTCGAATGACTCCGGAGATCTTGGGCTGAATGATGTCAACAGGGCAGATTATGTAGTACATATGGTCGCGGCAGATGAGCACCGGGCTAATTTCAGCCTGGTAGATATTTCCTCTGTAGCCAAAACGCCACCTGACAGCGGTAAAAAAGGAGGAATTGAGCTGCATTATCCCGGAGTGCATTGCGATGTAGGGGGTGCTTATGTGGAAGGGTGGTCAGATAATCCGAAGAGAATTGATGCCACCATTGTGAAGGACTCACTATATCCTCTTTCCGAAGAACTCATCAGGCAGGGCTGGTTTCTGCCCGGAGAGCTCAGTATTAAGAAAGATCCTTTTTACAGGCTTAATGTTAACAATTACAGGCTGGAAGGGGAAAGAAAGCTCAGCAACCAGTACAGCTTTATTCCTCTGCATATTATGGCCGACTTTTGTGAAATGAAAAAGCTTCCTATTAACAAAACAACCTTATTAGAATTTAAAGACTTCAAAAACAATTGGATTCCCGGTAATACTGCATTTTTAGAAGGGATTAAGGAGAAGCTGAAAAATTATACCTTTAACGGAGGGCCTCCCTTAGTATTTATAGAGCCGGAAGCGTATAAAGAGCCTCCGGTTGTACATGCCACAGGCGACAGAAGAGCGGTTCTGGAATGGCAGCAGCGCCAGCTGGAAGGCCAAAAGCGTAATGATGCGGAAGCGGATAAAAAGAACAGAGAAATCAAGTTCCTGAGAAATCATTACCTTCATTGGAATGCTACTTATGGGCAGTCGGGATCTGATCTTGTTACCCAGAAAAATTATCCTAATATTGTAAATGGCAAACGAAAGCGGACGGTATATTAATGAATTTTCTTATTTCAGGAATGATCAGATAAGATAGAAGTTAAGAAAAAATGGAAGAAAAATAAATAAATGAAAATATATATTCTCGGTCTGTTTTGTGGCATAATTTTGTTACAGGCATGCCAAAAAGAAAATACAGCAAGGATGAAAGACGGCTTAAAAGAAAACTTTCCTTATACAGTAACGATGACTGCACCAGAAGAATATCCTGTGGAGGTACATATAGGCACATTAACGGATGATAAAAAGGAGCTGATCTGTGGAGTTCCTAAAGCAGGAGTTGTAGATACCAAATGGGTATATGATGGGAAGAATGGTGGTCAGGGAGGCAGTACAATTCCATCCCATATGGATCTTACCTATGTAAGTTATGCAGAGAAAAAATTCTGGCGGGTAGATGCTGATTTACCCAAAGAGAAAATGCTTCAATTGTTTAGGGAAGGCTTTATGATACAGGGAAATCCGGATAGCAATGGTGACTTTCCGTGGGAAGAGAGTACCTACGACGGAATTACGATTGGGGCAGCTCCCGGTGGTGTTGTGATCGTGTGGCTGTCAGGGAACCATCACCGCAGAGAGGTCTGTCGTTTGCAGGCTAAGGAAACAACTGTAGATGTTAATGACTTTTATGATAATCCACATAATAGGACCCAACAAGGTTTTTTTGATGAGTTATACAAAATCTCAATTTCTGACAGTATAAAAACTGAAATTGAGAAAAACGGAATTCCTTTTGGATTATGGGACAAATACAGAGAGAAGTACAATTACCGTTTCAGGCTTCATCCATATGATGGAAAAGATACTTTTGATCAGATTTACCGCCTGAATTATAATGGCGAATCAGAATATTTAATAGGGGCAAAAGCAGCCGAAGTTTATAAAAAAGATGCCATTCCTTACAATGTTACTTTTATGATGCAGAAATATAGTGCAGAAATTGGATTTGATGATACAGAGCTGATGAGAATATTTGAAAATTTCAAAGAAAAACACCCAGGTAAGCCTATAGATATTGTATTGATACCCACCTTTATGTATAAGGATATTAAGCTTTATGCGGAATGTGATGGTGAAAAGATTCAGCTGGAAAAAGTGAAGATCGTTGAAATCTGGGGAGGATAAAGATACAATGAGAATACTACTTTTTATTTTTTTTAGTGTATTAGCTTGGGAAAGCTGTACAAAAAACAGGCAACAAGAAAAGTTTTCTTATAGGGTAACGATGACCGCCCCGAAGGAATATCCTGTGGAGGTACATGTCGGAACATTAACGGATGATAAAAAGGAGCTGATCTGTGGAGTTCCTAAAGCAGGAGTTACGACAGGGAGCTGGCAGTATGATGGGGCTGAAGCGGGTCAGGGAGGCAGTACAATTCCATCCCATATAGATCTTACCTATGTAAGTTATGCAGAGAAAAAGTTTTGGCGGATAGATGCTGATTTACCCAAAGAGAAGATGCTTCAATTGTTTAGGGAAGGCTTTATGATACAGGGAAATCCGGATGGCAATGGTGACTTTCCTTGGGAAGAGAGTACTTATGATGGAATTACGATTGGGGCAGCTCCTGGTGGTGTTGTGATCGTGTGGCTGTCAGGGAACCATCACCGCAGAGAGATCTGTCGTTTGCAGGCTAAGGAAACAACTGTAGATGTTAATGACTTTTATGATAATCCACATAATAGGACTCAACAAGGTTTTTTTGATGAGTTATACAAAATCTCAATTTCTGACAGTATAAAAACTGAAATTGCAAAAAACGGAATTCCTTTTGGATTATGGGACAAATACAGAGAGAAGTACAATTACCGTTTCAGGCTTCATCCATATGATGGAAAAGATACTTTTGATCAGATTTACCGCCTGAATTATAATGGCGAATCAGAATATTTAATAGGGGCAAAAGCAGCCGAAGTTTATAAAAAAGATGCCATTCCTTACAATGTTACTTTTATGATGCAGAAATATAGTGCAGAAATTGGATTTGATGATACAGAGCTGATGAGAATATTTGAAAATTTCAAAGAAAAACATCCAGGTAAGCCTATAGATATTGTCTTGGTACCCACCTTTATGTATAAGGATATTAAGCTCTATGCGGAATGTGATGGTGAAAAGGTTCAGCTGGAAAAAGTGAAGATTGCTGAAATCTGGGGAGGTTAAGTATAATCTGAATATAAAACAAGACAATACCTCAGAAATTTTCTGAGGTATTGTCTTTTTACAGAAATTAATAATCACATGACAAAGTTGAGGCTTCTTTCCGTTTTCTTTCTCCTGTTTCTCCTGTTTTCCTGTTTTCCTGTTCGTCTAACCAACTCATTGGTTCATGGCAATTTGCTGATGTATATGATGGAGAAAAACAACAGATAAGTACATTGATTCAAAAAAGAAAAATTTCCCAATACAAAACAGCGGTTCTTACTTTTCACAAAGACAGGTCTTTTTCTTCAATGGATGATAGCGGAATCTATCAAAAGGAGAATAATATATTGAAAATGAAATATAATGACTTAAAAGATACAGTGCAGATGAAGATTACTTATATAAGCCGTGATTATCTGCTTTTGTTCTCAATGACTAAAAATCCTAAAACCTGGTTTTATAAAAAACTGAATACAAAAAGGTATAAAGAATAGGTTGGCTCCAAAAAAGTCGGAAAAATTGAAAATTATCAGGTATTTTATTGTCAAATGACAAAGTTTTTTAAAAATTTTAATCCTATTTTTGTTACATAATATTATTGCGAGTTCCTGAACCGGTATGAAAAATAGTCTCAGGAAATTCAGTAAGAAATGATCGTGCCTGATCATTACCATTAATATATAGAATATTTTAAAAATAAATATGAAGAAAGTATTGTACACATTGATGCTGGTAGCAGTGGTTTCCTGTGGGAAAGTTTCTCCAAAAGGAAATATTGAGAAGAAAGATGTGGAGGTTTCAGAGTTTGTAAATCTGGATTTGGAAGGAAAATTCAGGGTGTTTTATGCCAGAGGCCCGAAAAATTTTGTGGAAATAGAAACCTATCCCAATGTGGCTAATAATCTTGATGTGGATGTAAACGACAAAATACTTAGTATCAAAGAGAAAAGAGGAACAAAAGGCGTAGATTTTTATAATGTAACCATTTATTCAAAATACAATCTTGAAAAAGTAGCTGTTTCCGACTCTGTAGAAATGAATATTTCAAGTGAAATAAAAACGGATAATTTCAGACTTAGCATGAAAAACAATGCTTCCTTTATGGGATCTGTTAATACAAGAAGGGCTGAAGTGGAAATGCATAACAGAAGCAGAGCCAACTTTTTAGGATTAACCAAAGAAGCGGTGATTAAGATTTCAGATACAGCAAGTTTAATTGCCCCTTACTGGAAAATTACCAATCTGAATATTGATTCTAAAAATGGAAATTATGCTGAAGTAAATGTAAAAGACTCTTTAAAAGGACATGTGCAGAATACAGCAAAATTGGTCTATTACAATGATCCGATCAGAGCGTTTAAAATTGATAAGACAACGAAAGTTGAGAATAAAAAATTAGAGTAATTGTAGCTGGAGGGCAGAAGCTGGAAGATGGGAGTAATGATGTTTTTTTTAACTTCTTGTTTTCCGAATTGAAAATTTTTCCTCCAGACATAAAAAATAAAATAAATAAACAAAGCCAGAATTTTGAAGCGAAGCACAATATAACTTCTTGCCTCCAGCTTCCTACTTCCAGCTTAAAAAAATTAGACATAAATATGACAACAGTAGAAAAAGCACAACTTTGGTTAAATGATACGTTCGACAAAGAAACAAGAGATGCGGTACAATTACTGATTGAAGGCAATTCGCCTGATCTTGAAGATTCTTTTTACAGAGAGCTGGAATTTGGAACAGGAGGGATGCGTGGCATCATGGGAGTAGGAACCAACCGCTTAAATAAATATACATTGGGACAGGCTACACAAGGGCTTGCCAACTATATGCTGAAGCAGTTCAAGGGAGAGGAAATTAAAGTGGCGATTGCTTATGATGTTCGTCACAATTCAAAAGAGTTCGGAAAACTGGTTGCTGATGTTTTGACTGCCAATGGAATTAAAGTCCTGCTTTTCAAAGATCACAGGCCTACTCCGGAATTATCTTTTACTGTTCGTGATAAAAAATGTAATGGGGGAATTGTGTTGACAGCATCTCATAACCCACCAGAATATAATGGGTATAAAGTATACTGGAATGACGGAGCACAGATTGTTCCGCCACATGACGAAGCTATTATCAATGAAGTATACTCTGTAAAATTTGAAGAGATTAAATTCAACGGAAATGATGATCTGATCGAATGGATCGGAGAGGAGCAGGATGATGTGTATATCGATGCATGTATTGAAAACTCTACCTATCAGAACGTGGGAAAAGAAAATTTAAATATTGTTTTCACTTCTATCCACGGAACAACTTATACAACGGTTCCTAAAGCTTTGGAAAAAGCAGGATTTAAAAAAATAGATCTTGTTAAAGAGCAGATGATTCCAAGCCCCAATTTCCCAACAGTGGATTCTCCAAATCCGGAAGAGCCGGCTGCGTTGGAAATGGCTATGGATCTTGCAAAAATTACCAACGCTGATATTGTGATTGGAACAGACCCTGATGGTGACAGACTTGGAATTGCCGTTAGAAACCTTGACGGTGAAATGCAGTTACTGAACGGAAATCAAACCAATACGATCCTTACTTACTATATCTTAAATGAATGGAGAAAACAGGGAAGAATTACCGGAAAAGAGTTCATTGGATCTACCATTGTGACTTCAGATATCTTCTTTGACATCGCTCAGAAGTTTGGTGTAGAATGCAAAGCAGGCCTTACAGGATTCAAATGGATTGGAAAAATGATTCGCGAAGCTGAAGGAACACAAAAATTTGTATGCGGAGGGGAAGAAAGCTTTGGCTTTATGACGGGAGACTTTGTACGTGATAAAGACTCTTGCGGAAGTATCCTTGTGGCTTGTGAAATTGCCGCATGGTGCAAAGCGAATGGAAAAACAATGTACCAATACATGATTGAAATCTATCAGGATCTTGGAATGTACTATGAAGGGTTGGTCAACATTGTAAGAAAAGGAAAAGAAGGAGCTGAAGAGATCCAGAATATGATGAAAAACTTCCGTGAAAACCCTCCAAAAGAATTGGCAGGTTCATTAGTGGAAGAGGTAAAAGACTTTAAGGAGCAGACCAGTTTTAATGTTTTAAAGAACGAAAAAACGGTTATGAATGATATTCCGAAGTCTAATGTACTGATCTATTACACACAGGATGGAACAAAAGTCTGCGTAAGACCTTCAGGTACAGAACCGAAGATCAAGTTTTATGTTTCAGTAAAAGATTCAGTTACTTCTGAAGCAGATTTCAGAGACAAATTAACATCATTAGAAGCCAAAATTGGAGCTGTTAAAACAGATTTAAAACTGGATTAATATCCCATTGACAGCAAATGATAAGAAAAATTATAGCAGTTTGCTTAGTGTCGGCAGCTGTAGTTTCCTGTAAAAAAGAGACTGCAGTTTCTGACATAAAGCCGGTAAACGATTCAATTGCAAAAAAAGAAACCCCGGAAGATCAGTATAAACCAATTGATACAGCATGTTCTTCAGAAAATAAGACTGAGGATTATATTACAGCTTTGCAATGGTATCGTACTAAAATAGACAAAGAAATTGCAGGAAACAGTCCGGAGCAGAACAATAAAGTGTATGAAGATTATGTGAAAATAAGAGACAAATACACGGAATGTTTTAATGATTCTCAAACTGAGATACTCGACAAGTATATTGATTATCATACAGGACCAGATACCTATAATCTGCCGGATAATATAAAGAAAATGGCTGCCGAATTTAGTAAGGTAGGCCTTGAATTTAGGGAAATGGGAGAAGGACTTACGGAAATTCATTCATTGCCCGGATATTATGAGTCTGTTTTCAAGAATAAGGTAACACCTGATTATGCCGCCTACATCTCACAGATGGCAAAAGATAATAAGGAAAATTATGCCGTGAACGGTGGACTTTTGATTACCTGGGAAGAATTGGGAGGCCGATTGATCGAGTGGGAGAATTTTATAAATAAATATTCCCAAAGCCCACTGATAAAGAAAGCAAAAGATAATTATCACAACTACTTGCTGGATTATCTTCTGGGAATGGACAGTGACCGGATATATAATAGTGAGGAAGGAAAAATTTATGATGATAAAAGAGAAGCATATAATGCACTTATCAAAAAATATCCAAATTCCAATACTGCAAAAAAAACTAAAGAACTAATAGCCGCTTTTGATGCCCATATACCTGTGGATCAAATAGGAGAGAAAATTAATCTGAGAAGATAATATTAGTAAATTTTAAATAAATATAAAGTGAAAGTTTCAAAATTAGCAGCGAACCTGATCGGTTCTGAAATTGTAAAAATTGGTAACGAAGTAAATGATCTAAAAGCAAAGGGAGCAGAAATTGCCAATCTTACTATTGGTGACCTGAATTCTAATATCTATCCTATTCCAGCATTGCTGAAGGAAGAAATTCAGAAAGCCTATCAGAATAATCTGACAAATTATCCACCTGCAAACGGACTTTTATCTTTAAGAAAAGAAGTATCCAAAGATTTAAAAACAAGATGGAATCTGGATTATGCACCCAATGATATTTTGATCACAGCAGGTTCAAGACCTTTGATCTATGCTGTTTACAAAACCATTGTAGATGAAGGTGATAAAATTGTATATCCAACTCCATCATGGAACAACAACCATTACGCATACCTTACTTCAGCCAATGCTGTGGAAGTAAAAACAAAACCTGAGACCAATTTCCTGCCTACTGCAGAGGATTTAAAACCTCATTTGGATGGAGCCGTTTTACTGGCACTTTGCTCGCCATTAAACCCTACAGGAACGATGTTTACAAGAGAGCAGCTTTCAGAAATCTGTGAATTGGTGATTGCTGAAAACAAAAAGAGAGGAGCAGATGAAAAACCGTTATACCTGATGTATGACCAAATCTATTCTAACCTTACTTTTGGAGCTGAGCACGTAGATCCGGTTTCTCTTTTCCCGGAATTGAAAGAATATACAATCTATATTGATGGTATCTCCAAATGTCTGGCTGCAACAGGAGTACGTGTGGGATGGGGATTCGGACCAGCTCATATTATTGATAAAATGAAAGCACTTCTTACGCACGTGGGAGCCTGGGCACCAAAACCAGAACAGGAAGCGACCGCTAAATTCTATGAAAACCCGGAAAATGTAAATGTTTTTGTGGAAGATTTCAAAGGGAAGCTTGAAAACAGCTTAAAAGTTCTTCATGGAGGAATCCAGGATTTAAAAGGAAAAGGGCTGGCTATAGACAGTATTGAGCCGATGGGAGCACTTTATCTTACCATTAAATTAGACTATATCGGAAAAACAAAACCGGATGGAGAAGTTATTGAAAACTCTTCTGATCTTGTATTCTACTTAATCAATGATGCAGGAGTTGCTTTGGTGCCATTCTCAGCCTTCGGAGAAGAAAAATCTGAACCTTGGTTCCGTGCTTCTGTAGGAGGACTTGCCATTGATGAAATTAAAGTGATGCTTCCGAAACTGGAGGCTGCTTTGAATGCTTTAAAATAAGTTTTAAGTTATGAGTTATGAGTTATGAGTGAAAGTATTGTTGGGAAAAAGAGCTTTGATCTGGCTGTAAATATTATTGCAGTTTATAAAAAGCTTGTTGCGGATAAAAAAGAATTTGTTCTTTCTAAACAAATATTACGCTCAGGAACTTCTGTCGGAGCAAATGTCAGAGAGGCCTTGAATGGTTAGAGTAAAAGAGATTTTGTTCACAAACTCTCCATTTCTCAAAAGGAATGTGATGAAACAATATATTGGCTGGAGCTCTTATTTACTACAGAGTATATTTCTAAAGAAGAATTTGAAGATGTAAGAAACCAGGCTTCAGAAATTTTAAAAATAATACGAAGTATTATATTGACAACAAAAAGTAAAAATTCATAACTCATAACTCAAAAAATAATTCCTTCGACTCTGTCAGTGTAGCATAGTTAAAATTAGTATTAAGTATTAGCAATGTCACACTGCGCAGAGTTGAAGTTTTTTTTACCAACGCAGTTACTATGAAACTTCCCAGAAAAACTTTTCTTGAAAGTAAGATTTTGTTTTATTCAACACTGACTATTATCAGTCTGGTAATTGCATGTGTTTGGTTTTCGGGAAAAAGTTCTCACCGTTCTTTGTTTCAAAACTCTATACTCTCAACTTCAATTTTGGCAGGATCATTTTTCCTGTTTATCAGCTTGGGGCTGTATTATGGGTTGAAATTAAAAGACAATGTTGGAAGTATCTTAAACAAAGAAAGATTAAAACGATACTCTGATAAGACTCCGACATTTGATGGTTTTGAATTTGATCCGCCTTCTGTAGGTGATGGAATAGGAGGAGCTATACTTTCTATTGTCTTATGGATTGTATTTTCCATTGTCCTTGTATTTCTTTCCTATTTTGTTGGACTCTTCTTTTGGTCTGCATTGCTTTTTTTTACGGCTATGTTATATTGGATTTTCTTTCGTGCTTTACGTCAGGTATTTAAGAACTCAGGGAAATGTAAAGGGGATATATTAAAAAGTTTTGGATTCGGTTTTTTCTACTCTTTTCTGTACGTCTTCTGGATGTACGGAATTATTTATTTGATTAAATACATGAACTAATAACGATTATTATTTTTATGCAAAAAAATTAAATAAATATTAAAAATTGAATAAACATGTTGAATGGAATGAACTTGGAATTACCTTTGAGGGGCTTTATAAGAATAAAATAGGCCTGAAAAAAACAAGGATGAAAAAACTAAGATTTCTGCTATTACCAGCGTCAATATGGGTGTGCTCACAAGAGGTTGATACTTTAAAAATTCAGGAATTACCTGAAGAACAGCTAAAAGTTCAAACGTATACTTTAAAAGACGGTTCTGTCAGAACCTATTTAAAGCCTAAACTGCTGGATTTTGTAACCAAATTACCCCGAAACTTTATCAATACCAATAAAGACTTTGTCGCAAAAGATCATGCCTATTATTTAGGGGGAGCACTTGCAGCAACCCTGATTCTGATACCTGTGGATCAGAAATTAACGGATAATTCGAGAGAAATTGCTGAGAAATGGGGGATGAGTGAAGATAATACCTACAGCAAAGTAGGGGGCGTTTTTAAAATTCCTAAAGATATTGGATCTACCTTATACCTGATAGGTAATGGTTCTACGGTAGTATTGGCCGGGATTGGTTTTGGAGTCTATGGTGTAATCAAAAATGATTACCGGGCTCAGGCTACGGCAAGCGGGTTAATGGAAAGTTTAATCCTCTCAGGAGTGTTTACCCAAACAATCAAAAGAGTTACCGGAAGAGAAAGCCCATTTATAGCAGAAGCAAATGGCAATAAAGGAGGTGCCTGGAATCCATTTCCAAGCTTTTCAGCATTTGGAAAAAATACTTCAAGCTATGATGCAATGCCATCCGGGCATTTAACGACATTTATGGCCGGGTTAACGGTTATTGCGGACAATTATCCCGATGCAAAATGGATAAAGCCTGTAGGTTATACATTAGCAGGAGCATTATGTTTTCAAATGATGCAGAGTAAGGTTCACTGGGCTTCAGACTATCCTTTAGCCTTATTGATGGGGTATTTCATAGGAAAAACGATTTCAAGAAGCAGGTTCACTGTTTCAGACCCTCATGCTAAACAGACCAGATATAAACTCGATTTTCTTGCATCCCGCCAATGGGAATATAATATGGTAGGAGTGAAAGTTTCTTTTTGATTCAATAAAGCTGAGTTATTGCATAAAAATAATGTCATAAGAAAGTTTTTTATTACTTTTGATCAGAATATAAACTAGTATTCATCCTCCTTGAGACAGGAGATATTAACTTCTTAATAATACTAATTGTTTACTTAATGAAAATAATCGCTGTCATTCCTGCCCGATATGAAGCAAGCCGCTTTCCGGGAAAATTAATGCAGAATTTAGGAGAGAAAACCGTTATTACAACAACCTATCAGAATGTTGTGGAGACAGGTCTGTTTGATGAGGTATTTGTTGCTACGGATTCTGAAACTATCCTTGATGAAATTGTAACAAATGGAGGAAAAGCTGTGATGACAGGGCCACATGAGACGGGGAGTGACCGTATTGCAGAAGCAGTACAGAATATTGATTGCGATATTGTAATCAATGTCCAGGGTGATGAACCTTTCCTAAAACTGGAACCTTTACAGCAATTGATCGAGGTCTTTAAAAATGATAATCAACATGAAATCTCATTAGCATCCTTAAAAATAAAATTACTTGAAAAAGAGGAAATTGAAAATCCCAATAATGTAAAAGTAATTACTGATAATAAGGGTTTTGCTTTGTATTTCAGCCGCTCTGTAATTCCTTTTCACAGAGAAATTTCTTATCACGTAGATTATTTTAAACATATCGGAGTGTATGCATTTCGGAAAGAAGCGTTACTGCAGTTTTCAAAACTGGAGATGAAGCCTCTTGAAATATCAGAAAAAATTGAATGTATTCGTTATCTTGAATACGGAATGAAGATCAAGATGATAGAAACCAACTTCATTGGAGTAGGCATTGATACTCCTGAAGATCTGGAAAAAGCGAGAAAATTAATTTAAAATTTGAGAATCGAGCCATTTGAAAATGAATAAACAAAACCGGTAGGTTAGTGAATTACCACTGAGCTGATTCACTTTCTCTGCTTTATTAGGCTTCTTGTTTTTTCGGCCAAATCCCCTTATATTTGAATTTATAAATAAAATTAATGAAGAAATTACTTTTTGTATTTGCCCTGATATTCTCGCATTTTTCTTTTGCACAGACCGCAAAAGAAATTATAGATAAAAACATTGAATTGTCCGGAGGATTAACCAATTGGAAACTTTTAAACTCAGTGTTGCTTCAGGGAAAAGTAGTTTTGGGAATTAAAGATGAATATGCGATAAAAATTTATCAACAACGCCCAAACCTTACCAAAACAGTGATTACCATTAATGGAAAAGATACTGCCATTGAAGGGTTTGACGGAAATAAAGGGTATGCAATGAACTATGCTACCAATAAACTTCAGGAATATCCTGAATATGTTTCTGAAAGTTTTGATAATGATTTCATTGATTGGGAAAGCAAAGGTTTCGATGCTAAATACCTGGGGAAAGAAAAAGTAGGAGAGATCTACTGTCATAAAGTTGAGCTTACAAAGAATGTCAATAAGAATATGTACTATTTTGATACAAAAACTTATATGCTTTTAAAAGAAGTAAAAAAAGATGAAACAATGGTATATTCCGATTATAAAAAAGTAGGAAACCTTACAATGCCATTCAGAATAGAATCTTCAAGTTCTAAAAAAGACGGAGATTATGTGATGTTACTTAATAAAATTGATATCAACAAAGTCTTTCCTGCCAATATTTTTAAGTTTTAAATTAACGCAGTTTAGCTGCAAAAAAATCTATAAAAAATGAAAAATATTTTTTTACTAATGCTTTCTTTTATAGCATTTCTGCAAAGCTGCACGAATCAAAAAAGCGAACTGTCTCAAGCTAAAACCAAAGAACTTATGGGAAAAACAATATATGACTTCAAAGTAGAAAGCCTTGATGGCAAAGAAATCAACTTTGCAGATTTTAAAGGCAAGAAAATCCTTATTGTCAATACAGCCTCAGAATGTGGCTTTACTCCACAGTATGCAGATCTGGAAAAAGTATATGAGCAGTACAAAGATAAATTGGTAATAGTAGGTTTTCCTGCCAATAATTTTGGAGGTCAGGAGCCGGGTACTAATACGGAAATAGGAGCTTTCTGTCAGAAAAATTATGGAGTAACTTTCCCATTGGCAGCAAAAGTTTCCGTAAAAGGAGATGATACAGCGCCTATCTTTAAATATTTAACAGAGAAAGAATTAAACGGAGTGAAAAATACAAGCATTCTTTGGAACTTTACAAAATTCTTAGTTGATGAAAATGGAAAGTTGATAGACACTTTTGTAAGTACTACAAAACCTACGGATGATGCTATTACAAAGTATCTGAAATAAAAAAATATAAATTGTATATTGAAAAAAGTGGATGTTGGATCCACTTTTTTTATTAATTAATAATAAGCTAACAGATCCTGCAAACTTGTGATGGTGTATGGCAAATTTTTTTAATGGATGTTTTAAAATAAACCTTATCTCTCAGTTATCAACCGCTAACTTTCTACCACCTTTTCTGCAAAGCAGAAAATATTCCCAAGCTTTATGCTGGAGTAGCCGTTGCTTTTTATTTTGGAAGAATTAATCATTGCTTTTGCTAAAATATTTGTAGGTAAGGGCTTCTGGCTTTCCAATAATCCAAGTTTATTCGCGAACTTGATAATACGGCTTCCTAAAACTTCTCCCGTTCTTTCAGAATCTTTTCTTTCAAGCATACCGGGTTTAAAAATAGTTATTTTATTGAAATGCAGTTGTTTTACAGCTTCTTCAAGCTCACCTTTCATTTTGGAATAGAAAATTTTAGATGTTGGACTGGCACCATAAGCAGAGACCAGAATATAATCTTCCACTTCATTTGCTTTAGCTATTTTTGCAAAATTATACTGATAATCAAAATCAACTTTCTTCTGCGCTTCCTTGCTTCCGGCATCTTTTAAAGTAGTTCCCAGACAGGAAAATGCTACATCACCTTTTACCATATCCTGCCACTCTTCAGGCTTTTCAAAGTTAACAACATGAACTTTTAGCCGCTCATTCTGAATATCAACAGGTTTTCTTACAAAAATATCTACTTCCTCAAAATCTTTATCATTAAGTAACTGATTGACTAAATCCTTTCCTGTAGCGCCTGTAGCACCGATTACTAAAGCTTTCATAACAATGGGGTTTGATGTAGTGATATTTTCTTTCTTAAATTTACTAAATTTGAATTAAAGATTAAAAGATTAAAAGATTAAAAGATTAAAAGATTAAAAGATTAAAAGATTAAAAGATTAAAAGATTAAAAGATTAAAAGATTAAAAGATTAAAAGATTAAAAGATCTTTGCTAGACATCTACATCCAATACCTATAACTCCCATGAATGCCAACGAAATTTTAGATTATTGCCTTGCTAAAAAAGCTGTTACGGAAAGCTTTCCATTTGATAATGAAACCCTTGTGCTAAAAGTAGATACTAAAATGTTTCTGCTGATGGGCCTCGAAAGACAGCCGTTGTCCATTAATGTAAAAACAGATCCTGAATGGAGTGCAGAGCTTCGTGAGCAATATCCTCAGATTACAGGGGCTTATCATATGAATAAAACTCACTGGAATTCTGTTTTAGTAGATGGATTAAAGAGAGATCTTATACTGAAACTGATCGATCAGTCTTATGAACTGGTATTTAAATCTTTAACAAAGAAGGCTCAGAATGTAATTAATGAGTCTTTATGAGATGAAAAATAGGGTGTTTTATGCGCTTTTAAGGCATGCGTTTTGTTGCCTGTTTCCTATAGTTAAAAATAATTCACAAAATAAATTTAAATGAGAAAAAATCTTACATTACTAATGACTGCAGGAGTCTTATCTGTTACATTATTCAGCTGTAATAAGAGGGATAAGAAACTTCTTTCTGAGAATACTGAGGCAAAATCTGAAGAATCAAATCCATCTGATAATCAGGAAAATTTAAAACTAGAATTTACAGGTACGGATAATTTTACTATTAAAAACCCAAAATTGAAGGTGAGTTTATATGGTCATGATCCGCTGTTAGCTGATGCTCCGGCTACATTAATTACAGAAAAAGAATACGAGCAAACATCAGTTCCTTTTACGATTGATCTGCCCGTACCTAAAGATGCTGCAAGCCGCATTGATCCCAAAGCTGCAGGAAGTATGAAATATTATGTCTCAATAGAATGGGATTCTGACGGAAATGGCAAAGCAGGTGAAAAAAGAGATATCTATATAGACCATGATAAAGAATTTCCCAATGTAAAATTGAATGGTGAACTACAAAAGGTCTATTTAAAAATACTAAAATAAAATCTATTGACGAGCTGTTTCATGCATAATGTGTGAAACAGTTTTTATTTAAAAATTAAATTCTTCTGTTAATCTTTTATCCTCATCCAGTCTTTCAATAAGTTTTTCCAGTCCTTCAAACTTGATCTCATCATGAAGGAAATCTCTGAACCTGACGGTAATTTTCTCATCATAAATATCATCATCAAAATTGAGAATGTATACTTCAACGGTTAGTTTGTCTCCGTTTACTGTAGGATTGGTTCCAATGCTCAACATCCCTTTATATTGATTTCCTTTTACTTCAACTTCAACAATATAAGCTCCTTTTTTAGGTAATAGCTTAATTGATTCTGTATCGATATTGGCTGTTGGATAACCAATGGTTCTTCCGATCTTTTTCCCATGAACTACAGTTCCGGAAACAGAGTAGGAGTATCCCAGCATTTCATTGGCTTCTTTAATATTTCCGGTTAAAAGAGCATTACGTACTTTAGTTGAACTGATATTATTTTCGTGAATATTGATCGCTTCCATTTGCTCAACCTCAAAATCCAGTTCTTTAGATAGTTTTTGAAGCAATTCAAAATTTCCGCTTTTATTCTTCCCAAAAGAATGGTCATAGCCTATAATCAGGTACTTTACATTGAGCTTATCAATTAAAATCTGACGCACAAACTCTTCACCTGTTAGGTTTCTGAACTCTTCATCAAATTCTTTCAGAAATAAATGGGCAATACCATATTTTTCAATAAGCTGCTTCTTTTCTTCCAAAGTATTCAGAAGTTTTAAATCTTCATTGGGGTTAAAAATAAACCTGGGATGTGGCCAAAAAGTAAGAATTGCTGTCTCCAGATTGTTTTCTGTACCTATTGTTATCAACTCATCAATAATGCTTTTATGCCCAAGATGTACCCCGTCAAACATACCTAAAGACAATGCTAAAGGCTTTTGAGAAGAATAATCTGTAAAATTTTTGAAAACTTTCAAAACGGAAAAATTTTGACTGCAAATATAGAAATAATGTGCCAATGTATCAATATAACAGTGTATCAATTATTTCAATGATAAATATTGTTGCATTGGGAAAATATTATCTTCCTACATTACTGAAAAAGCATGATAAAAATCTTTTTTTTACCAATTGTGGGTTTATGAAGAATCACTATATTTGCACCAAGAAAAAATTTAGCAATGGCAAACCAAATTAAAGGTAAAATTTCTCAAATTATTGGTCCGGTAATCGACGTTGTCTTCGCAGATGTGGAATCTGTTCCTAGCATCTATGACGCGTTAGAAATTACAAAAGAAAACGGTGAAAAAGTAGTTTTAGAGGTAGAACAACATATTGGCGAAGATACAGTAAGATGTATCGCAATGGACGCTACTGATGGTCTTAAGAGAGGGCAAGAAGTAATTGGATACGGAAATCCTATTACTATGCCAATCGGAGAGGCTGTAAACGGAAGACTATTCAACGTTGTTGGTGATGCTATCGACGGACTTCAGAATATTTCTAAAGAGGGAGGACTTCCAATTCACAGAGAAGCTCCAAAATTTGATCAACTTTCAACTTCTGCAGAAGTTTTATTTACAGGTATTAAAGTAATCGACTTAGTGGAGCCTTACGCAAAAGGAGGTAAAATTGGTTTGTTCGGTGGTGCCGGTGTAGGTAAAACAGTATTGATCCAGGAGTTGATTAACAATATTGCAAAAGGACACGGAGGTCTTTCAGTTTTTGCCGGAGTAGGTGAAAGAACGAGAGAAGGAAATGACCTTTTAAGAGAGATGCTGGAATCAGGAATTATCAAGTATGGTGATGATTTCATGCACTCTATGGAAAATGGAGGTTGGGATCTTTCTAAAGTAGACTTAGAAGCTATGAAAGAATCTAAAGCGGCATTCGTTTTCGGACAAATGAACGAGCCACCAGGTGCAAGAGCTAGAGTAGCACTTTCTGGTCTTACATTGGCTGAGTATTATAGAGATGGTGGTGAAAGCGGACAAGGTAGAGATGTACTTTTCTTCGTAGATAACATCTTCCGTTTTACACAAGCTGGTTCTGAGGTATCTGCACTTCTTGGTCGTATGCCATCAGCGGTAGGTTACCAACCAACTCTTGCTTCTGAAATGGGAGCGATGCAGGAAAGAATTACTTCCACTAAAAATGGTTCAATTACTTCAGTACAGGCGGTATACGTACCTGCGGATGACTTAACTGACCCGGCTCCTGCAACTACGTTTGCTCACTTGGATGCAACAACGGTACTTGACAGAAAGATTGCTTCATTAGGTATTTACCCAGCGGTAGATCCTCTAGCTTCTACTTCAAGAATCCTTTCTCCGGAAGTTATTGGTCACGAACATTATGACTGTGCTCAAAGAGTAAAAGAAATTCTTCAAAGATACAAAGCGCTTCAGGATATCATTGCTATCCTTGGTATGGAAGAACTTTCTGAAGAAGATAAATCTGTAGTTTACCGTGCAAGAAAAGTTCAGAGATTCTTATCTCAGCCTTTCCACGTAGCAGAACAGTTTACAGGTATTCCTGGATCATTGGTAGATATCAAAGATACAATCAAAGGTTTCAACATGATTATGGATGGTGAATTAGATCACTTACCAGAAGCTGCTTTCAACTTGAAAGGAACCATCGAAGAAGCTATCGAAGCAGGACAAAAAATGTTAGCTGAAAACGCTTAATAATTAGACATAAGATTTTTAGACATGAGATGAGAGACATATAATGTTTGTCAAAAATCTTTTAATCTTCAATCTTTTAATCTTTTAATCTAAATTAAATGAATATAAAAATTTTGACACCAGAATACGTAGTTTTTGAAGGAGAAGTAAACTCAGTATTGTTGCCTGGAAAAAATGGTGAATTTCACATCATGCAAAACCACGCAGGAATTGTTTCTTCTTTAATCGGTGGTAAAGTGAAGCTTTTTGCTAATTCAATTGATGAAGCTTTTGCTAAAAACTTTACTAAAGAAAATGAGAAAGACTCTGTTTTTTCTTATTCTATCAAAAGCGGTGTTGTAGAATTTAATCATAATAAAGGAATTATCCTTTGTGAATAATTAAATGAAAAGCTAAATATATTTTCAAGAAAGTGTAACTTTGTGTTACACTTTTTTTATTTTATGTAAAAGGCTGGTTCTATGAAGAAAAGTATCATTATATTCTTTACGCTTCTGGGAGTTTTCCTCAATGCCCAGAATATTAAAACCAAAAGAGGAATTATTAACTTAGACGGAATTCCGGTAGCAAAACTCTCCAATAAATCCAATAATTATACCTTTATGGATTTAAAGGAAACACCGCTATATACGATAAAATTTATTGATAAAAGTATCGTTGACTCGGTGAGAGACAGCTACATAGAAATTAATAGGGTGTATAACAGGGATAAAGTAATAGAACTGGATTATATTTCACCGTCGGCATTTTCCGGGGAAGAAAAATCTGCCGTCTACACCTCTGTGAAGGGGCTTAAAATAATTGATAATAAAGGAATCAATGTAAAAAATCTTGATGAACTGTTTTCGAACATGCCTAAAAGAAAGCTGGACAGTAAAACAAAAGAAGCTTATACCATCAGGAAAAAGATTGATAAACTGAATATTGAGGTCAATAAAGTAGGCGAAATCCTAAGCAATGGTGTTCCGGTGGGATATTTTACCAATTTACCTGTAAGTTTTGGTTCAGACGATACGATCATGGATAAAACTTTTATAGATATTGAGATTTATGATGCCAAAAGTAAATATATCGGACGGTATATTACAACCACAAAACAATTGAAAAGTGCTGGTGGTAAGTCTTTTACAATTTATAAGGAAATGTCGGGCAGAGCTTCTATCTTAAAATTTCCAACTTATAAGGCACTTGCAGAACGCATGGCTATTATGGATCCCAATTTTATTAAAACTCAGGAAAAAGTATCCGTTGGCCCTGTTGTAAAAGATACAGCTAATTAAAAACTTTCAATGGAAAAGGTTCTTATCGTAAGATAGGCTTGGTTTGCAAAATCCGTGAGCGTATTACCTTCAATAAAAATTAAACTTCATCCAAAATCTACCACAGTCTTTGTCATTCCGCAGGAATCTCAACGTTGTTAATTTAGAAATACAATCTGGATTCCTCCTGAATGACAAACTGAGCGCTTTTATCGTATAAAGGATTTGCTTGATCCGCAAAGCCTGCGCGCGTATTGTCTTCAATAAAAATTAAACTTCATCCAAAATCTACCACAATCATTGTCATTCCGCAGGAATCTCAACGTTGTTAATATAAAAATACAATCTGGATTCCTCCGGAATGACAAACTGAGCGCTTTTATCGTATAAAGGATTTGCTTGATCCGCAAAGCCTGCGCGTATTGTCTTCAATAAAAATTAAACTTCATCCAAAATCTACCACAATCTTTGTCATTCCGCAGGAATCTCAACGTTGTTAATATAAAAATACAATCTGGATTCCTCAGGAATGACAAACTGAGCGCTTTTATCATATAATAAAAAGGATTTGCTCGATCCGCAAAGCCTGCGAGCATATGATCTTTCAATAAAAATTAAACTTCATCCAAAATCTACCATAATCTTTGTCATTCCGTAGGAATCTCAACGTTGTTAATATAAAAATATAATCTGGATTCCTCCTGAATGACAAACTAAATGTTTTTATCATATAATAAAAAAATCGGCAAAATCTACAAAAGTTGTATTCAATAGAAATGGGCTTTAGCCCATTCGTTCATCAATAATTTCAAAAATTAATTGGCTTTAGCCAAAACCTAATATAGAGAAGTATTCTATAAATGCATAAAAGAATGGTGCAGACTTTTCCGTACCGTTTTCACCTTTAAAAAAAAAATCATTTTTATACCTTAAATTGAAAAATCTATGGAATTTTCAAATCCCTGAGAAAAAACTGAAATTTTATAAACTCAAAATGACCCCGTTTTCTTTTAATTGCTGCATTGGTTTTGAGAACCAGAAAAGCTCAAAATCCTCAAAATTTTCTTCAAACTGATTCTTAAGTTGTTGAGCTGTAATCTTTTTCGAACTTTCTATAGAGTTCTCATGCAATACATTCAGTAACCAGTCAGCTTTCTCTTGCTCCAGCTCGACCTTCACGATATTGGTTTTTAAGTGGAATGTAATTAATGTGTACGTACCAGAATATTTCTTTTTTGTTTTTACGCGATTCTCAGCGATTACATTTTTGGTTAAAAACACAATTTTTGAGTTTCCTTTAAAAGAGAATGAATCATCTTCTAAAAGACAGTCATGAATATGGTCAGGATGAATTGTTGTTCTTGGAATTTTAAAATCGAACCATTCCTGAAGGGGAATTTCAAAATTAATTCCATGCATATAATTGAAGAGGGATTTTTTTAATCCAAAGCTGAATTTATTATGATCGATTCCTGTTTTATCTTTAAAGTCGATGTCATTGTTTGCGAATAGAATTTCCTGTTTTACCGGAATAACTCCGAAATCTTCGGGATTGATTCCTACAGGTGAATGGGCAGTCATGGCAAACTGATGCCAGAATCCACTTTGAAGAATTCCCATTTCAAACATTTGACGAATCATCTCCAGTGAGTCTATTGTTTCCTGAACAGTTTGGGTAGGGTAGCCATACATCAGATAGGCATGAACCATAATTCCTGCTTCGGTAAAATTTTTCGTTACTTTGGCCACCTGCTCCACAGAAACTCCTTTATCAATTAATTTTAACAATCGATCACTAGCCACCTCAAGTCCTCCTGAAACGGCAACGCATCCAGATAATTTTAAAAGATAGCATAAATCACTGGTAAAGCTTTTTTCAAAACGGATATTGGTCCACCATGTTACGACAAGATTTCTTCTGAGAATTTCCAGTGCAACTTCTCTCATCAAAGCTGGAGGTGCTGCTTCATCTACAAAATGAAAACCTGTTTCACCGGTTGTTTTGATGAGTTCTTCCATTCTGTCTACCAAAATTTTGGCAGAGATAGGTTCATAGATTTTAATATAATCTAAGGAAATATCACAGAAGGTACATTTACCCCAATAACATCCATGAGCCATGGTCAGTTTGTTCCATCTGCCGTCACTCCATAAGCTGTGCATGGGATTGGCAATTTCAATAACGGAAATATACTGGTCTAATTTTAAATCTGTATAGTCCGGAGTACCAATTTCAGCCTGCTTATAATCGTGTCTTTTGGAATTGTTTTTATATGCAACTTCCTGATTTTCAATTAAAAAAGTTCTTTTATATTCAAATTCTCCTACAGGATGCAATACGTTTTGACAAAGTAATTCAATAGGAAGTTCACCGTCATCCAAGGTGATAAAATCAAAGAATTCAAAAACTCTCTGATCTTTAACCTCTCTTAATTCTGTATTGGGAAAACCTCCTCCCATAGCTATTTTAATGTGAGGAAAGTTCTTTTTAATAAACTGAGCACACTTAAAAGCCGAGTACAAATTTCCGGGAAAAGGGATTGAAAAACAAACCAGTTTAGGCTGTATATTTTCTATTTCATCCTGGAGAATTTTCAATGTAAAATCATCAATAAATGTTTGTGGACCGGCTAATTTTGAATACAGCTCGTCAAAAGAATTGGCACTTTTCCCAAGGCGTTCTGCATATCTGCTGAATCCGAAATCAGGATCATTATTTTCAATGATATAGTCTGAAATATCTTCCAGGTATAAGGTGGCCAAATGTTTGGCTTTATCCTGTAAACCCATGTTTCCGAAAGCAAAATCCATATCATCCAGTTGGTTGAAACGGGAAGCTTCAGGCAGAAAATTCATGCTGCAGATCTGTCTGGCTAATGTTGGATTTTTACCCTGTAAAAAAGAAATTACCTGGTCAATGGTTTTTAAATACTCTTCTCTTAAAGCAAATATTCTCTGTGTATTTTCAGTAGAAATCTGAAGATCAATATTTTTCTCAAAAACCTTTTGAAGCCCGTCTCTAGAGAACAATTCTAAAATAACATCAATACCCAGATCAAGCTGATAGCTGGAAATATTTTTGGTGTTCAAAAATCCTTTGATATAAGCTGTTGCGGGATAAGGAGTATTGAGTTGGGTAAAAGGTGGGGTGATAAGAAGCAGATCTTTCAACAGAAAATTTTTGCAAAGTTATAAGTTTTAAATCTAAAAGAGCAAAGATTTTTACTGATTATTTGACGAAAAATTATAAAAGTGTTTTCAAAAGCCTTATTGATAGTAATGATTATGTTGCCAATGATAATAGGTCCATCCTATACCAAATAATCCGGGATATGTTTCAATATCGAGATAATCTCCTTTTCCAAATTGATTATAAGTTTTACGTTTTACATTGATTACATCAGGTTTTGTATATTCTTTTAGATAGTAGGAACGCAAATATTCATAATCATTTTTATATTTTACAATTTTAGATTTTCTGGTAAGAATTTCATATTTCTTATTTTGAATAGTGAGGAATGTTTTGGTGGGATTATGATGATCAGTTGTTGGATTCATTTTTTCTTTCGGAATCGTCATAAACTGATAGTTTGTAATTTCAGAATAACCATCCGAATCTGTTTTTTCTTCTGTAGAAATGGCTTTATCAGTAATTAAGTATCCTTTCGATAATGGTTTGGAAAAGTCAAAGGATACATTAAATGCTAAGAAAAAGAGGATAGAATAGAAACTCATGGTCTGTAAGATACTTTGAGAGTTCTTTGACATATCTTTATCTTTCGATTTTATATAAAGCCCTGCTATTACCGGTAAAGAGAATAAAACTAGCTGGGTCATTAAACTGAAATGATACAGTTCAAAGATTTTCCAGGCTATAAAAATATATAAAACAGGTGTGGTAAGAAATAGAAGTTTATAATAAATTGACTGATCGATATTTTTCCTATCTGTGTCATTCATAAAAAACCTGATCCAGGGAATACAGAAAATGATCACACATAGAAATCTAAACTGCAACGATACCGGCTCCGAAAACAATAAAACTAAACATAAGAATATTCTAGTAATAAAAGAAAAAATGATCTTTTGAATAATTTGCATAGTATGAACTTGTTTAAACTTTTTATTTAATCACAAATCGAAGATTATCTCCTTTCAGTCGATGAATGTTATTTCGATGTAGTCAAAAGTCACAAAGTTTTTTGAACACTTAAGTTTAATAAAGCTTTGAAAATAGGCCCACTAAGGCTCACGTAAGTTTTAAAAAAGTCAAAGATTTTTTGCTTAAGTGTACTTTTTATTTTCATTCAGTTTAAACTTAAAATAAACTAAAGTGTTTATAGCTTTTCACTCAGCTTTTGTGACTCAATTTTTAATTAGTTTAAACAGGCTTTATATTACCCATCAATTGTTGAGTAAATATAATATAAAAATTTTTGTAATGACATAAGTAATTATCAGCAAGCCACTTTAGGCCGTGCATTGATTAATTTTCGACTTCCTGTTGCCGGCAATCACATTAAGGGTAACTGCTAAAAGAATCAGCGTAATACCGATGAACAGATTAGTTGTGAACTTTTCATGAAATATCAGTACACTTACCATTACGGCAACTACAGGTTCCAAAGCGCCAAGTATTGCCGTGGGAGTGGATCCTATGTATTTAATGGCGTATACCAGGCATAAGCTGGAAATAACGGTAGTGAGAAAAGCAAAAATGAGAAAATTAAAAAATAGAGATAGGGAAGGTATCGTTAAAGATCCTCCCTCCAAACCTGTCTTTGTCATAAAAAACAGAGATGTGATAAGCATGGAATAAAAAGACAGCTTAAATCCGGAAACCTTGAGATCTGATTTATTAACAATAACCATATATAATGCATAAAAAAGAGAACTCAGCATGACAACTCCCAATCCTGTAAAGTTGATGTCCAGTCCGTTTCCTTTTAAACATAAAACAATAACGCCTGCAAAAGCAAACAGCAATGATACTATAGACAGCCTGTTGAGTTTTTCCTTATAGAAAAAGAACATAATCAAAGCTACAATAACAGGATAAATAAATAAAACAGTAGAAGCGATACCTGGGGTAAGAAAGTCGTAGCCTAAAAATAAAAACTCCGAAGACAAAGCATAGCAGATTCCCAGAACAGCTAATATCAACAATTCTTTCTTATTGATTTTAAAACTCTCTTTAGAATAGAGGAGATATCCACCTACCAGTAAAGCAGAAAAGAGGAACCTGTAAAATAAGGTTACATCTACTGAAAAATGCGCCTGCTTGATGGGCAGAATAAAAATAGGAATCAATCCATAGGAAACAGCAGACAGCGTTCCCAACATATATCCTCTGAGTTTCATTTCGTTTGTATAGCTTTTATAGTTTTTAAATAAAAAACCACTGAATCAATCAGTGGTTTTTGTATGTTTATGATTAAATCGGTTTAAAACTTAATCCCTGTTCCTGCAGTAAGAGCTGTTCCTGCTCTTTATAGTAACCACTTACTAATTTATCATGAATAGCTTCAAATGCTGCGAGAGTTTCATTAATCTCTGCATCCGTATGAGATGCTGTAGGAATTAATCTTAAAAGAATCATTCCTTTTGGAATTACAGGATATACAACAACAGATGTAAAAATACCGTAATTTTCTCTTAAATCTTTAACCAATAGAGTTGCTTCTACCGGGGTTCCCTGCATCATAACCGGAGTTACACACGTATTGGTATCACCGATATTAAACCCTCTTTCTTTAAGACCACTCTGCAATTTTTCAACATTCTCCCAAAGTTTTGCTTTGATCTCGGGTCTTGATCTCAATAGTTCCAATCTTTTTAAACCTCCGATTACCATTGGCATGGTAAGAGATTTAGCGAAAATTTGAGACCTTAAGTTAAATTTCAGATATCTGATGATTTCTTTATCACCCGCAAGGAATGCTCCGAAACCTGCCATTGATTTTGCGAACGTAGAGAAGTATACATCGATCTGATCATTACAGTCCTGCTCTTCGCCTACTCCTGCACCTGTTTTACCAAGCGTTCCGAATCCGTGGGCATCATCTACTAAGAGTCTGAACTTATATTTTGATTTAAGATCACAAATCTCTTTGATTTTTCCTTGCTGCCCTCTCATCCCGAAAACTCCTTCAGTAATTACTAAAATACCACCTCCGGTTTCTTCAGCAACTTTGGTAGCTCTTTGAAGGTTTTTTTCAAGGCTCTCTATATCGTTATGTCTGTAGGTAAATCTTTTACCTGAATGAAGTCTTACTCCATCCACGATGCACGCATGAGAATCCATATCATAAACAATGACATCATTTCTGCTTACCAAAGCATCAATGGTAGATACCATTCCCTGGTAACCGAAGTTTAATAAATATGCTGATTCTTTTTGTACAAAATCTGCCAATTCTCTTTCCAATTGAAGATGCTGTTCTGTCTCTCCGGACATCGCCCTTGCTCCCATAGGGTAAAACATTCCATATTCTGCAGCTGCATTGGCATCCGCTTCCTTCACTTCAGGATGGTTACAAAGACCTAAATAGTCATTGGCACTCCAGAAAATTACTTCTCTACCCTGAAATTGCATTCTCGGACCAATGGGGCCCTCCAATCTTGGGAAAATAAAATAGCCTTCACCATAATCTGCAAATTGTCCAAGAGGTCCTGGATTTTCTTTTATTCTTTCAAAAATATCCAACATTATATCGTGATTTTTAAGTAAAAAAGCCTTTGTTGTAGAACACGCAAAAGGCTTGATTTATATTGTGATTATATATTATTATTTGATAAACTCTGTCTTGAAGACTTCATCGTAATTGTGAACACAATTATTAACAAATCCCTGCTCAGCCATCCATTTATCACTGTACACCTTTGTAATATATCTTGAACCGTGATCAGGATAAATCAAGACAATGATATCATCCTTCGTTAGTTCGTGAGATTGGGCATATTGTATTAACCCCTGCGTTACGGCTCCGGTAGTATAACCTCCCATGATGGCCTCTTTTAAAGCAATTTCGCGGGTTCTGTATGCAGCCATTTCATCATTTACTCTTACAAACTCATCTACTTTATCAAAAAGAAGGGCAGAAGGAATTAAATTTTTTCCCATACCTTCAATTTGATAAGGATGAACATCTTCCTTATGGATTTCTCCCGTCTCATGATAGCTTTTTAATATAGATCCATCTGCATCCACCCCAATAATTTTAATATCCGGATTCTTCTCTTTCAAAAATTTAGCGGAACCTGACAGGGTACCACCTGTTCCTGTACATGCAAAAAGGTGAGTGACCTTACCTTCTGTCTGTTCCCAAATTTCAGGACCCGTAGTCTGATAGTGGGCATCAATATTCAGTTCATTAAAGTACTGATTGATATAAATAGAATTAGGGGTTTCCTGAGCGATTCTCTTAGCTACTTCATAGTATGATCTCGGATCATCCGCTGCTACATTAGCCGGACATATATATACAGTTGCTCCTAATGCTTTTAGATAAGCAATCTTTTCAGGTTTCGTTTTGTCGCTTACTGCGAGAATACATTTATATCCTTTGATGATACATACCATTGCAATAGAAAATCCGGTATTTCCGGAAGTAGTTTCTACAACTACAGAATCTTCTTTTAATAAACCTCTCTGCTCTGCATTTTCTATAATATGTAGTGCAATTCTATCTTTGGTGGAATGTCCAGGATTATATGATTCTAACTTGGCATAAACGGTTGCTGGAATATCTTTTGTGACGGTATTTAGCTTCACCATAGGAGTATGTCCTATCAGGCCAAGAATATTATCGTAAACATTACTCATTACTTGTTATTTTCAATAAAAATCTGACTGCAAAAATACAAAAAAATAAATAATTACTAAACTTTTGTTTGATTTCTAGAGGTCAATTTTAGAAAACTTATTTTCTCATTTACAGTTTTAGCAGGTGTATGATCGCAAATTCTACGCCAAATTTTTAAATTTTGTTAAAAACAATATAAAATAATATAAAAGCCTTATTTTCGCATAATTGATTTAATACTATGAAAAATTGGACTTTTAGGCAATGGAACACCGCTTTAGGATGGGTGATTTTCGTCATTGCGTTTTTTACGTACTTGTCCACGATAGAACCCAATTTCAGTTTTTGGGATTGTGGAGAGTACATTTCTTCAGCAGTAAAACTTGAAGTAACGCATGCTCCGGGAGCAGCTTTATTCCAGATTGTGGGTGCCGTGGCAGCCATTTTTGCATTAGGAAAAGGCGAAAATTATTCTATCGTAATTAATGCGATGTCTGCATTGTTCAGTGCACTGACTATTTTATTTTTGTTTTGGACCATTACACATTTTGTAAGAAGACTCTTAAACAAAGACTTTGAAGAGATTACCAAACATCAGGAAATCTCTATTTTATTTGCTGGAGCAATAGGAGCACTCTGCTTTACGTTCTCAGATACCTTTTGGTTTTCTGCAGTAGAAGGAGAGGTATACTCAATGGCTTCCATGTTTATCGCACTTTTGGTCTGGTTGATCACAAAATGGGAGAATGAGTATAAAGCTGCTGACAGTGAGAGATGGATCATCCTTATTTTCTTTATTTTAGGTCTTTCTGTTGGGGTACACATGATGTGTATGCTGGCTATTCCTGCAGTATGCCTTGTATACTATGCAAGAAATTATAAGTTTACCTGGAAAAACTTTATCTGGGCAAACCTTATTACCCTGGGAATTTTGATTATTGTCTTCAAAATTATTTTCCCTTTAATTATGACCATGTTCGGAAGACTGGAGATTTTCTTCGTAAACGGGCTGGGACTTCCTTTCCACTCAGGAACTATTGTTGCATTTATCCTAATGGTAGCGATCTGCTATTTTATTATTAAATATGCCAGAAGAGCAAAGAAAAATGTATACCAGACGGCAGCTTTATCTGTGGTTTTCATGATGATAGGATTTTCTTGCTGGATGGTTATTCCAATCAGAGCAAATGCTAATCCACCTATGAACCTTAATGATCCTGATACAGCTATTGGTATGTTGGATTATTACAACAGAGAACAGTATGGTGACTGGCCAACGATCTACGGACAAAACTATACGGCATTTCTTGATGCTAACGGAATCGAGAAAAATGAAGACGGAAGTTTTAAAACAACGAAAACCGGGGAAATCTACGAAAAAGATGAAAAAACCGGAACGTATAGAAAAACCGGAGACCGTTTCAATTATGTATTCAATAAGTCTCAGATAAGCTTAATGCCAAGAATGTTCAGTGAAGATAAAGATGTAATGGCGAATTATATTGCCATGTACGGAGCTCCTGATTTTACATTCAATTATGGCAATGAAGATGTTGCAGATAACCCACAGGCTAAGCAGATCTTCGATGAGATGAGAACGAAATATGAAGATAAATCAATTACTGCGGCAGATTATCTGAAGGTAAAACCATATAACCTGATCAATGTTCAAAAGCCTTCATTACTCCAGAATATGGATTATTTCATTTCTTTCCAGAACGGATATTACTTTGTAAGATACCTGATGTGGAACTTTGTAGGAAGACAGAATGATCTTGAAGGAAACATGGAAAGTACAAAAGGAAACTGGATTTCAGGTATTCCTTTTATCGATAATGCATTGGTAGGAAATCAGGATAAAATGCCTGCTAAGTTTAAAAATGAAAGTACCGTAGCATTTTTCTTCCTTCCATTGATTTTAGGTTTGATTGGATTCTTTTTCCAACTGAACCGTGATTTCGGAAGATTCTATGCCTTATTATCTTTATTTATTTTAACCAGTGTAGGAATTGTTTTCTATACAGGAGTAAAACCTTTTGAGCCTAGAGAAAGAGATTATGCAATGGTAGGTTCTTTCTATGCTTTCGCGATCTGGATAGGATTGGGAGCAGGTGCTATTCTGTGGTTCTTACAATCCAAAATAAAATCTAACGGTGCTAATATTGCTTTAGGAGTTGTTTTATTGGGAGTACCATTTATGATGGGCTTCCAGAACTATAATGTTCATGACAGAAGCAATAGATATACAGCGTATGACTATGCTTATTCTGTATTAAAATCACTGCCTAAGAACGATATCCTGTTCGTATATGGAGATAATGATACTTACCCGGTTTGGGCAATTCAGGAAACTGAAAGATTCAGAGATGATGTAAAAGTAGTTAACTTTACCCTTGCTTCAACACCATGGAACTTAGATCAGGTGAAAAGAAGAACGTATAATGCAATGGGTATCCCAAGTCAGTTAACACATGATGATTACAGAGACGGTGTCAATGACCAGATCTATATGATGAAGAAAGAAGATTGGGAAGGGGTTTTCTCTATGTTGAAAGAACAGGGCGCTCCTGAAACGGAATTCCAGTCATTCAAAAAATATCTTACTCAGGATTCTTTAACATTGAAGCAGGCTATTGAGTTCATTAAATTCAAGTCTCCTGAAAAAGATCAGCTTTTAAAAATGTATTTCGGAGAAGAAAAATATGAAAAATATAATATTCTTCCGGTTAATAAATTTATCCTTCCTGTCAACAAAGAAAATGCTTTGAAAGCAGGAATCATCAACCCGGAAGATCTTCCGAATGTAGCGAATCAGATTATGATCACTTACAAAGGAAACACGCTTTATAAGAACAACCTGATTCTTCTGGACCTGTTGGCAAACTTCGACTGGAAACGTCCGATCAATTTCTCCTCAGGAGGAATCTATGACAGCGAAAATATTTTCTACCTAAATGAATATCTTCAGTTTGACGGATTCAGTTACAGGCTAATACCAATTCATACGCCTCAAACTCCGGATGGAGATATGGGAAGAGTAGATGCCAACTCATTGTATAATGTAGTGAAAAACTTCAGATGGGGGAATTTCAAAAATTTAAATACCCACTTTGACGAGACAGCTACATCCAATATTATCAGCTACAGAATGTCAGCAAGCAGAGCAGCTTCAGCACTTGCATTGAATAATCAGAAAGCAAAAGCATTGGAAATTCTTGATCTTGCAGCCAAAGAAATCCCTGCAGAAAAATATAATGATCCCCGTTCCCTAAGTTCAATTGTATCAGGATACATTATTGCAGGTCAGGAGCAGAAAGGTCTTCAGCTGGCAGAAGTGCTTAAGAAAGGAATCTTTGAAGAATATGATTATTATTTAAGCCTTTCTAAAGCAGATCAGAGCTATCTGAGAAGACAGATGAGAACAAAACCTATGGAATATTCTCTTATTGTTTCTGCAGTTACAGATGCTTATACAAGAATAGGTCAGAAAGAAAAAGCATATGCTTATCTGGTAAAATCCATTGAACCGATTGATAAGAAATTCAATGTTTTTGTAAAAGAACTTCAGCAGATGGGTAAAGACAAAGCAATGAAGGAATCTGAAAATGTTCAGCAGATCACACCATTCTATCAGTATTTATTTGATATCATGGAACCTTTTGATTCTACGTATTCAAAAGAAAAAGAAAATCAGATTACTACTGCAATTATCAAGGTAACACAATAAAATACTTTAAAAACGGAACTTCGGTTCCGTTTTTTTATTATTGGGAATCCTGAATTTTAAGGCTATATTTGTGAAACTAAAAATACAGAATGTCCGAAACAAAGAATAGCAGGTTCCCCATCTATGCTGTAATTTTTACAGTACTTTTTAAACTCCTTTTTTTATTAACGCACTATATCCAGGAAGATGCATTTATTACCTGGAGGGTCGCTCAGAATTTACTGGATTACGGAGTGATCGGTTTCAATGGAGATACTAAAATCTCGGCTTCTACCACTCATCTGTATGTTTTTGTATCCTATATTTTCAACTTTGTTTTTGGAAAAGAAAACTTTATTGAACCTCTTTTGATTTTCAATTCTCTTCTTTTTACAATAGGGACATTGCTTCTTTCTCATTTGGTTCTTAAAAATCCTTTGCATAAAGCTATTTTCATCTTTTTAATAGGTATTCTTCCTCCTTCCATTAAAATTTCAATCCTTGGAATGGAGTATGGACTATTATTTTTTCTGGAGATGTCATTGCTGTATTACGGCTTTTACAAAGGAAAAAAATGGGTGCTGGCCTTACTTCCGGTTCTGATCATGTTCACAAGAATAGACACGGTGATCTTCCTGGGAATTGTATTTCTGGTTGACCTTTTCTGGAACAAAAAAATCAGATGGATTTATGTCTTTGGGGGAATTTGGGGTGTTTTATTTACCGTAGCCTTCAACTGGTTTTACTTTGGTGAGCTTGTCAATAATACCATCACAGCAAAGAAATTACTGTATGAGCAAAGTTTTACACTGCAGCAGCACATTAATTATTTCTTTGCAAGTTTTGGAAATTTCTGGGGAATGCTGAAAGTACCTGGGAATTTTAATCCTGTAACAGTTGTTGTATTGATTTTTGAGCTTCTGTGTTTCATTTACCTGGTCAGACAGAGAAATAACAGGAATTATTTCCTGTGGATGATTTTTATTTTCGGATGGATAAAACAGATTATTTTTATCTCTCAAAAAAGCTTATTCGATTGGTATTACTGGGTTCCGCAGCTTCTGCTTTTCGTGCCTGTTCTTATTTTTATCTTAGAACAGAAAGAGAAAAGAAACCTGTGGCTGTCTTTATTGATTATATTTTATATTGTTCCCATGCTTGCCTTTCAGACTATTCATTCTATTGCGACAGGAAATGGAGAATGGAATTACCGCAGAACAATAGGGGTATTTTTAAACCAATATGAAAAGGACAAGAATCAATGGATCTTGCTGGAACCGGCGGGATATGTTCCTTACTTTTCGGGGTTAAAAACAATTGATGAAGTAGGGCTGGTAGATAAACAGATTCAGGAAGAAATCAAAAAGGATAAAGTGAATTATTGGATCAATACAGTAAAAACAAGAAAGCCAAAATATCTTCTTTCCTATAAAAATCTGTATGAAGGCAATGATGCTAATGCTGTTTATTATCAGACTCATTACAGGCTTCTGAAAGAATTCAGAGTGAAAGATCACCTGAAAAGCGACCACAAAATACTGGAAAAAATCTATCAGCTGAAGCCTTCCGGAACAGATTATAATCTATACATTAAAATAGAATAAAGAATAAAGAATAAAGAATAAAGAATAAAGAATAAAGAATAAAGAATAAAGAAGTTGAAAGGGTAGACGGACTCAAACTCCCAAACTCTCAAACCCTCCGACTCTCAAACCTTCAAACCCAACCTATGAAATACTGTGCTTTTCTCCGTGGTGTCAACGTAAAAGGAACAAACATGAAAATGGCTGACGTATGCCAGGTTTTTAAAGAGGCTGGAATGGAAGATGTAAGTTCCATACTCGCTTCCGGAAATATCGTTTTTTCTTCAGATAAAACTGCTGGAGAATTAAAGACAATTCTGGAAAAAGCAATGTCCGGGCATTTTTCTTATGAAGCTTTTTTATTTGTTAAATCCAAAGAGGAGGTAGAATTATTCTGGAATAGTATCCCTTTTGAAAAGAGTGATGATCTTCATATTTATGCCTTTGTGGGAGTTCCGGGAATTGAGAATATTTTGATGGAAGAATTTCAAAAAGCTTCCCAGACAGAAAATGAAAATGCAGAAATTATCAATAGTATATTTTACTGGCAGGTTCCAAAAGGAAATACCTTAGATTCTACTTTTGGAAAGATTTTAGGCAAAAAAAGCCTTAAAGACCGGTTTACAAGCAGGAATACCAACACCTTTGAAAAAATCCTGAAAAAGATGAACTAAGATTTTTTAGAAGCCCTACTTAACATTGCTTAATTAAAAATTTATTGATTTCTTAATTCACATAATAAACAAACTTTCTTAATGCCTTAATGTTAAGATAAGAAGTATCTGTATACTCAATAGAAGCGGGTTTTTAAAAAACAATAAATCCCAATCGGTTTTAGCCAAAACCTGATAAAAACAAAAAAGCTATCCTCAATGAGAATAGCTTTTTGTATGTAATTATTATAATGGAAGCACTACTTATTTAATGATTCTTTCCAATACCCATTCAATCAGGTTTTTCTCAGAAGCATGGTGATCTGCAGAGAATTCTCCACGTCTTCTGTTGGCAATTACGTTATTCACAGTAATGGCTTTATGTCCTAATAATTTTGAAAGAGCATAGATAGCAGAAGTTTCCATTTCGAAATTTGTGATCCCAAGATCATTTAAAGTTTCCAGGAATTTGTCATCTACTGCTTTTAAACGAAGCTGTCTTCCCTGTGGAGCATAGAACCCTGGGAATGTAGCCGTATTTCCGTGGTATTTGGCATCTTTATAATAGTCTCCCATTTCTTCTGCCCAGTCTGAGAAATAAAGCATTGGCTTAATTTTTTCATAAGGGAATTTTTCCATGAAGCTTTTAGAAAACTCATTTTCAAAGTTGTAATCCTGGTAAAAGTGCATCAATCCGTCTAGTCCCACTACATTTTGGGTAACCAGCATATTATCAACCTGTACATCCGGGTTTACACTTCCGCAAGTTCCCATACGGAATAATTCAAGAGCTTTGTGTTCAGTTTTGAACTCTTTATTTTTAAGATCGATATTAACCAAAGCATCCAGTTCGTTCATCACGATATCGATGTTTTCAGTTCCGATACCTGTGGACATTACTGTAATTCTTTCTCCGCGAAGAGTTCCTGTATGCGTATAAAATTCTCTCTTATTTTTTTTGATTTCTACCGTGTCAAAATATTTTGAAACCTTTGCCACTCTGTCAGGATCACCCACAAGGATAATTTTATCAGCGATATCTTCGGGTAAAAGATTCAAGTGGTATACACTTCCGTCTTCATTCAGAACAAGTTCTGAGGCAGCAAGTTTATTGAGCATAATGTATATTTTTGTATTTTAATTAATGAAAATTGCGTCTTTATAAGGAGATCCGGCAAGATCGAAGATCGTATCGTATTCTTCAACGATTCTTTTTTGTCCCTGAACGACTTCGTAGACCGTAATAATTGTTTTTTCAAAGTTTTTAGGATCTTTCCGTTGTGAGGTAATCTCATAGAAATGATTATCCTTTTTGAGGACAGAAACAAGCTCTTCCTTAGTTGAGTTGTTGGTTTCCATCATTCCGGGAAATTCCATTACAACATCTTTTAGTTCAGTATAATTTTTATAAGGCTTTGTAACTCCATTTGAGTATACATAGACATTGGGAATATCTTTGCCCTGCTCTAATCGGACCAGGTAATAGTCGTTACCTTTCTTCTCTGCATAAACAGCCATTTCCTGTTGTTTTTTCTTTTGCGAAAAAGCAGAAAGAGAAAGCAGGCTGGCCATGCAAGCAAACAATAACTTTGTTTTCATATTACTATTTTTAGTTTTGATTTGTTGAATTATATTAAAAATCCTCTCCCAGTAACCTTCACCATTATTTTTCACCGGTTTTTTCGAAAGAACCGTTCTCCTTAGAATAATGAATTTGATTTCGGGGTTTAAAATTAGTAAAAAATCTGTTACCTATAAATATAAACATTTTTTAATCTCCTATTAAAGTTAAGATAATATTTGATTAATAGATTTGCCGTTAAAAATTAATGAGATCTTACCCATTGCTTGTTGTGATCCTTTTAATAGGGTTTGCAGTAATGTCTTTTAACCCGGTTTACAAAGGAAAGGAAAACGAAAATACATTTATCAATAAAGGATTAACAGACTTTAAGGGTAAGCTGGAACAGCTGAAATCAGATGTTTATCGGTTTTCTGAAGATAAGATTTCCCTTGAAGAACTGCAAAAATCCCTTAGCAGTACCAGAAATTCATTCAAGGAAATAGAATTTTATATTGCCTATCATTATCCTGAATTTACAAAAACTCACCTTAATGCAGCTCCTTTATTCCATATAGAAGCAGCCGGAACATCAGCTTATACACTTCCACCGGAAGGGTTGCAGGTTTTGGATGAACTTATATTCTCCGAAGATGCCACAAATGAAAAAGAAAAGATTAAAACCATTACTGATTTTTTATATAAGAGCTATTCAAATTTCTATCTGAGCACCGTAAAAAATGGACTAAGCAGAGGAAATAATAAAACGTTGCCTTTACGTATAGAGCTGATCAGAATTTACACCTTGGGAGTGACAGGATTTGATACTCCGGGTTCTCTGAATACGTCTGAAGAAGCCCGTTCTGCATTTCTGGGAATAAAAAAATATATCAGTGACGATCTTTATTTTAAAAACTACAATATTGGAAAAGCCAATCAGATTCTGACTGAAGGAATCAGCTATCTGTCTTCCCATAAAGATTTTGAAACTTTTGACAGGATAGAATTTTATAAAAAATATATACAGCCATTATATGAAGAATTGGGAAGATGGGACGGCAGGCCTGACGATTTGAAAGAATTCTCAGGCTGGAATGTAGGTAACAAAAACCTTTTCAGCAGTGATTTCTTAGATCCATATTTCTATACTTTATTAAAATCTTCAGAAGACAGCCCTTCTCTTAGAAACCTTGGAAAATCCATTTTCTACGATCAGAATCTTAGTGGTAACGGGAAAATGAGCTGTGCAACCTGCCATCTTCAGGAAAACGCTTTTACAGACCTTACAGCAAAATCTCCAAGCAATATGGAAGGAAAAACAGTCTTAAGAAATTCACCGTCTCTTTATAATGCTGTTTTTGCGAAAAGATTTTTCTACGATCTTCGGGCTTTTTATCTTGAACAGCAGGCTGAACATGTCATTTATAATGAAGAAGAGTTTAATACCAGCTATGAAAATATCATCAGCAAATTAAAAACAGATCCTGAATATAAAAATAAATTCCGTAATGCTTTTAAAGATGGTAAAATCAATAAGGAAAACTTCTCAAAAGCCTTAAGCTCTTATGTAGCTTCGTTGTATTCTTTTGACAGTGACTTTGACCGTTTTATGAGAAATGAAAAAGAGGTTTCCGAAGATGTTAAAAAGGGTTTTAATTTATTTATGGGGAAAGCCAATTGTGCTACCTGCCATTTTGCCCCTCATTTTTCAGGTTTAGTACCACCGCTTTTCAATGAAAACGAATCTGAAGTATTAGGAATCACAACAAAACCAGTCAGTCAGCTTCCTGTAGAACTCGATTCCGATCTTGGAAGAGGAAAAAGCCCGGTGAAAAAAGAAAAATCATGGATTTATGATTACTCATTCAAAACTGTTACAGTAAGAAATATTGCCCTTACCAAACCTTATTTCCATAATGGAGCTTTCAGTACGCTGGAAGAAGTTCTCGATTTTTATAACGAAGGTGGAGGAGAAGGCTTAGGATTAAAAATGAAAAATCAAACATTAGCTCCCGATAAACTGAATCTTAGCCCAACAGAAATCAAGCAGATTATTGCTTTCCTGAATGCTCTTACCGACGTGAGTAAAGCGAAATAATATGGATTTTGGAAAAAATAAGCTCCACTTTACAACCTTATAGGTTTTTAAAACCTATAAGGTTTAACAAACGATCGATGTACAAAAGTCTTTCCGAAACAAATTATCCAGAATTCAGGTTAATATAACTGTTGAAAATTTTGTTATTCTTTTTATTTTAGCAGCAATTTTACCTGTATAGGCTGTTGATTGCGAATAGCCTCTACTTTTACTTCTCCTTTCCATTGGGAAAGCTGATAGATATTAAGCAGATCAGCTGCTTTTTTGATTTCTGTACCATCCATAGTTCTGATGACATCTTTTTCCTGCAGGCCGGCTTTTTTCAATGGGCTGTTGGATTCAAGTTTCACAATAATAGCACCATTTTCATCGGCCAGTCCATAGGCTGATCGCTCTTCATTACTTTCTACTGACTTTATTAATGCATTCAGAAAGCTGATTGATGCTACATTTTTTTCGTTATCAGTATTGTATGTTAATATGGGGAATGGTGGCTTAGCCGCAATTTTTTTGAGTCTGGGAAGCTGCACCCCAAATTCATCCATTGGAAAATTTTTAAACCCTATATGCAATGCCGGTGAATTTTTATTGACTCTGTAATCTCCGGTTTGAGGATTGATAAAAGTTGCATTTCCGGCAATACTGTGTTGGTCTGTATTTCTCTTTTGAGCGGCGGCCATGGCAGAAGAATTGAAAAAAAGATTATAGTCAATGTTGTTGCCCCAGTTATCAATCCCTATAGGAGCATAAGGAATCATTACAATGTTGTGGGAGAAGGTATCGCCACTATTTTTAAACCATACATGCGGATGAAAACTATTGTTGATCATAATGTTATTTTCTGCTTTTCGTTTGAATCCCTCACGCAGCTTAAGTCCACCATTCAAAAGTACATTATTATAGATGTGGTAATTGGAAGAGCCGTCGTCTAAATCAATATCCCATCCGTGATCACAACGGAATCTGTTGTTTCTGATAATCGTGGTCTGTTCAGCATCCAGTAAGATTAATTCAGGATGTGCGATGGTAATGCTGTCCATATATTTTCTGGAAGGACTCCAATACCGGTCTCTTCCCCATGAATTGAAAGCTCCATGATCTCCTGTCTCCAGCACGGTATTGAACACGTCATTAAATTCTATAATATGTCCTCCGAAAGCACCATCACCAATATTAATACCAGCTCTTGGTGTATTGTATATGGTATTGTGTTTTACTGTAATATTGGAAGCGATATCTATCTGGATACCTGCAGACTGTTTTTCAATCCTTCCTATGTCATGGATGAGATTGTTTTCAGCAATACATTGTTGAGGATAAAGATTTGATTTTGGTCCGGGAGTCTTATCCAGTTGTTCATAAGGAATATAATCTTCATATCTGAATGAGGGAGAGCGAACCGCGCTGGAATTTCCTACAAACGCAATTCCACTGGCTCCCGCACCATAAATAAGGTTTCCGCTGATAAGATTATTTCTATTGTACCCACTTATCATAATGGCATTGCCTCCTACCTCGGTAAATGTACAATCTGTTATTTTTATTTCCTGAGTATTCTCAAGAAGAACAGCCCCTCCTCTATAAATGGCCCAGTCACTTCTTAAAAGAGGTTCTTTGGTATCCATAAAGCTTCGCTCATTATGCATAAAGCTTATGTTTTTTATTTCTATGTTGGATAAGGGAGTTTTTGCAGTGCCTTTTATTTCAATGCTGTTTTTTAAGTGAGAAACTTCTACCTGTGCTTTGGATAGGTCTATTCCTTTTGCTGGAAAGTAATAAAGCAGGCTTCTTTCTTTGTCGAAAAACCACTCTCCCGGACTGTTGAGTTCTTCAAAAATATTTTCCACAAAGCGAAATTGTTTGTGCAATGCAGATGGACGATTATTCTGCCAGCCTCCTTCTAGTTTAAGTTCCCCTTTTTCATCAGTTCCCGTTATTTGATAGTGGAAACCTCCCCATTCTCCGGCATGGAGCCCGTGAATATAACCTCCTCTCGGATTTTTCCACTGTCTGATATGTTCAGGAGCTATGGCATCGGCTGAGGTTCCGTTGAAAACCCTGGCTGTGCTATCATAATCGGGATAACGGGCCAGTACCTGAAGCTGTCCATTGATAAACAACCGTTCAAAAGTATTGTTTTGGGGTATCTGGGTAACATAGATGTTATCTTTATAGGGTTTCCAATCAGGTTTTATCAATTTTCCGGCACTTATAACAGCTTGCTCACCAGGATATGAGGTGATAAGAAGTGACTTTGTTTTCAAATTTCCATCCTGTAAAACGAGGGATTTTTGTAAATAATAAATACCTCCTCTCAGATAAATGATAACCTCTTTTCCTGTCATTTTTTCAGCCTCTTGTATGGCACGTTCAGGAGTTCTGAATGGATTTTTTAAAGTTCCGGAATAAGTATCATTACCATTAACAGAAATATATAATTTAGTTTGCGCATGAAGAATTGCAATTGAGAATAAAGCAAAAAATAATATAATTTTTTTTTCCATTGTGTTTTGTTGTTTTAGTGAATATTTTAAACTATTTGAAAGTTATTAATTACAATAAATTATTTTTTTTGTTATTTCATAGTTTTTTGATTTAATTTTAATATAAGTAATTAATTGTGAATAGTTTATCAGTAAATTACGAAAGAATTTTAAATACTTTATAAAATATTTATTCCAATCAATGAGAGGTTCATAACTAACCTATTTAAGCTTTATAAGCCCTTATAGTTTGTCCGTAAAGCTGTAAGTATTAACAATAATTTAATCCCCTTAACATTAGGTTCTAAATTAATTAATATTTCCCGATCTATATTTAAAGTCCTATTAACAGAAGGATAGCTCTAAAAAAATAGTTTTGCAAGGTCTAATAAATCAAATTAAAATGAAGAGAAAATTACTCACACTCGGAGCTTTGGCTTTACTTGCCGGTACCTCTATTCAGGCGCAGACTTTTATTTTTAATAAAAATTCGTCATGGAATTACAAAGACCTTGATCAGGCTCAGCCGGATGCATGGAAAACTAAAACATATGATATTTCTTCATGGGCCACAGGAAATGGTCCTTTAGGATATGGTGATCCTGTAACCACTACCATACATAATGGTGCTACAGGTCTTATTACAGCCTATTTTGCAAAGGATTTCACGGTTGATTTATCTACACTTTCAGATAATATGGAGTTGGGAATAATGAGAGATGACGGGATTGTAGTATATCTTAATGGTGAGGAAGTCGTAAGAGATAATATGCCTGCCGGTGCTGTCACTTTTAATACACTTTCAAGTACAACTGTTGATGGTGCTGCAGAAAGTGTATACAATATTTTCTCTATTCCAAAGTCGAAATTTGTAAACGGAGTGAACAGAATTTCTGTTGAGTTACACAATAGAAGTACTGGAAGTTCCGATCTTAGAATTGATGCTTATTTAAAGACAATACCTGCCGCTACCACTTGTAACGGAACCCATATCAGCTGTTTTACCTCTATCGTTCCTACCGCACAGACGAGCAAGCTTATTATTCCTACAGCGCATAAGTACCAGCTTATCCTGAAAGAAGGAGATAACTATACAGAAGGAGGAGGATTCGTAGGAGGGCAGAACGACTTTACGGCCTATGTCCCGAAAACCGGAAGCAGCACAAACGGATATCTTTCAGTAAACCATGAAACCAATCCGGGAGGAGTTACCATGGCTGAAATCAACTATAATACCTCTACCAAACTTTGGCAGCTGACAAAATCCAGAGCTGTAAGTTTTTCAGATCCTAGCCTGGTACAGACAATCAGGAACTGCTCAGGAGGAATTACTCCATGGGGAACAGTGATTACAGCTGAAGAATCTGTTACTTCCAGTGATGTGAACAATGACGGATATAAAGATTACGGATGGCTTGTTGAAATTGATCCTGCCACAGCTCAGGTGATTTCTAAAAATCAGGACGGAACTAAAGGTAAACTTTGGCAGATGGGAATCATGAACCATGAAAATGTTGTGATCAATACCGCCGGAACTGTTGCTTATTACGGAGAAGATGGAGGAACGCACATGGTATACAAATATGTAATGGATACTCCGAATAACCTGGCTTCAGGAAATCTTTATGTATTGAAACTAGATCAGGGACTTAGTACATCGGGAGATCCGGTGGGTACTACAGCAACATGGGTTCAGATCCCAAACAAAGCTAAGGCTGACCAGAACAATACCAATAGTCTTGCCCAAACATATGGAGGAACAAAGTTCAATGGAGTGGAAGATGTAGATATCAGCCCATTAGACGGTAAGATCTACTTTACAGCAAAAGGATTAGACAAAGTATACCGTTTACAGGATAATGGAGCTACCGCTTCCCAGGTGGAAACATTTGTAGGAGGAGCTTCTACATCATATTCTTTCAATACAGCTCAGGGAACAATGTCTGAAGCCTGGGGAGACGGAAATGATAACCTTACCTTTGATGAGCTTGGAAACCTTTGGGTTCTTCAGGATGGTGGGAAAAACTATATCTGGGTTATTGCTCCTGACCACACGCAGGCTAATCCTAAAGTAAGACTCTTTGCTTCTATGCCGTCTGGTTCTGAACCTACAGGGCTTACATTCACTCCTGATCATAAATTTGGATTCTTCTCTATCCAGCATCCGGATTCTACTATTTCTACAGATATTGACGCGACTGGAAATACAATCAACTATAAAGGAAAATCTGCAACAATTGTGATTGCACTTAAAGAAAACTTAGGAATAGAAGGGTCTTTGGGAACTATAGAGAATAAAGCTGCAGAAACTACAGTAAACGTAGCTCCAAACCCTACTTCAGGAGTTGTTAAAATAAACTCTGAAAAAGGATTGAAAGATATTGCTGTGACCGCTTACAGTATGGACGGAAAAATTGTTTATACAAAGAAGTTTAACGGTTTAAGCAAAGTATTGGACCTAGACTTTACATCACAGCTGGAAGCATCCCGTGTTTTAATTTTAAATATTGAAGCAGAAGGAGGATTCCAGAAGACAGTAAAACTTTTAAAGAAATAAATAATTAAACTTTTGTCTGCCGGTAGTATTGCCGGCGGACATTTTTATCTATGAAAAAATCGATACTGTTTATTTCTATTTTCTCTCTCGTTCTGGCAAAAGCCCAGATCGATCCCGTTAAATATCCTACCTTCACGAATATTGAAGATGCTTTAAACAGCAAAAAAACTGTTTACAGTATGAGCTTCAGAGAAAAAGGCTTATTTAATCTGCCTCCCCAGATTACCAGGCTGGATTCCATATTTTTTCTGAATATGATGGCTAATAAATTTGAAAAAATGGATCAGGAGCTGTTTGAGCTCAAAGAACTGGAGATCTTAAATGTTAATGAAAACAGCATTAAATATATTCCGGACGAAATAGGGAAGCTTACAAAGCTTACTACATTTTCTATCAATTTGAATAGCCTGACAAGCATTAATCCTAATGTAGCCAAACTTCAAAACTTAAAAGCCATTCATCTTGATGCCAATAACCTGAATGTTTTTCCCGAAGCATTGATGGAAATTCCGACTTTGGAAGAAATCAATCTCCAGGGGAATCAGATCAGTTTTATTAGAGACCGTTTGGACCAGATTAAAAATCTGAAATTTTTAAACCTTTCTGACAACCAGATCAATGATCTTGGAAACCTGTCTTTTCCTAAAAATATAAAATACCTTGAACTTCAGCAGAATGCCATTGTAAAACTACCGGAAAATCTATATAAATCTCATAATCTCGAATTTCTGAATGTAAGTGATAATCATATTACCGAAATTTCATCCAAAGTAAAAGGATTAAAAAATATAGTCAGCATGAACCTGGCCAACAATAACCTGAAAGATATTCCTGTAGAAATTCAACAGTTAAAAAATCTTAAAACATTAATTCTTATAGGAAATCCTATTGAAAAATCTAAAATTGAAAAATTAAAAACCTTATTGCCGGAAGCTCAGGTTTATTTCTAAACCTATCCGCCAACACGCTTGGTTTTATAGCCCATATCTTTAAGGATACTCATGATTTTATCACGGTTATCACCCTGAATGATAATTGTCCCATCCTTTTCAGAACCGCCTATTCCTAAGGTGGTTTTTATTTTCTTTGAAATTTTCTTAAGGTCTTCTTCGCTGCCTTCCCAACCCTCAACTATCGTTACAGGCTTTCCGTTTCTTCCCTTTTTTTCAAATTTGCATACCAAAGGTTCTTTCTGCTTGAACTGTTCTTCAGGCATTTCAAAATCCTGCTCATCATGATCAGGAAAAAGGTTCTTCAATTGATCTCGTAAATCCATAAAGCAAAATTAAAAAGATTTACTGATTTATGAAGGGAATTGAAGCTGAAATTTTATGATAAAAATGATCTTTTTTCATTCGATAGAAATTCATCTGATCATTTCCGTATTACCTGCGATATCATCCTGATGATCAATAATCAATAAAATTCGAGCCTTCAAATTCTTCTATTCATCGGAAATTAGGTAAATTTGTAGTACAAAAGTTATACGAAATGTCGAAAAAAGCAATACTGGCAATCCTTGACGGATGGGGATTGGGAACAAACCCAAATGTTTCTGCCATAGATAAAGCAAATACACCATTTATAGACAGCTGTTACCAAAAATTTCCACACACCACACTTGAAGCAAGTGGTTTAGCAGTGGGACTTCCTGCAGGACAAATGGGAAACTCTGAAGTAGGCCACATGAATCTGGGTGCCGGAAGAGTAGTGTATCAAAACCTGGTAAAACTCAATATGGCCGTTGAAAACGGAACCTTGGGACAGGAAAAAGTGATCCAGGATGCTTTTGAATATGCAAAAAGAGAAAATAAAAAAGTACACTTTATGGGATTGGTATCCAATGGAGGAGTACACTCCCATATCAATCATTTAAAAGGATTATTATCTGCTGCCAAAGAATTCGGGTTGAACGAAAATGTTTTTGTTCATGCCTTTACAGACGGCAGAGACTGTGATCCACATTCAGGGCTGGGATTTATAGATGAGCTTCAGAAGCATATGGAAGCTACTACAGGAAAATTGGCAACGGTAGTAGGAAGATACTTTGCCATGGATAGAGATAAGAGATGGGAGCGTGTAAAATTAGCGTATGATGCTCTTGTGGCAGGAATAGGCTTACAGACTACAGATGCCCTGGCTGCTATTAAGGATTCTTATGATCATAATGTAACCGATGAGTTCCTTAAACCAATTATTCTGATGAATACTACCGCTACAGGAAATGTAGTGCCGGTAGCGAAGATTATAGATAATGATGTGGTGATCTGTTTCAACTTCCGTACAGACAGGGGAAGAGAAATTACAGAAGTTCTTTCACAAAAAGATTTCCCGGATTTTTCTATGCGTAAACTCAACCTTTATTATATTACGTTGACGAATTACGATAAAACATTCCAGAATGTTCAGGTTGTTTTTGACGAAAATGTGTTAACAGAAACCATGGGGGAAATACTTGAGAGAAACGGAAAATCCCAGATCAGAATTGCCGAAACGGAAAAATATCCTCACGTTACCTTTTTCTTCTCGGGAGGACGGGAGGAAGAATTTAAGGAAGAAAGAAGATTACTTTGTCCAAGCCCAAAAGATGTTCCTACCTATGATTTAAAGCCGGAGATGTCAGCTTATGATATCACCAGTGCTATTGTACCGGAATTAGAAAATGGAACGGCTGATTTCGTTTGTCTGAATTTTGCCAATACAGATATGGTAGGTCATACAGGGGTTTTTGAAGCGGCTGTAAAAGCGGCTGAGGTAGTAGATCAGTGCATTGAAAAAGTGGCTACAGCTGCTTATGAAAACGGATATGCTGTTTTTATACTGGCTGACCACGGAAACTCAGATGTAATGATTAATCCGGATGGAACTCCAAACACACAGCATTCAACCAACCTCGTTCCTTTTATCGTAATGGATAAAGATAAAACCTGGAATTTAAAACCCGGGAAACTGGGTGATGTAGCGCCTACCATCCTTAATGTAATGGGCGTAGAAATACCGGCTGCTATGACAGGAGAGATTTTAGTTAGTTAAAATTCAATAATATTCATAAAAAAATGCCGTTATAATCATATAATGGCATTTTTTATGATATATATCAGATAAGGTATGACTTGCATACTTTATTATGCCATAAATAATAAATAAATCATATCTTTGTTAATTAAAAACTGAATAGTAAAATGTATCAAAAGCTTGTTAGGAAAGAAGTAATGGGAATATTGGAAAAGGAAGTAGGTTCTTTTCTGGATAAATTTTTAACGCCAATTGAAAAAATTTGGCAGCCTTCCGATTACCTGCCAGATCCGTCAAGCGATGACTTTAAACATGATTTAGAGGAAATTCAGACTTTTGCCCGTGAGATGCCTTACGACTTATTTGTAACTCTAATTGGAGACTGTATTACGGAAGAGGCTCTTCCTTCTTATGAGTCCTGGTTAATGGGTGTAGATGGAGTAGACCAGGAAAAAAAAATGGGCTGGGCGAACTGGGTGAGAGCCTGGACAGCAGAAGAAAACAGACACGGCGATTTACTGAATAAATATCTATACCTGTGTGGCAGAGTAAATATGAGAGAAGTAGAAATTACCACTCAGTATTTAATCAATGACGGGTTTGATTTAGGAACGAGTATGGATCCATACAGAAACTTCATTTATACAAGTTTCCAGGAAACAGCAACTAATATTTCTCACAGAAGAGTAGGTACTTTGGCTAAACAATCCGGAAACGGAAAGCTGGCTAAAATGTGTGGTGTAATTGCTGCAGATGAAGCAAGACACGCTAAAGCATACAAACATTTCGTGGCTAAAATCCTTGAAATTGACCCTTCAGAAATGATTCTTGCCTTTGAAGATATGATGCGTAAGAAAATTGTAATGCCAGCTCACCTGATGAGACAGTCAGGGCAAAAAGCAGGAGAACTTTGGGGACATTTTTCAGATGCTGCACAAAGATGTATGGTATATACAGGTAATGATTATATCAATATCATGAAAGATCTGTTGGATGAATGGAAAATTGAGCACGTAAAAGGGCTTACAGAAAAAGCAGAAAAAGCTCAGGAATATTTAATGAAGCTTCCTGCAAGACTTCAGAAGATTACAGACAGAGTTTCTACACCGGATCTTCAGTTCCAGTTTAACTGGGTGAAGAGCTAAATTGTATAGATTTTTTTAAATTATAAAAGTATTGAGTGCCTTTCTTTTTGGCACTCTTTTTTATTTCTTATCTTTGCCAAGCTAAAAAAAGAACAAAATGTTAAATAATAAAAAGATTGCCGTTGACTTTGACGGAACGATTGTAGATGATGCATATCCGGCAATTGGAAAAGCAAAAATTTTTGCTTTTGAAACCTTAAAAAAACTTCAGGCAGAAGGATACAGACTTATCCTTTGGACATACAGACACGGAAAAACATTAGATGAAGCAGTAGAATTCTGCAAAAAAAACGGCGTAGAATTTTATGCCGTAAATTCAAGCTTTGAAGGAGAAGTTTTCGATTCTGAAAATCAATCCAGAAAACTGGATGCAGACTGGTTTATTGATGACCGGAATTTAGGGGGATTTCCTGGATGGGGTGAAATCTACAATATTATTCAGGAAAGAATAGAATTCCGTGTAGAAGGAAGAGAAGTTCTTGCCTATTCAAAACTAAAAAAAGAAAAGAAAAAAGGACTTTTCTGGTAAAATAAAAATATAACAATTTAACAGTGTACCTTTATCAATCAATATTGTTACACTGATACATTAATACATTGGTAAATTAATACAATGATTCAATTAAAAACGATAGACGAACTGCGTCTTATGAAGGAGAGCGCCCGATTGGTTTCTAAAACATTGGGAATGTTGGCTAAAGAAATTAAACCCGGAATAAATACTTTATATTTGGATAAACTGGCTCATGATTTTATTAAGGATCATGGAGGAGAGCCTGCGTTTTTAGGATATGGAGGCTTTCCGAACTCACTGTGTATTTCTCCGAATGATCAGGTAGTTCACGGTTTCCCCAACAAGGATATTGTAAAAGAAGGCGATGTACTTTCCGTAGACTGTGGAGCAATCCTGAACGGTTTTGTAGGAGATCATGCTTATACCTTTGAAATTGGCGAAGTAAAACCTGAAGTGAAAAAACTACTGCAGGTGAGTAAAGAATCTCTTTATAAAGGAATTGAACAGTGTGTAAGGGGAAAAAGAATCGGTGATATTTCCCATGCTATCCAGGCCCATTGTGAAAAAGAAGGATATGGAGTGGTAAAAGAGCTTGTAGGGCATGGTTTAGGGAGAAAAATGCATGAAGATCCACAGGTGCCAAACTATGGAAGACAGGGAAGCGGAAAAGTGATTAAAGACGGACTGGCTATTGCTATTGAGCCGATGATTAACCTTGGAACTGAAAAAGTGAAATTCCATAATGACGGATGGACGGTAACTACTTTAGATAATCTGCCATCTGCTCACTTTGAACATGATGTGGCTGTAATCAACGGTAAACCTGTGTTGCTTTCTACATTCCAATATATTTACGAAGCTTTAGGAATTCAAAGCGACGAAGAAAAGCAGTTTCAGCTGGATTTTTAATGAAAAAAATAACGAAACTTTTACTGAATAAAATTCCGCGTCCGATGCTTATCAAAATGAGCATCTGGGCAAGGCCGCTTATTTATCAGTTTTTTAAAGGAGATCAGTTTTTTGATCCTATAGATGGAAGGTCTTATCGGAAATTTCTTCCTTACGGATATGGAAAGCAGAGAGAGAATGCCCTTTCTCCGGGAACACTGAGTTTGGAAAGACACCGCCAGATGTGGCTATATCTTCAGAATGAGACTGATTTTTTTATTAAAAGCTATAAAGTTCTGCATATTGCTCCTGAACAGGAATTCCTGAGGAAATTTAAGAGGATGAGCAATCTGAATTATATCTCAGCAGATTTGTATTCCCCGATTGTAGATGTAAAGGCAGATATCCTGGATTTACCTTTTGAGGATGAAAGTTTTGATATTATCTTCTGTAATCATGTTTTGGAACATATTGAAGATGATGCCAAGGCAATGAGTGAACTGTACAGGGTGATGAAACCCGGGGGATGGGGAATACTGCAGGTCCCGATGAAAAACTCATTGGAAAAAACCTATGAAGATTTTAGCATTAAAGATCCGAAAGAACGTCAGAAACATTTTGGACAATATGACCATGTCCGCTGGTATGGGATGGATTATTTTGACCGTTTGAAAAAAGCAGGTTTCGAAACAGAAGTGAATTTCTATTCTCAGAAATTTCCACAGGAAGAAATCAAAAAATACGGACTAAGAGAGAACGAAATCTTACCTCTGGTTTTCAAAAAATAAATAAGACCTGCCCATTTTTGGCAGGTTTTTTTAAGGATAAACCAAAAGCAATGGAAGCAGAAAATACTGAAAAAATTTGGGTAAGAAAAGCGAAACCGCCCTCATACAGAAGACGGTTCCATTTTAAATATAGATAGAAGTTTATATGCTTTTTTAAGGTCGAATCTTAGTGTGAAGAAGAAACAGCTTTCAGTCCTACAACAGAGCCGATAAGCGTTACAATAAAAAATACTCTCCAGAAGCTTACAGGATCTTTAAAGAAGAAAATTCCCATTAAAGCTGTTCCTACAGCGCCAATTCCTGTCCACACGGCATACGCTGTCCCGATAGGCAGTGTCTGAGTTGCTTTGATCAGCAAAAGCATGCTTATAGTCATCGTGATCAGAAAGCCGGTATACCAAAGGTACATTTCCGTTCCTGATGTTTCTTTTGCCTTTCCTAAACATGAAGCGAAAGCAACTTCAAATAATCCTGCGATAACCAATATGATCCAATTCATTTTTGTTAATTTTTCTACTGCAAATTTCAGAATTTTAAAGCAGACAAAATTTTACAATTGTTAAAAAATGCGATTGGGAATAGAAGGAATTATATAATCCGGTTCAAACTACTTAATCTCTGCCCGTATCCGGCTCAGGCTCACTTGGGTGATTCCGAGGTAAGATGCAATATAGCCCAGCTGAACTCTTTTCAGTAAATCAGACTGATAAAACATAAGATCCTTATAACGTTCCAGAGATGTTTTAAACTGTCTTGAGATGATCAGTTCCTCAGATTTAATCATTTCGGCCTCCGCTAATTTTCTTCCCCAGTTGGCAATATGAATGTCCTCATTGAACAGTTTCTTTAGGCTTTCCGTTTCCAGCTGGTACAATTCGCAGTCTTCCAGCAGTTCAATACTCTCATAACCGGGCTTATCCTCTACATAACTTTTCATGGAAAGAATACACTGGCCTTCACTTCCAAACCAAAAGGTAATGTCATTTTCTGAAGTGCTGGCATAGGCACGGGCAATACCTTTGCGGATAAAATAAAGATAGGGGATTACTTTATCAGCCTCCATCAGACAAAAACCTTTAGGATGAGAAACTTCGGTAATATGTTCTTTTAAACTTTTTTTTGAGGCTTCAGGAAGGAGATAAATCTGATCAAGAATCTGGTCTATATTCATACATATGAATTCTAATATTCAAAAGTATCAGTTTTAAGTAATGTAATGCAAAATAATCTTATAATTTTTTTAGGTTTAAAGAAGATAAAAGTTGATAAAATTCTTGATGTATTATCCTTTGAATTATATGCTATGGGCTGCTCTAATGATTGATCGTAGACTTAGGTAAGTATAAACGTTTAATCTTTCCTATCAGGTTCCCTTTAAAATTTCTTTTTTGTAATGCAGTATAACGCTCAATAACTCTCTTTTTTCTTTTTAAATATAGAGATTCACACCAAGACCAATTTTGTTTTTACTAACTTTGCAGTTCGTAATAATATTTTTATGCACAAAGCAGGATTTGTAAATATAGTTGGAAAGCCCAATGCCGGAAAATCGACTCTTCTTAACCAGTTGATGGGGGAGAAGTTAGCGATTGTAACGCAGAAAGCCCAGACAACGCGTCACCGAATTTTTGGGATTTATAATGAAGAGGATCTACAGATTGTATTTTCTGATACTCCGGGAGTATTGGATCCAAAATATGGTCTTCAGGAAAAAATGATGGATTTTGTAAAGGATTCTTTACAGGATGCTGATGTTTTCCTATTTATTGTAGATGTTACCGATAAAGCAGAACCTTCGGAGTTTTTAATAGATAAACTGAATAAAATTCCTGTTCCTGTCCTTCTTTTACTGAATAAAGTTGATCAGACTACACAGGAAGGGCTTGAAAAATTAGTAGAAGACTGGCACAATAAAATTCCGAAAGCGGAGATTCTGCCTATTTCTGCACTGAATGCTTTCAATACAGAGATTATTTTACCTAAATTAAAGTCTTTACTACCTGAAAACCCGCCTTATTATGATAAAGACCAGTATACGGATAAGCCGGAAAGGTTTTTCGTAAATGAGGCTATTCGTGAGAAAATTCTTTTGAATTATGATAAAGAAATTCCTTACTCTGTAGAAGTGGTTACAGAACAGTTTAAGGAAAAAGAAGGAATTATTTTTATAGATTCTATTATTTATGTAGAAAGGGATACCCAAAAAGGAATTATTATTGGGCATAAAGGTGAGGCTATTAAAAAAGTGGGGACTGAAGCAAGATTAGACCTTGAAAAATTCTTTTCTAAGAAAATTCACCTTAATTTATTCGTAAAAGTGAAAAAAGATTGGCGAAAAAATGACAGAGATTTAAAAAACTTTGGTTACAGATAGACTAAAAAACGCTGTAATCCCGTTGTATTAAAAGATTTTTATTACCTTAGTCTAAATTTTTTAGTAAATGAACTATACTAATTCAAATTCCAGCTCAATACTTAAAGATATTGTTTTATTTGCAGTGAGAGTTTTTGTAGGTTTTGCAATGCTTTCTCATGGATTTCCAAAGCTTCAGATGTTATTGGAAGGCGGTAAAATTGAGTTTTTTGATTTTATCGGATTAGGGCCTCAGATTTCCCTGATTCTTACGGTATTTGCGGAATTTGTTTGTTCAATATTACTGATATTAGGGCTTTTCACAAGAATCTCTTTAGGATTTCTAATCTTTACAATGGCTGTTGCTGGCTTTTTTATTCATGGCGCAGATCCTTTTGAAAAGAGAGAGCTGAGTCTTGTTTATCTTTCTGTGTATCTTCTGTTAGCAGCATTTGGTGCAGGAAAGTTTTCAGTAGATCATATGATAGAAAAAAGAAAACGGGCTTCAGATTGGTAAGCCGGTTTCAAAAAAGATATAAAAGAGCATTGTTTAATGCTCTTTTTTTATTTCCATTACCGATATAATGGGATTTATGGAGGATCTTGTGACTTAGTGTTTAAAAATTTATTTAAAATCACTAAATTCGTAAAAAATGATTTTATGAAGATAAAACTGACTATTTGCCTTCTGGCATTTCTCAATTTTTATGATGCACAGGAAAATATTACCTATCAAAAACCGTCTGCAGAAATTCTTAAGCTTGCAGACTATGATAGACCGCCCGGTGTGCTGATGAACAGCAAAAAAGACTGGGTTGTTTTTATGTACCGTCCTACGTATAAGACACTAAGCGATCTTAGCCAGCAGGAAATGAAACTGGGCGGACTGAGGATTAATCCGGTTACCAATATTGCAAGCACTGCCAATTACCTGAATAACCTTAAAATCAGGAAGATTAATGATAAGAATGAGGTTCAGGTAAAGAATTTACCGGCAGATGTTAAAATTACATATACTTCATTCTCTCCGGATGAAAAAAAACTGGCTTTTACCAACACAACTGCTAAAGGAGTGGAACTTTGGATTGTAGATATGGAAACGGCTACTGCAAGGAAAATTACCGGAGATATTTTGAATGCCAACTTAGGATCACCGTACGTATGGTACAATGATTCACAGAGCTTATTAATCAAAACCCTTCCTCAAAACAGGCCTGTGTTAATTGATTCAGGCAAAGATCTTCCAACAGGACCTATTGTTTCTACAGCCGATGGAAAAGTATCTCAGAACAGAACATACCAGGACCTTTTGAAGAATCCACAGGATGAAAAGAATTTTGAGGTTCTTACAGCGTCTGAAATATACAGTGTTGACCTGAACGGAGGCCTTAAAAAAGTAAAAGATCAGGATATGTATACCGGCTTAAGCTTTTCTCCCGATGGAAATTATTTAATGGCAACAGTTCTTAAGAAACCATTCTCATATATTGTTCCTTTAAGCAGATTTCCTATAACGACAACGGTTTACGATATAAAAGGAGGCGCTGTAAAAGTGGTAAATGAAGTTCCCCTGAATGAGATTATGCCGAAAGGCTTTTCATCAGTAAGAACAGGAAAAAGAGACCTGTCATGGAGAAGCGATGCCCCTTCGACATTGGTATTTGCTGAAGCACTTGATGGAGGAGACCAATCTAAAGCTTCGGAATACAGAGATGAAATCTTTATGTGGGAGGCTCCGTTTACTGCCGCTCCGAAATCATTCTTCAAAACAAAACAGAGGTATGAAGATGTAGACTGGACCAATGATCATTATGCCGTAGTTTCTGAAGGCTGGTATGATACCAGAAATACAAAATCTTTCCTTGTTGATTTTAATAATAACGAATCCAAAATAATTGAAGACAGAAATTATCAGGATGTCTACAGTGATCCGGGGAAATTTAATAGAGTAAAAAACCAATATGGAAAATCTGTTATTGATCTGAAAGGAGGTAAAGCTTATCTTATTGGCGACGGATTTACAAAAGATGGCCAACATCCGTTTATTGATGAAATGGATGTGAAATCACTGAAGAAAAAAAGACTGTATACCTCCAACCTTAAAAATGCGAAAGAGAGTATTATTGATATTCTTAATCCTTCAAAAGGAGAGATTTTAACCACTCAGGAATCGCCAAGTCTGTATCCGAACTATTTTAAAAAGAATATTAAGTCCAATAAAACAGAAACGGTAACTCATTTTGCCAATCCTTTTGAGAGTATTAAAGATGTTTATAAAGAAGTAATTACCTACAAAAGAAATGATGGCGTTACTCTGACTGGAACACTTTATTTACCGGCAAACTACGATAGAAAAGCGAAGAAAGAAAAGCTTCCTCTGTTAATTTGGGCTTATCCTACAGAATATAAAGATAAAAATACAGCAGGACAAAATACCCAGAATCCAAATGAATTTACATTCCCGTATTACGGTTCTTTCGTATACTGGACAACAAAAGGATATGCTGTTTTGGATGATGCTGCTTTTCCAATCATTGGTGAAGGAAAAACCGAGCCTAATGATACCTTCATTCCTCAGCTGGTAGCCAATGCCGATGCGGCTATCAATGCTGTAGATCAGTTGGGATATATCGACAAAAAGAAAGTGGCTGTTGGAGGACATTCTTATGGCGCTTTCATGACGGCGAACCTGTTGACACATTCCAATCTCTTTGCCTGTGGTATTGCTAGAAGTGGAGCGTATAACAGAACGCTGACCCCTTTTGGATTCCAGAGTGAGCAGAGAAATTACTGGGATATTCCGGAGATCTACAATACCATGTCTCCGTTTATGAATGCAGATAAAATGAAAACACCCCTTCTTTTGGTGCATGGTGACGCAGACAATAACCCGGGAACTTTCACATTACAGACAGAAAGATATTTCCAGGCTCTGAAAAATCTGGGAGCACCGGTGAAAATGGTTCTTCTTCCAAAAGAATCGCATGGATACCAGGCGAAAGAAAATATCCTACATCTTTTATGGGAGCAGGATCAGTTCCTTGAAAAGTGTTTGAAGAAATAATAAAAAAAGAAGGCTGTTGAAAAACAGCCTTCTTGTATGTATACTAAGCATTATAATGATTGAAGGTTACCTTTCTACAGGTATGTAAGTATTTCATCAATGCTTTTCAATTCCATAAAATGCTCATGCTCCAGCTGAAGATCATGCTGTTCATGGCTCCAGGTAACATGGTAAGGAATATGAGCTGCCGATCCTCCAATTTTAAGTACCGGTAAAATATCTGATTTTACAGAATTTCCAAGCATTAAAAAGTTCTCCGGCTGGCAGTCAAGGTGCTTCAGTAATTTTTTATAATCATTCTCTTTCTTGTCACTCATGATTTCAATATGATGAAAAAACTCCTGTAATCCTGAGTTTTTCAGTTTACGCTCCTGATCCAAAAGATCTCCTTTTGTAGCCACAACCAGTCTGTATTTTCCCTTTAAGCTTTCAAGAGTTTCCGTTACTCCATCCAAAAGTTCAATAGGTTTTTGCAAAAGGTCCTGACCCAGCTCAATGGCCTTATTTATTAATTGCAGAGAAGCGATGTTGTTTGAAACTCTGCCTATCGTTTCAATCATACACAGCATAAATCCCTTTACCCCATATCCATATAAATGCAGGTTTTGCATTTCGGTTTTAAACAGTTCCTGAGATATTGAATGTTGCGGCAAATAGTCCTCAAGAAGTACACAGAATTCTTTTTCTGCTTCCTGAAAATAAGGTTCATTGATCCATAGGGTGTCATCGGCATCAAAGGCAATGGTTGTTATGTGATTATTCATTTTAGTTTCGTAATTTTCTGTCGACAAAATTCAACATAAAAAATAAATCAACCAAGGACATTTGTCCTGGACCAGCATGTTAAGAACGAATCATACATTTTTAAACTATCTCGAAGATCTTTACACAAAACAGGAGAATAAGGAACATATTGCCATAAAATCTTTTTCCAGAGGCAAAAAAATAACGGTACAGGGTGAGCCGCTCTCCAGCGTTATCCTGATTAAAAAAGGAGTTGCCAAGTGTTTTTTAATGGAAGAAAACGGGAAAGAATATATTGTTGAATTTTTGGGTAGCGGAGAAATTATCGGGGAAGTAGAGGTGATCAAAAATAACAATTGTTTATGCAGTGTTGAAGCTTTGTCAGAAGTAGAAGTTTATGCAGTAAATATTTCTTTTTTCAGGTCCTTGATTAAAAATGATCTCCGTCTGAATAACCTACTGTTGGAATCCTTCGCAGAACGGATTATTAATACTTCCAGCAGAGCGTCTTATCAGCAGCTGTATACGATAGAACATACTTTAACCCAGCTCATGCAAATGCAGGAGAAACAAGGTATTCAAATTTCTAAAGAAGACACGGCAGCTTATCTGGGAATAACGGTGAGAAGTTTAAACAGGATTTTAAAAGATTTGAAATAAAACAACCTAAAGCTATGAAAACAAGCTCACTAAAGCTCACGTAAGTTTAAAAAAAATCAAAGATTTTTTGCTTACGTGTACTTTTTATTTTCAATCAGTTTACGCTTAAAATAAACTAAAGTGTTTATAGTTTTTCACTCAGCTTTTGACTCAATTTTCAACTAGTTTAAATAGGTTTGTTGTTTTGAAATCTATGTTAAATATTAGGGGTTTGTTTGTTTAAATGTTGAAATTTATAAAAGATGCCCTTATTTATTAAGGGGGGGTGGTTTTAAAATTTAGTATTTTTGTATTGAAAAAAGTTGAATCGATATCAATGGAAAAATTAAAGTTCAGAAATGCTGAGAGGGCTGATTTAAATAGAATTGTAGCCATCTACAATTCAACAATTGCTTCAAGAATGGTAACTGCAGATATGGAAGAAGTATCCGTGGAAAGTAAGCAAGAATGGTTTGAGGAGCATAACCCTGAAACAAGACCACTTTGGATCGTTGAAGATTCTGAAGACCAGGTCATAGGATGGGTAAGTTTCAGTTCATTCCATGAAAGAGCTGCGTACAGCGGAACGGTAGAGGTAAGCATTTATCTGGATGTAAGCTGCAGAGGAAAAGGCTATGGAAAAACAATCCTTCAGTATTGTATTGATAATGCCGGAAAATTCGGAGTCCATAATCTGGTGGCGCTTATATTCCTTCATAACGAACCCAGTTTAAAGCTATTCCGGCACTTTGGATTTGAAGATTGGGGAACCCTTCCTAACGTAGCCGTTCTGGATGGAATTGAAAGAAGTTTAAAGATCCTGGGAAAGAAGATTGGATAAATATTGATGCTATTTCAAAATGTTTTTTGAATGATTTCTCGCTGATTTTACAGATTAAGCAGATATTTGAGAAGAACTTACGCAATATAGTTAAGATCTGCGAGAATATAAACTTAAGTATATCAAGTAAAATCAGTTGTTTTTTTAGTAAGAAACAACTGATTTTGTTTCATAACGAGATTACTTCTTATAATAAAGTATAAGTTAATTTTTGAATACCGGTTCCTTATCCTTTTCAATATAGATATACCGTCCTTTAATACCTTTTTGAAGCATCTCTTTTTTCTTATTAAGTTCTTCGATAGATTCTACGCTTTCATTTTTAAAAGTTGCTTTTTGCCCGTTTTTTATATTTTCTGAAAACATTCTCGTAGGATTTTGGTAAATATCTGCAATGTATGTATTGAATTTTTCGTTCGTTATAGGAATGGCAGGTTTTCCATAATGGGTTTCCACAAAGTCTTTGGTATCATAATAAGTATCAAGTTTCTTATTGTTGATCAGTTTATACACAAAATTTTTGTCGGTATCTTCCAGGATAAAGATCAAGCCCGGAAGTCCACGGAATTTATAAGGTCCTTCCTTGATATTCACATCATTGGAGAACCAGGCGTTCCAGGTTCTGCCTCCAAAATCTGTGGTAGCTTTCTGAAGTGTATAGCCGTTGTATTGCTGGGTTTGCTGCAGCAGCTTCCATTTCATTTCATCATTTGTTTCTACAACAAAATAATCAAAAAAGTCTCTGTACCATTTGTTTTTGAAAGAATCGGGTTTTCTTTCGATGACCTGGTCGGTTTTTGTACTGTAGCGGGAAATGGCTTCATGAGCCTGTTTATTTATAGAGTCATAATCGGCAAAGGTTTTATCATAAAATGTAACAGATTTTGGATTGATATCCAGATTCATCATATTTTTTCTGTATTCTTCTGAAGCATCTTTCCGGTACTGAAGTTCATAGGTGAATCTATTGGTTTGCCCCTGGTAAAAAGATCCTGCGGATAAAGCAAGCAGGAATACTATTTTTTTCATGATAATTAATTAGGAGGCAAATGTAATAAAATCTAATAAAAACGCAGAGCTTTAAGCCCTGCGTTGATGTATTAATACGTTTTATTTAGGTATTCTGCTTAACTCTTTTCGCAGACATATTTAAAAATCGTTTGACTAGGAAGACGGCAGATACCGTTAAGCCTAATCCCAGAGCGATCCACATTCCGAAGGCTCCCATTTCTAAGGTTACACAAAAGAAATACCCTAAAGGAATAGTAATGACCCAATACGCTATAAAGGTGTAAATAGAAGGTATTTTAACGTCCTGTAACCCTCTCAGCATTCCCAGTGCCGTTACCTGTATTCCATCAGAAAGCTGGAATAAAGCGGCAATGATCATTAGCTTTGAGGCCAGGGTAATCACTTCCACTTCTTCTTTTTTAGTAAAGAAAGTAGGCAGTATATTTCTTCCTAAAATAAAGACCAGTCCGCAGATGCACATAAAAATAAAGGCGATCTTCAAATTATTAATTCCCACTTTTCTTAATTCCACAAAGTTCTGTTCACCAAGTTTTCTCCCGATCATTACCGTAGAAGCAACACTGAAACCTACACATAAGTTGAAGGTAAATGAAGCCATGCTGAGTGCAATCTGGTGTGAAGCAATATCATGAGCAGAAATAAGTCCACAGATGAAAGCTGCCCCGGCAAAAGCCGTTACTTCAAAGAACATCTGTAAAGCAGTTGGCAGGCCTAGTTTTATCATTTTATCGAACATTTTCTTTGAAAAATCCTGTATTTTTAAAGAGAAATCTTTGATATAACGTCTGGTTCTTTCTTCTTTAACCAATACAAAATAAAGAAACACAACCATAAAGATTCTGGAAATCAGTGTTGCCAGAGCAGATCCTTTTACGCCCATTGGAGGAAGCCCCCAAAGTCCCTTGATAAATACATAGTTCAAAGCAATATTGATGATATTGGCAATGATGGTAGCCTTGGTAACCCCAATTGTATAGGACAGCCCTTCAGAAACCTCACGAAGAGTCTGGAAAGCCATAAATGGGATCATACTGATGACCATAATACTTAAGAAGTCTACAGTATCTGGGATGATCTTTGCAGGCTGCCCGGAATGATAGAGTAGTGGCATTGCCAGAAGTAAGACCACCATCAGGATAATTCCTACGGACATATTGATCACAAATCCATGACTGAAAACAGAATTAATGGTTGCATGATCCTGTTTTGAATGTGCTTCCGATACCAATGGAGGTATAGCAAATGAAAATCCAAGTGCCAGTACAAAGATTGAGAAAAATACGGCATTTCCTAATGAAACAGAGGCTAGTGCATCCGCTCCCAAAAGTTGTCCGACAATGATATTGTCAAATAAATTTACTGAGACTTGCCCTACCTGGGTCAGCATGACAGGCAGAGCCAGAGTCAGGCATTCTTTCGTATATTTTTTGTTTAAAAAATTCATAATATTTTAAGATTCATATAGTTTATATTCAAAATAAGTCAAAAAAAAAATTTGCAGTATTGATACTGCAAATTTTTATATATTGTAAATAATAATTTATTATTTCCTTACAAAACTTGCAACGTCACTTTCAGAAACAGTGTTTCCACCAAGAATAATTAACCTCTCCACCACATTCCTTAGCTCTCTGATATTTCCAGTCCATGAAAGCGCTTTTAACGCTTCAACAGCTTTGTCATCAAATTTTTTCACAGCAGTACCGTGTTCATCGGCAATCATACCGGAGAAATGATCAACTAATAATTTGATGTCTTCTTTTCTTTCGTCCAATGGTGGAACGTAAATTTCAATAACAGAAAGTCTGTGGTAAAGGTCTTCTCTGAACTTTCCTTCCTCAATTTCTTTCTGCATGTTTTTATTGGTTGCCGCAATTACTCTTACGTCAACTTTTATTTCTTTATCACTTCCTACAGGAGAAACTTTGCTTTCCTGAAGAGCTCTCAGTACTTTCGCCTGAGCAATAAGGCTCATATCACCAATCTCATCCAAAAAGATAGTACCTCCGTTAGCCTGTTCAAATTTTCCCTGCTTATCCTTAATAGCACCGGTAAAAGATCCTTTTACATGTCCGAAAAGCTCAGATTCAATAAGCTCAGAAGGAATAGCAGCACAGTTTACCTCAATCATTGGACCTCTTGCACGCTCACTTTGGTTGTGAATAGCATGGGCTACCAGTTCTTTTCCGGCACCATTAGGTCCGGTAATAAGTACTCTGGCATCAGAAACGGCTACTTTTTCGATCATATCCTGAATCTTCTGCAAAGCAGGAGAGGTTCCGATCATCTGATACTTTTTATTTACTTTTCTCTTTAATGTCTTGTTCTCCGTCTGAAGATTTTTATTTTCTTTCTTCAGGGTTTCCTTTACCAACGCATTTTTTACACTGGTGATCAGTCTGTTGATGTCAATAGGTTTGGAAATGAAGTCGTATGCACCCTCTCTAAGGCAGGAAACAGCAGAATCAATATCTGCGTGACCTGAGATCATGATAAAAGTAGTTTCAGGCTTTAAGGCGAGACTCTGTTTCAAAAGTTCGGTTCCTGAAAGCTTAGGCATCTTAATATCAGAAATCACTAAAGCGAAATCTTCTTTTTCTACCTGCTTGTAGCCTTCAAGGCCGTCTTCAGCGATAACAAATTCGTATTCGGTAAGTTCATCAGAAAGAATACTGTGAAGTACTCCCGAGATTGCTTTTTCGTCTTCTACTATAAGGATTTTTTGCATAGTTGCAAATTTAAATTTTTTGTTTCAATTATTAGCAAAAACTGTACCTAAAAATTCTATTTTGAATAATCTCTTCTCCCAAAAATAGCCGATCCAACCCTCACTGAATTGGCACCACATTCAATAGCTACCGGGAAATCATCACTCATACCCATTGATAAGGTTTTTAATGTTTTTAGTTTATTTAATTCATCAAAAAGGCCTTTTAGGGTTAAAAATTCTTTTCTCACCTGTTGTTCATCATCGGTGAAAGTAGCCATTCCCATTAAACCGGTAATTTCGATATGAGAATATTGACCATCGATATACTGTTTAAAAAGGTTTTCAGCCTCATGAATTTCAAGTCCGAACTTGCTGTCTTCAGCGGCAATTTTTACCTGCAGCAAAATTTTGATTATTCTGTTATTTTTTCTGGCTTCTTTATCAATTTCGGCTAATAATTTTTCAGAATCCACGCTTTGTATAGTGTCTATAAAAGAAGCGATATATTTTACTTTATTGGTCTGTAAATGCCCAATCAGATGCCACTGAATATCATCAGGAAGTAAAGGGGATTTTTCCATCAGTTCCTGAACTTTATTTTCGCCAAATACTTTTTGCCCCAAATCATAAACATCCTGTATGGCTGAAACAGGATGTGTTTTGGAAACAGCAACCAGCTGTACACCTTCCGGAAGCCGGTCTTTTATAATCTGATAATTTTCTTGAATACTCATAAATGCAAATTTCCGAAATTTACTTGACAGTTGCTGCCTATAGATTAATTTTAGATGATACTTTCTGTAAAAAACATTAATTCAATACTTCATTGATCTTCGGATATTGTGAAATCTTTCTGAAAACGAATTTGTTGCTTTTCTGCAGTTTTTCAATAAACAGATCTAGTTCGTTGATAGAATCAGTATCTCTAAGGTATTGATCGTGAGTAAGAAAAACAAGGTGTCTTGAAGTTTTTTCAAGATCATTAAGAAAGATGCTGTCTACTTTTTTTAGCATGGCTTCATGGCTCCCTTTTAAAGTCATTTTTTGAGAAGGTCTCCATTCCAGGTCCCATCCGATAACTTTATAGCCGGCATTTTTAAGCCCATTTGCAGCTAGAGTAGAGCTTTTAATATCAGTTACGTTAATATTGTTGAGTCTCCAGATATTCCTCCCGGGAGTTCTGGCAATTTTATCCTGAAGTTTAAGGCTGTCCTTGGCGATATCGAAATCATGTACCACTGCCTGTGTATTCTTGTAAAAATCTGTGTATTTGTTGTGGGCATGGCTGAAGCTGTGATTGGCAAGCTCTACCAGAGGATTTTGCTTTAAAAGTTCAAAATCGTCCTTTTGCTTTTTACTTCCATAGGCATGTTTTCCTACAAGAAAAGCTGTAGCACATACATTTCTTTTATTCAGGATTTTTAACAGGTTTTCTGTGCCCTGATTCGGGCCGTCATCAAAGGTAAGGTAGATAATTCTTTTATCAGAATCTACATCTTCATCGTCTATTGTGGGGACTATTTCCGCGGTAGGATGTTCTTGTGAATTGAGCTTTTCATTCACATCATTCTTGAAGTTACAGCTGTTCAATAAAAACGAAGTTGCACTCATCAATGCAAGCATCCCGAGAAAAGTCGTGTTTTTTGACTTTCCCGCAAAAATTTTTCTCATAAAGGTAATGGAAATTAAATTGTTAAAAATCGTTAAAAATAACACTGAAAAGTTAACAAATTATATGCCATTATTCAAGGTGTTTTTTCTTTTTAAGGTTATTTTAAGAACTTTATTTTAAAGCATATTTCCATTAATTCATTGATTACAAGTTTATGATTTTGTTTTATTTGTTTTTTAACATTTATAAATGCGAAAACGATAGAGTTTCTCTATTTTTATTGAAGTTAAAAATTTTTTCCTATTGTTGGGAATTATTTAACTTTAACAAATTGATATCCTTTATACTGTTGAAAAATTAAAAGTATCGTTATAAAATCTCTTTTAAATACATTGCATTTTTAATAGCGGAAGTTCCCCAGGTATTGTTGAAGAGTATAAAGGCTGTTTGTTTTGCTGTCTTAAGTCTGGCGGCAAGATGATCAAGAAAATCATTGCTGTACTCAGACTTATAAAGAACAGGTTTTCCGTGTAATCTGTAGTAGATTATTTCAGGATGATTAATCATGACCTCTTCAGGAAGATTTCCGGGGAAGCTTACTCCTGAAAATACAATATTGATATTTTGTAAGAAATCAAATATTTCTTTCTGCCACCATGATTCGTGACGAAACTCAATGACATTTAAAAAATTAAAATCAAGATTATTAACGATCAGGTCGAGATTTTCCGGGGTATTTTTAAAAGAAGGAGGAAACTGGTATAAAAAACCGGAGAGCTTATCCTTCAGGCTGTTTTGAATATGAGTACAGAAGTTTACAATATCCTCTTTTGATTCTGTAAGCCGTTTTTGATGAGTAATGGCTTTTGGGATTTTAATAAAGAACCTAAACAGATCAGGGGTGTCCTCATACCATTTTAAAAGAGTTTTGGCCGTTGGAATCCTATAAAATGTGGAGTTGATCTCTACAGCATTAAAAGCCCTGGCATATAAAGAAAGAAAATCTTTACTTGGTGCATTTTCAGGATACAGCGACCCTTTCCAGTCGTTATTATAAAATCCTGAGCATCCAATGTAAAGATTTTCTTTTTTCATGATATTATTTTATATCCAGATTTACGGAGTTTAGCCTCAATGAATTCAGAATCACAGATAAGGAACTGATGCTCATGGCCGCAGCTGCAATCATAGGTGATAACAGAATTCCAAAGAATGGATACAATAATCCTGCCGCTACCGGAACTCCCAATACATTATAGATAAATGCAAAGAATAAATTTTCTTTAATGTTTTTAAGAAGCTTTTCGCTTAGCAGCTTAGCTTTTGCTACGCCCAGGATGTCTCCTTTGAGCAGTGTAATTTCTGCACTTTCTATAGCGACGTCCGTTCCTGTTCCCATAGCAATTCCTACATTGGATTGGGCAAGGGCAGGAGAGTCATTAATTCCGTCACCGGTCATGGCAACGATTCTTCCTTCTTGCTGCAGTTTTTTTACTTCATTCAGCTTATCCTCAGGAAGACAGTTGGCCTTAAAATGTTTGATTCCCAGCTCATCAGCCACTGCCTTGGCTGTGTGCTCATTATCTCCGGTCATCATCATAACATCAATTCCTTCACTCATCAGTCTTTCAACTGCTTTTTTGGAGCTTAGTTTTATTTTATCTGTAAAGCTTATAAAGCCCAATACTTTTTGATCCTGTGCAATATAAGAAATGGTATGTGCTTTTGACTGTACTTCTATTGCTTTTTGTTTTAAACTATCAGGAATCATAATCTGGTGTGAAGCGAGAAGGTTCTCGTTTCCAAGGTAAGCTGTCTTCCCATTGATATTCCCTTTCACTCCTTTTCCCGAAATATTTTCAAACTGATCTACTTTTTCAGCAGCAATATTTTCTTCTTTTGCTCTTTTTATAACCGCATTGGATAAAGGGTGTTCAGAATTTTGGTTGAGCGAAAATGCCAACTGTAAGATTTGATTTTTGTCTTCGCTGTTTACGGTCTCAATATGTTCCAAAGAAGGTTTTCCTTCCGTTAAAGTTCCTGTTTTATCAGTGATCAGAACATTTACCTTATTCATTTGTTCCAGTGCTTCTGCATTTTTGATCAGGATGCCACTCTTAGCTCCTTTCCCTATTCCTACCATCAGAGACATAGGGGTTGCCAGTCCAAGAGCACACGGACAAGCTACAATTAGAACGGCCACAGCATTTACGAAAGCAAATAGACTTCTTTTTCCTTCCGGTCCAAAAAACTGCCATAGAAAAAAGGTAAGTACAGCAATAAGAATTACTACAGGAACAAATACTTTTGAAACTTTATCAGTAAGCTTCTGGATAGGTGCTTTGCTTCTGCTGGCTTCATTTACCATTTTAATGATTTGTGAAAGAAGGGTTTCGTCACCCACTTTTTCAGCTTTCATAATGAATACCTGATTTCCATTGATGGTTCCCGAAGAAACTTTATCATCAACACTTTTTTCCACAGGAACAGGCTCTCCCGTAATCATGCTTTCATCTACAATAGAGCTCCCTTCTGTAATTTTTCCGTCAACCGGAATTTTTTCGCCGGGTTTTACTTTTAGCAAGTCTCCGATTTTTACCTGAGAAAGCAAGACTTTTTTCTCTTCACCATTGATGATAAGGTTAGCTTCATCCGGTGACAGGTTCATTAATTCTTTAATGGCATTTCCTGTTTTCTTATGAGCTGCTGCTTCCATCAACTGTCCTAAAATAACCAATGTTAAAATGACACAGACAGCTTCGAAATATAATGGGATTTCATGATTATGTCCACGGATTTCATGGGGGATGATATCCGGGAAAGCTAATGCTGTAATACTGAATATAAATGCTGCTGCCACTCCCAGTGCAATAAGACTGAACATATTGAGGTTCCATGTTTTGAAAGAAACCCAGCCTCTTTTCAGCAAGAACCACCCGGAATAAAACATAACGGGAAGTGTCAAAGCCAGTTCAATAAATCCCTGAACCTGATGGGAAAAAGGAAAATTAATAAACATTCCACCCATTGAAAGGATGAAAACAGGGATCGTAAAAGCCAATGAAGTAATAAATTTCCTTTTTAACAGAGTATAGGTTTCATCTTCCTCATCATCTCCGCTGTCTGGCATTCTTACCAGGTCCATTCCGCAAATAGGGCAGTCTCCGGGTTCATCACGAATGATTTCAGGATGCATAGGACAGGTATATTTAGCTGTTTTCTTTTCAGGATATTTTACCAGATCCATTCCACATACAGGGCAACCTACGTTAGAATCATAAGTTTTATCACCTTCACAATACATGGGGCAATAGTATTTTCCTGCCATTTCATCCGTCACTGCAGGAGCTGCATGGTGATCGCTGTGATCATGAGCGTGGGAGTGATGATGGCTGTGGGTATCTGCATTTTTTACAAGATCCGCAGTGATTTCTTCTAAATGCATATGACATACCGGGCAATCGCCTTTTTCATCATATACTTTGTCGCCTTCGCAGAACATCGGACAATAATGTTTTCCAATGCTGGCTTTGAAATTGTCCGGAAGGTGAGTGGATGAATAGGTTGGCTTGTGATTGGGATCTTTTGCCAGTTTTTCTTCAATAGGAACTAAATACATCTTGCATACAGGACACCCTTCCCCCTGTTTGAAATATACTTTATCGCCTTCACATTCCATCGGGCAATAATATACTGAAGATGGAGATATGCGATCCTGGGGCTTTACAAAAGCCTTGTCCGGATTATTTGGATCTTCAAGTTTATATTTTCCTATTTCGGCTAAAGCATTATTCAAAACAGACAGTTCAACGCTGTGATTAGAGGAGATTGTTGCTGTATTGTTCTCCAGGTTTACATCGGCTTTCACACCCTCTATGCTGTTCAGTTGATTGGAAATCTTTTTCTGGCAGCCTGAACAGGTCATTCCGAGTATTTTATACTGTTGTTCCATGATTCTTAAATTTATATTACAAATTTCCAAAAAGGAAGAATAATGCTGTTATAAATTTAAGGATAATAGTTATAAAATTTGGTTAAAAGGTTTTAGAGTGGAGAATATTAAGGTGAGAGAGTATTAGAGTAAGAGGGTGGGAGGATATATATTTTCTTATAAGGAAGACAAATAGGAAAAACTTTATCCATATTAAGGCATGAAATGTAATTATTCGAATACTGCTTATATTCTTATGATACTAAACCTTCCGGCACTCTTACTCAAACTTAAAGATTATCCAGAGGTTTTCTGTGATGATCTTTCAGTTTCTTGAATTCAGTGGGGGTAAAACCAGTACTGTTCCGAAATTGGGTAGAAAGGTGCTGGACACTTTTATAGCCCAGCTTTCCCGCAATCTCGGTAAGATTGAATTCATTATATAAAAGGAGTTCTTTTACTTTTTCAATTTTTTGGAGAATAAAGAATTGCTCCAGGGTAATGTTTTCGTTTTGTGAAAACGTTTTGGAAAGAGCACTGTAATCTTTATGGAGCTTTGAACTTAAAAATTCGGAAAGCAAAAAATTATCAGCAATGTCAAGTTCACTGACCTTTACAATGATAAGATTTTTGATTTTTTCAATCAGTTGATGAGCTGAATCCATAATTCTCTCAAAACCGGTTTCAAGCAGCTCTTTTTCAATGGTCTTCATTTTGTCAGCTGGTATTTCAGTTTCAGTTTCCACTTCGCCCAATATAACGGAGCTTATTTTCACATCAGCCTTGCTGAAGATATCTTCAACCGCAGAAATACATCTGTTGCAGACCATGTTTTTTATGAAAATTGTCATAAACTGCTGTTTAATCTGTCTTTTACAAATTCAATCTGAGTTTTACCGTGAGGAGCAGGGTTTCCATCCTGATCAAGATTCACCATTACAATTTTATCAACCGTAATAATCGTTTGATGGGTCATCTTGTTTCGGACATCACATTTAAGAGTGACAGAAGAAGAACCGAAGTGGATAGCTTCTATGCCTATTTCTATGATATCTCCCTGTTTTGCAGAGCTTACAAAATTAATTTCGGAGATGAATTTTGTGACTACTTTTGTGTTTTCCAACTGAATAATTGCATATAAAGCAGCTTCTTCATCAATCCACTGTAAAAGTCTTCCTCCGAAAAGAGAATGATTGGGATTCAAATCTTCAGGTTTTACCCATTTTCTGGTATGGTAGTTCATAATTCTAATAATTTGTTTTGCAAATTTAATGTTTAAAACCGGGCTTTTCAAAAGAATGGCATTTATTGATGGAAAGAATATCATTCATTTTCTCAATCGTTTTCTCTTTGAGGCTGAGAAGATCCTTAATTGTCTTTATTTTTCATAATTTTTAACATATAAAAGACTTTGTTTCTTGGAAAATAGGGTTTATGACTTCTTAGTTTTTACTATTATTATGTTCAGATTGATTATTTTTGCTCTCATTGTCCACAGAAGATAGTTTTATTTAAGTAAAAATGAAAGTTAATTCCATGAAAAAAGCAATGTTTTATCATCAATTATTATGTTAACTAATTTTAACTTATATCTGTATTTTTATAAATAAATATTGTAAAACGATAATTATTTATTGCTGATTAATTAAAATAAATTATAAAAGGCCAATAAAAGTTGGAGACAGGTAAAAAATATTTTGATTTTAGATTTTTTATTGTATCTTGCATTCGTTTATATTTGGAATCAATATTTGTTCATTAATTTATGTTGCTTTTCTTTTATATACCAAATTTTTATTAATTTTTTAATTTTATTTAAAATGAACATTTTTGTTTCAAACATCAATTACGCAACTAAAGAGTATGAGTTGCATGATCTATTCGCAGAATTTGGTGATGTATCATCAGCTAAAATCGTTACAGACAGAGAAACTGGTCGTTCAAGAGGTTTCGGTTTTGTAGAGATGGGTGATGAAGAAGGACAGCAGGCTATCGAAGCTCTTAATCAGAAAGAATTCAACGGAAAAGAGCTTAACGTATCTGAAGCTAAACCTAGAGAAGAGAAACCAAGAAGAAGTTTCGATAACAACAGAGGTGGTGGTTATGGAAACAACAGAGGTGGTGGAAGCGGAAGCTACGGAAATAACCGTGGCGGAGGTGATCGCGGAGGAAACGGCGGTGGAAAACGTTGGTAAAAAATATGAAGCGGCTTAAAAGCCGCTTTTTTTATGTCTTTATTTTTCTTTGATCAGGAATAAAGCATCATTATAGTAAATATTTCCGGAATCTTTTTGTTTGGTGACAGAAGGGAAAATAATCTTAATGTGATATTTACCCAGATCACTTTCTACGGAAACTTCTTTTAATTTTACCGTTCCGCCAGTGCGTATATTATTTTTAAATAGCTTATCAATAGCCGGAGTAAAATCTACTTCTTCTTTTGAATTCAGAATTACTTTGATCTTTTCAGTCTTGTTGTCGATAAGAAACAGATCTCCGTTAATTTTTTTTGATTCCTGGCTATAGCTTTGAAATTTAATTAAATACTGATAGTTTCCAATATTTACTACATCTGTCTCTGACTCAAGTGTCAGTTGTTCATAGGCAAGTGTTCCGGAATGTTTATCAGCATAAATAAAAGAATTTCTCAGGCTGTTATTGATTGCCCAGTAATAGGGTTCTTCGAAATCTTTTGACAATTTGCCCCGCATTGTAGAATCAACAAGATTAAGTAAAAAACTTTCCTGTTTTCTTACAATCAAAAATTCAAACTGTGATGCCATTTTATTAATCACAGCATCTGATATCTTTTTATTGAAATCTATTTTATTATTTGTAAGTAAGTTATTTTCCTTTAAAAGCTTCATGAGTTCACTTTTCTGGCTTCTTTTGGCGACGCTAAAAGCATTTAGATAAGGAAATACCAGTGAAAAGGCTCCAAATATAAATAAGCTTACGGGAATAAATTTTATGCTCGGTTTTTTGATAAAAATGAAATAAACAATTAAACTTGTCAGCCATACAGCAAGGAGTAAAACAAAATATCTTGGCTCTGTATATCCATATTCTAAAAGTCTGGTGAAAATGGCAACAAAAAGTAGGATTACCAGAGGAATAACAGTATAATAAAATAATCTTGAAAATACTTTGACCCAAGATCTTGTATGATCTTCTTTTAATGGATGTACAAGCAGTAAAACAAGAATTCCTACAATACTGTAAGCTAGAATCAGATAAGAAACCCATCCTCTTGGAAGCTCCCAGTTGATCAGTATTTTAAGTGAATAAAAGTAAAGAATAACGGCATAGATACAAAGAAGCGGAATCAGAATAAACTGAGTGAAGAATTTTAAAACAACAGGATATTTGCTGTCTTTTTCAAGGTCGGGTAACCCTGTTTCATTAAAAATCAGAAAAATGAGACAGCTTCCGGCAATAGCCAGAAAAAAGAATACATCAAAGTAAACTCTATCATTAAACTGAAAGTCAAACAGTTTGTCAATGGCTAAAATAGCCAGTTCTACTCCGGCAGTAAGGACTCCTGTGAATATAGCCGTAAGTACGATATTAACAAATAGGTTTTTGTTATACTGCCAGAAATTAAGCTCCCTATCCTTATTTAAAAAGGCTATAAAAGAAACCAGCAGGTGAGAAAGAATGAATGCTACAGCAATGATGTATCCATAGACTTCAGTAAAATCTTTCTTGTTACCAGGTAGTATAAAAAATAATCCTATCAGACCAATAACTCCTGCTAATTCTAATAGATAACGTTTTCCTATCCGTTGGGAAAGTATTTTCAATGCAAACATCAATGATATTCCCAGACCGGAACAAATAGTGAACATATAGCATGTGAAAGAATCATTTCTTGACCTTGTGGCCTCATATAAATAAATAGCACCAACAGAAGTTAACAGAGCCATGAAGAGAACCATCGGATAACGCAATATAACTTTTTTGGCTTTTCCTGTTATCTCAAGAAATTTTGTTTTCATAGGCCATAGTATTTATATTTTTTTCTTCTTTTTCTTTTTGTCTTTTTCTTTATCCTTTTCTTTTACTTTTGTTTTTTTCTCTTTTTTAGGACTTAAAATTTCATCAGCGACCTCAAATTTCGGCTCTTCTACTTTGGTAGGTTTTATTTCAATTTTAAGATCGAAATACCCTTTCAGATCATTCTGGGAGATTAGCTTTTCATTCATTAAAAATTCCAGAATCTCTTTTCCGGAATCATTAAAAAAGTGATGGGAAAGTTCTTTCAACAGAAATTTTTTATATTCTTCAAAAGGAACAAGTACTGAATATTTAAAAATCCTGCCTTCCTTTACAGTAGACAAATAGCCTTTTTCAACTAATATTTTTAAATAAGTAGAGACGGTGTTCTGGTGTGGTTTGGGTTCCGGATGCTGTTCCATAACATCCTTAAGATAAAAGGAATTCAACTTCCAAAACAGCTTCATAAAGTTTTCCTCCGCGGCAGTAAGATGATTTATTTTCATATATTCTTCTAATGTTGAAATTGTATATTGCAATAAAGATAGATAAAAGATATTAAAAATGCTATTCCTGCGCCCATAAATACTTCTTTAATGGTGTGCCTTTTTAGAATGATTCTTGTAATTCCCACCAAAGCAGCAATCCCCAGCCACAGAATCCCCAGCTTCCAGTTTAATGAGAAAAATAAAGCTGCTACAAATACATTGAAGGCTGTATGCATGGAACTTTTAATATAAAGATTACTGATCTGCAAAGCGATAAGAAGAATAAGGATAAACAGCATGGTAAGGTCTATATATCCGTTTCTGAGATAATTAAAAAGAAGATAGACAAGTACGCAGACAGCAATAAATACATATAATGTTTTTCTCTGTACCCGGTTCGAAACATCCATATTGGTGTACCTTCCCGTTTTTACATTCCATACCAGCCAGATAATGACAGGTAACATAATCATCAATAAGATAGGCACGAAGTATAATAAGGAATCTTTTAGTGTATATGACTGTACACTCATATAAATGAAAAAGATAAAAAGTGAGACCAAAGGATTGAAAAAATCAGAGATGATCTTTGAAATTTTGTGCGTGAATGAAGAGTTCTTTTCTTCCATGTTTAAGTTTAAAAGTCAAATATAACACTATAACCAAAAAAACAATTGATATGTATACAATAAAAACAAAGTTTTTTTCATAATTTTGCTCAACTATTTCATCATAAAAAAGCAAGAGCTAACACATGAAAGAATTTTCTAAAGAGGTATACCTGAAGTGGTATGAAGATATGACAATGTGGAGAAGGTTTGAAGACAAATGCCGTTCTCTTTATCTAAAACAAAAGATCAGAGGCTTTTTACATTTGTACAACGGTCAGGAAGCAATCCCTGCCGGATTCACGCATGCAATGGACTTAACGAAGGACAGTATGATTACTGCTTACAGATGCCATATCCATCCAATGGCGATGGGAGTAGATCCTAAGAGAATCATGGCGGAACTTTGCGGTAAAGCAACCGGTACTTCCGGAGGTATGGGTGGTTCTATGCACATTTTCAGTAAAGAGCACCGTTTCTATGGAGGTCATGGTATTGTAGGAGGACAGATTCCTTTAGGAGCTGGTATTGCTTTTGCAGATAAATATTTTGACAGAAAAGCTGTAAATATCTGTTTCTTTGGAGACGGAGCAGCAAGACAAGGCTCATTACATGAAACATTTAACATGGCAATGAACTGGAAACTTCCTGTAGTATTTGTTGTGGAAAACAACCAGTATGCAATGGGAACTTCTGTAAAAAGAACTGCCAACCACGAAGATATCTATAAGCTGGGATTAGGATATGAAATGCCTTGTCTTGCTGTAGATGCAATGGATCCTGAAAAAGTAGCTGAAGCTGCTTATGAAGCAATTGAAAGAGCAAGAAGAGGAGACGGACCAACATTCATTGAAGCAAGAACTTACCGTTACAGAGGACACTCTATGTCTGATGCGGAGCCTTACAGATCAAAAGAAGAAGTGGCTGTACACAAAAATGATGACCCTATCGAATTGGTAAAACACAGAATTTTATCAAACGGATGGGCTACGGAAGAAGAATTGGAAGTGATGGATAACAAATCAAGAGATTTTGTGGACGAATGTATTGAGTTCATGGAAAACTCTCCATATCCTGATGCAGACAAAATCTATGAGTATGTATATGCTCAGGAGAATTACCCGTTCTTAGATAAATTAGAAAACTAAAAGATAATAGGTTAATCTGAAGATTTGGAAACAGTAGAGATCCTCATGGGCTCCAATCAAATTTTCAGATTGCTAAATTTTCAAATTATAAAAAAATTATGGCAGAAGTAATTACGATGCCCCGCCTTTCTGATACTATGACGGAAGGTAAAGTGGCAAAATGGCATAAAAAAGTAGGCGACAAAGTAAAAGAAGGCGATATTTTAGCTGAAATTGAAACTGATAAAGCAGTTCAGGATTTCGAATCTGAAATAGAAGGAACTCTTTTATACGTGGGTGTACAAGAAGGAGATGCTGCTGCTGTAGACTCTGTTTTGGCGATCATCGGTAATGAAGGAGAAGATATTTCAGGATTGAAAGGTGGTGCAGCTGCTTCCGGTGCAGGATCTGAAGAAAAAAAATCAGAAGAACAGCCTAAGTCAGAAACTCCGGTTGCTGCTGAACCTGCTGCGGCAGAAGTTCCGGCAGGAGTAGAGATTATTACAATGCCAAGACTTTCTGATACTATGACAGAAGGTAAAGTAGCTAAGTGGCACAAAAATGTAGGAGATACAGTAAAAGAAGGAGATCTTCTTGCTGAAATTGAAACAGATAAAGCGGTTCAGGATTTCGAATCTGAATTCAATGGGGTATTATTGAAGCAGGGTGTAGAAGAAGGTGGTGCCGCTCCGGTAGATTCCGTATTAGCAATGATTGGCCCTGCAGGAACAGATGTTTCAGCTGTAGGAGCTCCAAAAGCTGCTGCTCAGTCATCAGAAAAGCCTGCTGAACAAAAAGCGGAAACTAAAACAGAAGAAAAAGCTGCTCCGGCTGCAGATTCTTCATCTTCCGACAGAGTTGCAATTTCTCCATTAGCTAAAAAAATGGCTCAGGACAAAGGTGTTGATATCAACAGCGTTCAGGGTTCTGGAGAAAATGGAAGAATCGTTAAAAAAGATATTGAAAGCTATCAGCCATCTCAGGCGAAGCCAGCTGCTTCAGCTCCGGCTGCAAGTGCTGCTGCTCAAGTGGCAGTAAACTTCGTTCAGGGAGAAGATACGGAGACTCCAAACTCACAGGTAAGAAATATCATTGCGAAACGTCTTTCTGAAAGTAAATTCTCTGCACCTCATTATTATCTGATGGTTGAGATCAATATGGATAAAGCTATTGTAGCTAGACAGGAGATCAATTCTTTACCGGATACTAAAATTTCATTCAATGATATGATCATTAAAGCAACAGCGATTGCTTTAAGAAAACACCCTCAGGTAAATTCTAGCTGGGCAGGGGATAAGATCATCCATAGGGGGAATATCAATGTGGGAGTAGCCGTAGCGATTCCTGACGGATTAGTGGTTCCTGTGTTGAAAAATACAGATCAGATGAGCTATACTCAGATTTCTGCATCTGTAAAAGATATGGCTTCAAGAGCTAAGACGAAAGGTCTTAAAGCGAACGAAATGGAAGGGTCTACATTCTCTATTTCCAACCTGGGAATGTTCGGAATCGAAACATTTACAAGTATTATCAACCAACCCAACTCTGCTATTCTATCCGTAGGTGCAATTATTGAAAAACCAATTGTTAAGGACGGTCAGATTGTAGTAGGAAACACAATGAAGCTATCATTGGCATGTGACCACAGAGTAGTGGATGGGGCTACAGGTGCTCAATTCTTACAGACATTAAGAACATATTTAGAAAATCCATTAACATTGTTACTGTAATTTCTAAACTGTATATACAAAAACCTCCCGCTTTGGGAGGTTTTTTTGTTTTACTACCAATAATGTTGTAACAATTTGTTGTAAAATCAACAATATGTTACTATTTTTGAATCATGATTAAAGCAAGAAATATCCATAAGTCTTATGGGAATTTAGAAGTGTTGAAAGGAGTTGATATTCACATCAAAATGGGAGAAGTAGTCTCTATTGTTGGGGAATCGGGTGCCGGTAAATCTACATTGTTGCAGATTTTAGGAACGTTGGATCATCCTACTGCTTCATCTAAATATGATACTGAAATTGCCATAGCAGGAGAATCATTTATCAATATGAATGATAAGCAGCTTTCTAAATTCAGAAACCAGAATATTGGCTTTGTATTTCAGTTTCATCAGCTCCTTCCTGAGTTTACGGCTTTGGAAAATGTTTTGCTTCCTACCAAAATTGCCGGAGCTAACGAAAAAGAAGCTCTTGATAAGGCGCATGCTTTATTTGAAGACCTAAAGATAGAACAGAGGCTGCACCACAAGCCCAATCAGCTTTCCGGTGGTGAAGCTCAAAGGGTAGCTGTGGCCAGAGCATTGATCAATTCACCCAAAATTATTTTTGCAGATGAGCCAACAGGTAACCTGGATTCAAAAAATGCAGATGACCTTCACAGGCTGTTTTTTGATTTGAGAGATAAATATAACCAGACATTTGTTATTGTAACCCATAACCCGAATCTTGCTGAAATAACAGACCGTAAACTTGTTATGAAAGACGGAATGATTATAGAATAGCAGATGCCAGCCAAATGATGAAACACTTTATATTTCTTTTTATACTATTGATCTCCTGTTCAAAAGCTGAATCGCAGCAGTTGAATATATCCGGAGTTCCTCAGTCTAAAATTTCTGAGATTAAAAGCTATCTCAAAGGAAAAAATTATAATCAGGAACTGGCTGTTTTTATCAATTTTAAAATACATTCCGGAAAATATCGTTACTTTGTTTATGATTTAAAAAAAGATAAGGTAGTACAAAAAGCTATTGTATCGCATGGTTCAGGTTCTGCTATTTCCCATTCGAGCGCTTTACAGTTCAGTAATACCGAAGGATCTTACCAGTCTTCATTAGGAAAATATGAAATTCGGGAGAGCTATGTCGGGAAATTTGGAAAAGCATACCGTTTAAAAGGTTTGGACACAACCAATAATAATGCCATGCAAAGGGCAATTGTACTCCATTCTTACGGATGTGTCCCGGATAGAGAATCTCAGAATCCGGCATGTTTAAGCCTGGGATGTCCCATGCTTTCTGTAAATGCTTTTAATGAAAGTGCAAAATATATTGACCAATCAGAACAGCCCATTATTTTATATGCATTTTACTAGTGTATCATTTATAAATCATAACCTATAAAAATTACCTCCCATGCCTATAAAATTTCTTGCTGAAGATGACAGACCGAGAGAAAAGTTTTTACATAAAGGTAAAAACTCACTTTCTGATTCAGAGTTACTGGCAATCATAATGGGAAGTGGAAATAAAGAAGAAAGTGCTGTAGAATTGGGAAGAAAAATTTTAGCTTCGGTAGATAATAACTGGCATCAGCTAAGTCTGCTTTCCATTAAGGATTTAATGAAATTTAAAGGAATAGGAGAAGCTAAAGCCATTTCTATAGCAACAGCATTAGAAATAGGAAGAAGGAGAGCCGGGCAGGAAATTCCGGAAAGATCAACTATCGGAAATAGCAATGATGCTTATTTATTGCTTAAAAATCAGTTATCCGATCTGAGAACTGAAGAATTTTGGGCTATTTTTCTGAACAACAGTAATAAAGTACTTCATATATCCCAGATGACACAGGGAGGAATCAGCCAGTCTATTGTAGATGTAAGAATTCTTTTTAAAAAAGCGCTGGATCATTTTTCTACAGGTATTATTATAGCACACAACCATCCCTCAGGAAGTCTAAAACCAAGTAGGGAAGATATGAATATCACACAAAAAATAAAAGAGGCTGGAAAGACTTTAAGTATCCAGCTTTTAGATCATGTTATCATTACTCAGGATTCATATTTTAGTTTTTCGGACACAGGATTATTATGATTAGAAGATTAAGATACAATGAAATTGATTTTGTAAAATATTCCCGATGTTTAGAAAATTCTGAACAGAAGAAATACTCTGCGACAAAAGATTTTTTAGATACCACGTCGGAAAAACAATGGGAAATCTTAGTCTATAATGACTATGAGGCAGTAATGCCTGTTCCTTTTGTGAAAAAATATGGAATTAAAATTGTTCTTAACCCTAAGCTTTGTCAGCAGCTAGGTGTTTTTTCTGCCAAAGATGATGAGCAGCTTAACGAAGCTTTTTTGAATTATCTGGAGAAAAATTATTTAATAGGAGCATATCCATTGAACGATTTCAATCAAATTCAAAGAAAACTTAGATTGAGAAAGAATTTTTTACTTTATCCGGATTCTTACGAAAAAGTATACGCACGGTACTCCCCAAAAAGAAAAAGAAAACTTAGATTGGACGATGAAATTCTAAAGAATTCAGAAATAAAAACAATTAGCTATGATGAGGCTAAGCTTTTTATAGAGAATAATATGATTGGGCTGTGTAAAGAAAATGATCTTCCGGATTTCATGAGGATTTTTGAAGCTTTCTATCATTTGAATTATCTGAAGTTTTCAGCTTTTTTTTATCATCATAAAATAATCAATATAATCGCAACGTATTCTGATTGCAGTATGGTGGCACTTTTAGGCACTTTTAATGATAAAGATTATGTAAAAATATCCGGGGCTTCAGTGCTGATTGATACCATAATCAGGGAAACTATTGAAACTCATATATTTGATTTTGAAGGCGGGGAATTACCTAATATTGAAGAGTTTTTCAGAGGGTTCCGACCGGAATTAAAACCTTACGCAATCATTGAAAATTCAAAAAAAGACATTTTGAAGAAATTTGTGTATTTTCTATTAAACGGTAAGCTCTTTTAATAGGATAGAAAAAACAGTACATTTTTCCCTAAAAGTTAAAACTGCTTTCAAATAAGAAAAAAAAGCTATACGGCTAACCTCATTTGGATAAAAACAGAACCAGAAAAAGCCTTGTTTATCATTTTTTTGATGAAAACAGTGTGTGTTATCATGAAGTTACACAAAGGCCTGCTTTATTTGAGCTATAATTTCAGAAAATATTAGTAATTTTGCCACCTAAAATTATGGCTAATTTTTCAGAATATCTACCGTATGCATTTGCATTGATTATTGCGATTCCTTTCCTGGTATTGCTCAGACAGTTTGTACATTCGTATATTACCCTTAAAAATCAGGAGATCAAGTTGCTTTCGGTGAAATCGAATACAGAAAATAAAACACATTCTTATGAAAGGATGACCTTATTTCTTGAAAGACTGAAACCTTCCAACCTTATTCAGAAATTTGATAAAGAGCTTGCTGTTCACGAATTCCTTTTCCTTACAGAGAAAACGATCAATGAAGAGTTTGAATACAATTCTTCACAGCAGCTGTATCTTTCGAAAAATTCGTGGAAGAATATTGTAGATTCTAAAAATGCCGTAATAGAGCTGCTTCATAAAACATATGAAGGATTGAACGGAAATGCTGATCTTGATGAGTTCAAGACTATTTTTATCATGAACTATATGGAGGACAATGACTATATTGCAGCTACAATAGAAGACTTGAGAAAAGAAATTTTAATAATAACTTAAAAAATAAGAGATAAATAATGATTCCAAATTTTAAAGCACATCCATGGCACGGAATTTCTGCAGGAGAGGATGCACCTAATGTTGTTAATGTATTTGTGGAAATTGTTCCTTCAGATACAATTAAATATGAAGTAGATAAAGAAACAGGATACCTGAAAGTAGACAGACCACAGAAGTTTTCTAATATTATTCCGGCATTGTATGGTTTTGTACCAAGAACATACTGCCACAATGAGGTAATGAAACTTGCTATTGAAGCGGGAGCTGATGATGTAACAATGGGAGATCATGATCCACTTGATATTTGTGTATTAAGTTCTCATAATATCCATGCAGGAGGTTTATTGATGGAAGCTATTCCAATCGGTGGTTTCAAAATGATCGATGGAGGAGAAGCAGATGATAAAATTGTCGCTGTAATGATTAATGACCATGCATTCGGACACTTCAGAGACATTTCTGAATTACCGGAAGCTGAAGTTAAAAGATTGATGCACTACTTTTTAACATATAAGAACTTACCGGATGAGCCTGCAAAATGCAGAATCCAGGAAGTATATGGTGTTGAACATGCAAGAAAAGTAATCAAAGCTTCTCAGGCTGATTATGCAGAAAAATTCGGAGGATAAAAATTCTCTTGATAAATATGTCTAAAGGGATAAACAGTTTTCTGTTTATCCCTTTTATTGTATAGAAAATGTTTAAATTTTTTATCATTGGATACAATCATCAGAGATAAATATAAACTTAAAAAAGCCCCCCAAAAATGGGAGGCAAAAATTGACTGTATATTGAAGTGTAATTCAACCGTTTATTTATTGTTTTCAAGCCATTTCAGCCTCCGTTGATCCGGCAGATGCTTGACCCTGAAATCTTCAAATGTAGCCGTAAATCCCTCCCCATCGGGGCAGGCGGCCATTAAACCTACCATTACAGGCGTGTTATCCTGAAGTGGCGCGTTCCGCATCATACTATAGTTTTTGTCATCAAAAGAATAAAATATTTCAACGGCATCCAGTCTTCTTACAGCTTTTATCCAAATTGCTGAAGGAATGTTGTCTAAGGTAATAACACTCCAGTCACTTTTATCATGGGTGACAACAGTACTTAGATTGTATTTTCCGTCCACAAACTCTACTCCGGCTTTGATGTAATGATCTTTATCGGTCCGCAGCATAAGACCCATTTGATCAAATCTTGCTTTATAATTACCTGTTATTTTTACTTTGGCTTCAAATTCACCTCCATAAAGGCTATAGTAAAATGGAGCATCATCTACTGTAAATCCATAATGTGAAACCCTCCAATAATCACTTTGCGGCGTAACAAACATGGATATGCTGTTGTTTTTGATCTCCCATTTTTCGGGTTCATTAAACCAGGTCATTTTCTCTAAGGTCTGAGCCGAAATCTTTTGGATCAGAAATAACGCACATAAACCTAATATCAATCTCTTCATTTTCTTTTTGATAAGTTCTAAGGGTAAATTATTATTTTAGCAAAAGTATAAGTAAAGAAGTTTCATATCAATACTGAAAAATAACCATATGAAGATCCGGGAACAATTAAGTGATAAGCTGCTGGATAAGACCTCAAAGAAATGTTTGCTGGACATTGAGATCTATAAGCAAAGAACACAAATGTATTCGCAGATGGAAGGCGCAATAGGAGTGCTAAGCGATATGCAGGCTGATAAAAGTTATATTTATAAATCAAAAGCCGCTTTAGAACTGGGAATAAATTTTACTACGGACTCTGTGGAAATCGATTCCATTTGGGAAGAAGAGATGCTGAAGAAGATACATCCTGATGACAGGCTTAAAAAATATATCCATGAGCTTCGGTTTTTTAATTTTCTGGATTCAATAGAACCCGAATTTCGTTCGGACTATGCTGTTTTGTCAAACATCAGAATGAAAGATAAAAATGAAGAATACAAAGCCGTAAAACACCGTATGTTTTATATATTTTCACCGGAAAACGGGAAACTGAGATTTGCACTTTGCCTTTATAATATTGCTTTGAAACAGTCTTTAATTCCTGAATTTTTGATTGCTAATACTGTAAAAGGGGAAATTCTTGTAAAAGATAAGCTGGATTATAAAAATATATTGACTCACAGGGAACTTGAGGTTTTAAGATATGTGGGAGAAGGATATGGCAGTAAACAAATTGCGGATTTGCTTTTCATTAGTGTAAATACCGTCAGCAGACACCGTCAGAATATCCTTGAAAAGCTAAAAGTGAATAATTCTACCCAGGCTTTTAAAGACAGCTTTTATTAAATATATGTTTTTAAAATCCGAAAAGTTCACCATATTGTTTTAATTCTTATTTTTAAATTTATAATCTGAATTAATTTAAAATAACAAATGATGAAAAGAAGCGAAGAGATTACGAGTCAGTATTTTGACTTTTTAGATAAACATGTCAGGGATGTAATTTCCGGCAATGTTCCTGAATTTATGGAGCTGAATAAAATTGCAGGGAAACTTGCTATTTCACATACGCATCTTACAGATACCCTTAAAAAAGAAACAGGGAAACATCCATGCTATTTTTATGATGAAAAAATTATTGATGAGGCTAAGCTTATGTTGACTACTTCAAAGAAGTCTGTCGCAGAGATTGCCCGCATCTTTACTTATGACCCCTCCAATTTTTCTAAATTCTTTAAAAAGATGACAGGTGAAACTCCCGGTAATTTTAGAGAATTTAATAAAAAAGAATAGTTTGTTTGGATACAAGGTCCTTTTTATAAGTGTTTTTGTATTTTAACTTCTCTATAAAGTGAGTTAAATATATTGGAATTATATAACAAATAGCCTTTTAATAAATACTCAGGAGATCACATAAAAAAATAATGTTGTATAAATGAGATAGTTGCAAATAACAACTATCTTTTTTGCTATTTATTTATTGATATTGCTTTATTGTTTTCTTTTTTTTGTTAAATTTAGATTAGAAAAATTTATTGAATTAATTTAGAACAAAATATGCTAAATGTTATAGGAACAGAAGCAATTTTGCCTCTATGAAAATAAGAATAAACCGCTCTGTATTAATAATATTTTAATACCATACAGAAGCTGTGGAATCTTATATAATTATATATTTGCTTCTTTAAGTCACAAACACACACACAAACAACATTAAGGATGAGTATTGATTTTACAACGGCAACTTTTAAAGATTTTGAAAATATTCCGGATTATGATATTGCTCAAAGAGCGGAATATTTTTACGAATTCCTGGATCATATGACATCTAGAGGGCATATGAACTACAGACTGAAAAATACTTCAGGAACCAATGCAACATTAAATATTGATATTGCAGACCACAATAAGGAATATGTAAGTTTCGTTTCCAGTGATTATTTAGGATTTACACAGCATCCAAAAGTAAAGCAGGCTGCTATTGAAGGAATTGATAAATATGGAACAGGAACAGGGGCATCCCCCCTTATCGGTGGGCATTTCGATTATCATAATGCTATAGAAAAAAAAATTGCCAGTTTTTTTGGAAGAAGTGAAGAAGAAGTGATATTGTTTACTACAGGGTATTCCGCTAACAGCGCTACTTTGCAGATTTTAATGCAGAAAGAAGATATTGCTATTCTAGATATGGGAGTACATGCTAGTGTGCATGAAGGATGTGTTTTTACAAATAAAAAAACATTTCCCCACAATAATTTGGAAGCTTTGGAACATATTTTGAAGATGTCTGAAAATACGTACCGTACAAAACTTGTTATAGTGGATGGAGTATACTCTCAGGAAGGAGATACCTCACGTGCTAAAGAAATATATGATCTTGTAAAAAAATATAATGCCTATCTCATGGTAGATGATGCACATGGTGTTGGAGTTATGGGAAAAACCGGGAGAGGAGCCCTTGAAGATGATAACTTATTGGATAAGGTAGATTTTATAACAGGAACATCGAGTAAAACTTTTGGTAACCTGGGAGGATATGTTATTGCAAATAAAAAAATAACATCATTCCTTAAGTTCCAGTCTCGTCAGCACATTTTCTCCGTAACAGCACCCCCTTCTTCCTTCGGAATTTTGAAAGCAATTGATTTAGTTGATGAAGAACCATTCTGGAAGGATAAACTGTGGGATAACATTAATTATTTTAAAAATGGACTTAATGATCTGGGATTGGATACAGGAATCACCTGCTCAGCCATTATTCCGGTAAAAATAGGGGATCAGAGTAAAATGTGGGATATTGGCAGAATATTGCTTGAAGAAGGAGTGTATACAAATCCTATTATGTACCCTGCTGTAGCCAGAAAAGATGCCCGTATCAGAATGACTGTAACAGCGCGACACGAAAAAGAGCATCTTGACAAAACGTTGAATGTCTTTGATGATATTAATAAAAAATTGCATATTGCAAAAAAATAATAAATTATGCCTAGAAAAGTAGTGCAAGGCCCCATTAGGGACAAAGAAAAAACAAAACAAAAACTGCTTGCAGCAGTTGGGAAAATTTTGAGAGTAAAAGGCTATTCAGGTCTGAAAGTAAGTAAAATTGCAGCAGTAGCCGGATTTGATAAAAAACTTATCTATGAGTACTTTGGAAGTACCGATAAGCTTATTGACGAGTATATAAAATCTCAGGATTACTGGACTAAGTTTAGCCCGAATATAGAAGAAGAAGTACAGATTGGAAAAGGTAAAGAAGCTTTAACTCAGGGAATTCTTACGCAGTTTGAAAGCCTTAAGAAAAATAAGGAACTTCAAAAGATTATTCTTTGGGAGCTTTCTGAAAGTAAACCTATCCTTAAAAATATCTTAAAGCAAAGAGAAGAAGTAGGGGCTAATTTATTTGAAAATGTAACAGACCCATATTTCGGAGAAAATGCAACAAGCATAAGAGCAATGCTGGCTTTAGTGGTAGCAGGAGTTTATTACCTAAACCTATTTCCTGCCTATAACGGAACCGAATTCTGTGGTATTGATATGAGGACTGAAGAAGGAAGAGGAGAAGTTGAAAAAGTGATCGTTGAGATTATCGATCATTTTTACCAAATCAAAAAATGATGACTAAAAGTTTTCCAATTTGATCAGAAATAAAATTTTGTATATAATTTGAAAACTTTTAATTTTCAAATTAAAACTATATTCCTTATTTTTGACCAATGGAAAATTTTATAGTATCTGCAAGAAAATATCGCCCCCAAGAGTTTGATACAGTTGTTGGGCAATCTCATATTACGGATACTTTAGAACATGCAATTGAAGAGAGCCAGTTGGCCCAGGCTCTACTTTTTTGTGGACCTCGTGGTGTGGGTAAAACTACTTGTGCCAGAATTCTGGCGAGAAAGATCAATGAAAAAGACGGCTCAGTCTCAGAAGATGGCTTTGCCTACAATATCTATGAGCTGGATGCTGCATCCAACAACTCTGTAGATGATATCAGAGAACTTATTGATCAGGTACGTTTTGCCCCTCAGGTAGGAAAATATAAAGTGTATATCATTGACGAGGTACACATGCTGTCTTCTGCTGCTTTTAATGCTTTCCTTAAAACACTTGAAGAACCGCCGGCGCATGCTATTTTTATTTTGGCAACTACCGAAAAGCACAAGATAATTCCTACCATTTTATCGCGGTGTCAGATTTATGACTTCAAGAGAATTGTTATTGAAGATATCCAGAATCATCTAAGAAATATTGCTCAGAAAGAAAATATCCAGTATGAGGAAGATGCTCTTTATATGATTGCCCAGAAGGCCGATGGTGCTTTAAGAGATGCATTATCTATTTTTGACAGGCTCTCCACATTCTCTCAGAAGAATATTACATTGGCCAAGGCTGCTGAAGTTCTCAATATCTTAGATTATGACCAGTATCTGAATATCGCGGATCTGGCCAAAGAGAATAAAATCCCGGAAGCGCTATTCGCCTTTAATGAGATAGTAAAGAAGGGTTTTGATCCTCATATTTTTATTGCAGGCTTAGGAAACCATTTCAGAGATCTTATGATGGCCCAGAATACGGCCACTTTAGAACTCATTGAAGTAGGAGAGAAGACCAAGATCAAGTTTGTAGAACAGAGCCAGAAATGGAACGCCCAGCAATTGATTGACGCTGTTGAGATTTGTAACCACGCAGATATCAATTATAAAAATTCTAAAAACCCAAGACTTACGGTTGAAATTGCATTAATGCAGCTGGCTTCTCTGACAGCTAATTTAGGTGATACTAAAAAAAAAAGTTCTTAATACTGGCACCATTTCTCAGTGAGAAGCAGGACGTAAAAATACCTGTAAAGGTTCCTGAGAAAAAAGAATTACCCGTACAGCCCGCAGTTCCACACCCTGATGCTGTTCAGGAAACTGTTATTCAGAAAACCAATAAACCTTTATCGAGACCAGGAGGTTCTTCAGGCTTCAGTATCAATTCTTTTCTGAATAAAGAAGAGAAAGAAGTGGTGGAAGAAACCGTAATCGTGAAAACTGAAAAACTTCCGCAAAATCATTTTACCGAGACAGACCTGCAAGCAGAATGGACCCTTATGCTCAAACAGCTGCAGAGAAAAGACGGTTTTATCTTTAATGCCGTAAAAACCTTTAAACTGGTCAAGGAAGAAGAAAATAAAATCAAAGTTTTATACCCTTCAGATTCTGCTAAAGTGGAATTTGATAAAATAAGTGGAGAATTTTTCAATCATTTCAGAAGCAAAGTTCACAATCATTCTATTGTCGTAGAATACCAGCGGGACGTTGAAAATCTGAAGATTGAGGTGGTCACCAAAAGAAAAATATTTGAAAAATTTATAGAAAAAAATCCGCTTTTAAAAGATCTTGATGATTTAATGAAGTTTGATTTGACATAATTTTTATATATTTGTGAAATAATTTTGTGAAAAATATTTTTTTGACAAAAGCAAATACTAACAAGAAACGCTAAAACAAGACATTTCCAGAACAAAAATGGAAAATTTATTGACAACATATCTGTCTTATTTTACACCCGCTAATTATTTTAGCGGTTATTTTAGCTTTTCTTCTTCTTATTATAGAAATTTCAGAACCTATTACCGATTTTACTGGTACTACTAACTGAATTTCTTTCCAAAAAATACAGGAGGAGTGAAGCCCTTTTATTCTCCTGATTCCTTTAAAAAAATTTTGAACGGCATTTTTTGAAAAGAATTATAAAGTAAATTTATAATGAAAGGGCCGTGCTGTGAACTTTAGAATAAATAACAAAACAATAAATTTAGAATATGAACCTAAAAGATTTAAAAAGCGAGTGGATCAGTGGGCTTACACAGCCTCTAATGATTGCAGGACCGTGTAGCGCAGAAAGTGAAGCTCAAATGCTTGAAACGGCTAAAAGAATTAAAGAATCAAATGCTCAGGTATCTGTTTTCCGTGCAGGAATCTGGAAGCCCCGTACCAAACCCAATGGTTTTGAAGGTGTAGGAGTAATTGGTTTAAACTGGCTAAAAAAAGTAAAAGAAGAATACGGTTTTAAAACTGCTACGGAAGTTGCCAATGCACATCACGTGTTTGCCGCTCTAGAAGCAGATGTAGATGTTCTTTGGATTGGGGCACGCTCTACAGTAAACCCTTTTACCGTGCAGGAAATTGCTATGGCCTTAAGAGGTACAGACAAACCTGTATTCGTTAAAAATCCGGTGAATCCTGATTTAGCTTTATGGATTGGCGCTTTAGAAAGACTTTTAGGCCAGGATATTAAAAATCTTGGAGTAATTCACAGAGGATTTTCCACATACCAGAAAACAAAATACAGAAATAACCCGAATTGGCAGATTGCTTTGGATTTCAAAAGTCAGTTCCCGGATATTCCAATGCTGATTGACCCTTCTCATATCTGTGGAAACAGAACAGGATTGGCTGATATCACACAGGAAGCACTTAACGTAGGATACCAGGGAGCTATCATTGAAAGCCACTGTAATCCTGATGAAGCATGGAGTGATGCAGCGCAACAGATTACCCCTGAAGTATTGGCAGAGCTTATCGGAAACTTAAAAGTAAGGAGCTCAAATCTGGCAGGATTTGAAGGTGAAATGGGAAGACACAGAACTTTAATTTCTGATCTTGACTTCCAGTTAATAGAACTTCTTTCTCAAAGAATGAAGATCTCAGAAAAAATCGGAAAACTTAAAAAGGAAAATGATATTGCCATCTTCCAGCCTGAGCGTTGGAAAGTAATTACTGAATACGCTAATCAAAAAGCTAAAGAAACAGGAATGTCTAATGAATTTATTGAAAAGGTATTCAAGGCCATTCATGAAGAATCTATTGAGGTACAGAATAATATCATGATTGACAGAGCATAAGGTAACAAGACTTAAGATGGAGTAATTTGAACTGAAAAGTTCATAAACTCTGTGAAATAAGTTCTGACGATCATAAATAAAGGGCTTAGAGCTTAGGGATAGCTGTAGAAACATTTGTTTTAACCTATTTCCTAAACTCTAAGCCCTACTTTCTATTTCTTAATTTCTTATATTTGCACCTAGCATTATCTATGAAAGGAAAAATCATTAAATCTACAGGAAGTTGGTACCAGGTTTTGGAACCGGAAACAAATAAAATTTTCGAGGCCAGAATCCGGGGAAAGTTTAAATTAATAAAAACTAGGCTTACCAATCCACTTGCAGTAGGAGATTTTGTTGAATTTCAGTTAGAGCAGGATGATATCGCGTGGATTACCAAAATAGAACCCCGCAGAAATTACCTGATCAGGAAATCAGTAAACCTTTCAAAAGAAGCTCATATCATCGCTTCCAATATTGATATGGCGTGTTTTATTTTTACCTTGAAACACCCTGAAACATCACTTGGTTTCCTGGATCGTTTTTTAGCATGCTGTGAAGCTTATAATATTACCCCTTTACTCTTATTCAATAAAATTGATGTCCTGCATGAAGAGGAAATTGAAATTGTAAAAGATATTGAATTTCTTTATCAGGAAATAGGGTATGATACATTAGAAATCTCTTCTTATTCCCGTTTGAACCTGGATCAGCTTCAGGAGCTCCTTAAAGATAAGACCTCAGTATTCTTCGGCCATTCAGGATGCGGAAAATCTACTTTGGTAAATGCACTGCAGCCCGGGCTTAATTTGAAAACTTCCGAAATTTCCGATACTCACCTCAAAGGAAAACATACGACAACCTTCGCCCAGATGCATTTTTGGGATTTTGGAGGTAATGTAATTGATACACCCGGTGTTCGTGAGTTTGCCATGATTGATATCGAAAAAGATGAAGTACAGCATTATTTTCCTGAAATCTTTAAGAAAAGAGAAGAATGTAAATTCCATAACTGCCTTCATATCAATGAGCCCAAATGTGCGGTTCTGGATGCTTTGGAGACCGGAGAAATTCAACATTCCCGTTATTCTACCTACATTAAGCTTATGGATGAGGCAGAAGAAGCTTCTCAAAAATAATTACCTGGTTTCACCTCTTTACAATACTATCGGATCAATATAAATTGATCTGCAAATACTTTATGAACATAGAAAAAACAGACCGGGGAATCACATTAAAAAATATCTTATAGTATGGGGTGTCTTTTTTTGATTAAAATTTTTTCAGAAAAAAATGATCCGGCCGATTTTTTCCGTCCTGGAAATAAATACTTTTACAATAACTCCACTTTTTGACATTCAAAATGTCCGGCATAATGTCATATTTTTGAAATATTTGTGCCACCAAAATGAATCATTTAAAAAAAAACGAAAAAAAATCATTATTTCATTGATTGAAATAGAAGCAATAACGTATTAATATGATTTTATATGGTTTTTAATTTTATCAAATTAGCAATAAAAGTGTTGATTTTTTACAAATAAAAAACCCAGCCGAAGCTGGGTAAAAACTAATAACCATGAAAACTCAAATTAAACATGAGAATCGCAATAGAATAAACAATTACTGTGCCAAAGTTTAGTTCACAATTTCTTAATAAAAGTTATTTTTATGTTAAAAAAAAATTAAAATAAAAATCAAAGATATTTTTTGTAATTTTGCGGCATTAAAAAAATATACATTTATGTCTAACATTACATTCACTATGATTAAGCCTGATGCAGTTGCTGACGGACATATCGGTGCTATATTAGGTAAGATTGCAGAAGGAGGTTTTAAAATCAAAGCTTTAAAATTAACTCAGCTTACAGTAGCTGATGCTAAAAAATTCTACGAAGTACATGCTGAAAGGCCATTTTATGGAGAATTGGTAGAATTCATGAGTTCAGGTCCTATCGTGGCTGCAGTTTTAGAAAAAGACAACGCTGTTGAAGACTTCAGAACATTGATTGGAGCTACAAATCCAGCAGAAGCTGCAGAAGGTACAATCAGAAAAATGTTTGCAAGAAGCATTGGTGAAAATGCTGTTCACGGATCAGATTCTGATGAGAACGCTCTTATCGAAGCTCAATTCCATTTTTCAGGAAGAGAGATTTTCTAAGAAACTACCTTACAAAATAAAAAATCCGGAGAATTTTTTCTCCGGATTTTGTTTTTTTAATCTATTCCAATTTTTTGAAATTAAGGTTAAAGATTATTTTCAATTGCTCCAATCTTTTCTCTGTAGAGCTCAATAGGTTTGTCAAGTAAAACCGCAATGACGGTCATGTTTTTATCAAGCCTTTCCTTTGGAATATCAATATATACAATACCTGGTCTGTCACTCCAGTAAAGCTTGTTGTAAATACTGTGATCAAGTAAAGTGCCTTCTCCAACAATTCTGATTCTGGCAATGTTGTTTTTTATTCCTTTTAAAGCAATAGGGCCGGTTGGCTTATCTTCTACAAAAAGATAAAGGGTCTGTTTATCTTTAGACAGGCTGCTCATGCCCGGATAATGACCTTCCGGCAATCCTTTTTCAGTGTCGAAAAGAGCTTCTGCATGCTTACTGATCCATTGAAGTGTTTCAGGGTTTGTATGAGTGTTTTGGCCAAGCTGCATATCAAGCCCGTCATTGGTCAGTCCGGAATTGGTGAACAGATGATCACCATCATGAAGAGCATCAGCGATATCATAAATAGCCGACTGAGTGTCTTTTTGGTCAATAAGTTGGGAGAGCGGTTGCTTTTCTTTCTTAAAGTCTTTAAGAAATACAGGAGGATTATCAAAAGCGAGTTCTACAACGCTAATGTCTTTATCAAATTTCATATTTGAAAAGTGAAGGCTTACTGTGTTTTTGTCATCATAGCTCATTTCCACTACAGCCTTACTATCTCCTATAATTTTTGCAGAAGCGGGCTTTGTTGCCAAACCATAAATTTTAGTCATGTTTTTATCTTCTTCCAGATAGAGGAATAAAGACTTTTTAGAAGCAGACAGAGAAGACTTTCCTTTATAATTTTCAAAAGGAATTCCCCGTTGGGTTTCGTAAACGGCCTTTTTATTTTTAGAAACCCATCTTCCAAGATTTTTTAAGATTTCCACCTGTTTCTCAGGGATTGTTCCATCAGCTTTAGGGCCCATGTCAAGCAATAGATTACCTCCCATGCTGATGACGTCTGCCAGGGTACGGACAATCATATTGGGGGTTTTGTAGTTATTGTCATAAGGCTGATATCCCCAGGAATCATTCATCGTATAACAGAGTTCCCAATAAGGATTTTGTGGAGCAATAACAGGAATTCCCTGTTCCGGAGTATCATAATCACCATGATTATTAAGCCTTGAATTGATGATAATATCCGGATTGTACTGTTTCAGAATCCCGAGTGTCTGGGGAGCTTTCCATTCTTCAGAGGTATGCTCCCAATCTCCGTCAAACCATAAAAGATCAGGTTTATATTGTGAAGAAAGCTCAGTAAGCTGGGTCTGATAATACTTGGTGAAGTTCTGCCAGCGCTTAGGATCATTTTTTATATCATATCGTTTTTTAATCCGGGTATTGACGTCATAATACGGATGGCTCCAGTCCGGAAGTGAAAAATAAAGACCTGTTTTTAATCCTGAATTTTTAAGACTGGCCACGAAAGGGCTCAAAACATCTTTTTGGGCTGAAGAATTACCGGGAATAGTGATCGCTTTTTCAGCCTTAGAATTCCAAAGTGCTATTCCATCGTGATGCTTTGTCGTAATCACGGCATATTTTGCCCCCGATTCTTTGATAAGCTCAGCCCATTGTTCCGGCTGATATTTTGAAGCTGAAAACCCATCCAGCTGCTTCATATAATTCTCATAATTGATGTAATTATTGAAGAATGACCATGATTCAGAAATTCCGTTAACCGAATAAACTCCCCAATGAATGAAAACACCCAGTTTAGCATTCTTGAACCATTCCATTTTCTTATTGTTGTCAACGGACTGTATTTGTGCATTGATGCTGTGTGCTGATACTGCCAATCCAAGGAAAACAGCTTTTATAAGCGTGTTTCTCATTTTTTATTTTTAATGATAAATATAAATAAAGAATATCTATTTCTCAAATATTCATTTCAAATATTCGTTTAATAGAAGAGATGCTGTCTGAAAAAAATAAAATATTCAATGATAAATTGTTGTATTTTTAAAGCAAAATAAATGGAACACTTATTGTAAACTTCCTTAAAAAGAAAAAAAATGAAAATTCCAACCCTATTAATGGCTAGTTTATTAGCAGTAGGAGTTTCGGCACAGACAACGAAGTCTGTTACGAACACTAAAAAGCCTGTAAAGAAAGTTAAAAAAGCAGTAATTAAAGAAACTCCGGAAAAGCCAAAGCCGGGAACACCTAAAGTTATTGCGAAGAAAGATACTGTGGTTCGTTTACCTCATGGTTGTCCTGCCTGTGGAATGGGATAGGATATGGAAAAACCACTATTAGGATTATCAATGATGGCAGAGGCAGATTTTGTTTCTGCTATTTTACCTTTGCTACAGAACAATGCTGTGGATGTGATCGAGTGGTCATTTGATACCTTCTTTGAAGCTGAGGAGCCGTCATGGCTTAAAGATCTTTTAGACTTTTACGCCGGAAATGACCGTTTGCTTGGGCATGGCGTTTATTACTCCTTATTCGATGCAAGGTGGACGGAGCGACAGGAAATGTGGCTTCAAAAACTGAAGCAGGAAGTTCAAAAGAGAAATTATAATCATATTACAGAGCATTTCGGTTTTATGAACACCGAAAATTATCATCAGGGTGTACCATTGCCCATTTCTTTGCATCCGAAAACACTTGAGGTTGGAAAAGACAGGCTTTACAGACTGCAGGACGCTGTAGATATTCCTATTGGAGTAGAAAATCTGGCATTTTCTTTTTCCGTTAACGATGTCAGAGAGCAGGGTGTTTTTCTTGATAAGTTAATAGATGATATTAATGGTTTTTTAATCCTTGATCTTCATAATATATATTGTCAGTCTTGCAACTTTGAAGTGAGTATGCAGGATATTGTGGGTTTGTATCCTTTGGAGAAGGTCAAAGAGATTCATCTTTCAGGGGGAAGCTGGCAGGATAGTGTTTATGGAAAAAAAATGATCCGCAGAGATACACATGATGATGTAATTCCGGAAGAAATCTTTGCGGTGCTTCCTTCAGTGCTGTCACAATGTCATAACCTGGAATATATTATCATTGAAAGACTTGGACATACCATTCATACAGAAGAGGAGAAGCAGTGTTTTTTTAATGATTTTATGAGGATTAAAAGAATTATTAGCTATTCTGATACAATGAATGGTAAAGCAGAAAAGTGGGTAAAAAGAGAGAGACTCCTTTCAGAACCATTGGAAGATTTAATTATATACGAGGAACAGATCCGGCTAACAAAGCTGTTATTTGATCATGCTGATCCTACGTTAATTAAAAATCAGAATTTTCATTATTTTAAAACGAAAAATTGGGACCCTGAAATGATTCTGACTGCCCAGAATATTATTAAAAAATGGAATCCCTATTAAAATATACCGACTACTAACCACAAATCAAAATATATGAAAATGGCAACCCTATTATTAATTGTTACTGCTGTGCTTACGGCTTTAATTGCCGGACTTTTCTACGCCTATTCCTGTTCTGTAGTATTGGGACTGGGGAAATTATCTGATGGAGAATATCTGAAAGCAATGCAGAATATCAATCGGGAAATTCTTAATCCTGTATTTTTTATGAGCTTTATGGGAACAGCGGTTCTTCTTCCTGTATCTGCATTTGTATTTCGTGGGCAGCAGCCTGCTTTTATTTTCCTTTTGCTGGCAACATTAGCTTATCTGATAGGTGTTTTTGGCGTTACAGTAGCAGGAAATGTTCCGATGAATGATGTGCTTGATAAATTTGATATTTCGGGAGCTACCACCGGTGCCATTAAGCAAATGCGGGAAAGTTTTGAGAACAGATGGAATCTCTTAAATAACGTAAGAACTGTTTTCTCGGTAATCAGTATTGCTTTGGTAGTTTGTGCGTGTATTTGGAATAAAGAAGTGTAAAAAAACAATGGGATTAGGTAGAAATGCTTACGTTAAAATTCAGTATTTCTACTGATGAAAGTGTGGATCTTTATTGAGAAATTTGTGTTGTTATCAGGAAGAAGTAAAGATAAAAACTCAAAATAGCTAATAACCACATCTACTCAAAGTTCCAAAAATGAGGAAAGGCAGTCCCTGAGAACTGCCTTTTTCTGTATGGTTGAAAATACAATTTAAATTTTTAAAAGCTCTATGGTTCTTTCCGGGCTTTCCGCAGAGAATACCGCATTTCCGGCTACCAGCACATCAGCTCCTGCTTCAAAAAGCTTAGAGGCATTATCAAGATTAACGCCACCGTCTATTTCAATAAGTGCTGTAGAGTTATTGCTTAAGATAAGATCTTTTGTTTCTGCAATTTTTTTATACGTGTTTTCAATGAATTTTTGTCCTCCAAATCCGGGATTTACACTCATTAATAAAACAAGATCTACATCAGCAATAATATCTTCAAGCATTAGAACAGGAGTGGAAGGGTTTAAAACAACCCCGGCTTTCGCCCCTTTACTTTGAATATGATGAATCGTTCTGTGAAGGTGTGTACACGCTTCGTAATGTACAGAAACCAGATCAGCACCATGATTGATAAATTCATCAACATATTTTTCGGGCTCTACAATCATTAAATGTACATCCACGAATTTTTTAGCATGCTGCTGAACCGTTTTCATTACCGGAAAACCGAATGAAATATTAGGTACAAATCTACCATCCATGACATCAATATGGAACCAGTCAGCCTGAGAGGCGTTCAGCATTTCAATGTCTCTTTGCAGATTCCCAAAGTCTGCAGATAAAAGGGAAGGAGCAATAAGCTTCGTTTTCATTTTTACTTTTTAATTAGATATTTGGAGTCAAGAATCAAGAGTCGAGATATAAATGGTTAAGATGTACGAGAATATCTTTTTTATTCATATTTTGAATGTCTTGAATCTTGTATCTTTCATCTTGATTCTATTAATGATACTTTAGTTTCATTTCCGGCTTAATCTTCAGAATGGTTTCGTAGATCAGTTTGATTACATTACCTACATCTTCTTTGGATACCATTTCCACCGTGGTATGCATATAACGCAAAGGTAGGGAAATTAAAGCACTTGGTACCCCACCGTTAGAGTGGGCAAAGGCATCTGTATCTGTTCCTGTTGCTCTGCTTGCCGCAGCTCTCTGGAAAGGTATTTTCTTTGTTTTTGCCGTATCAATAATTAATTCTCTGATCGTATGGTGAACACTTGGCGCGAAGAATACTACAGGTCCGTCACCACATTTCTGATCACCTTCTTTTTTCTTTTCGATCATAGGAGTGGTTGTATCATGGGTAACATCGGTTACAATCGCAATATTAGGCTTAATCGTATCGGCAATCATATCAGCTCCGTATAGTCCTACTTCTTCCTGAACAGAATTGGTGATATACAGCCCAAAAGAAATTGATTTTTTATTCTCTTTTAAAAGCCTTGCCACTTCAGCAATCATAAAACCTCCGATTCTGTTGTCCAAAGCTCTGCAGACAAAATACCTGTCATTCATTTCAAAGAACTCATCCGGATAAGTGATCATGCATCCTACATAGATTCCCATTTCCTCCACTTCTTTTTTGGAAGTGGCTCCGCAATCGATGAAAATGTTTTCAATTTTTGGCGTAGGTTCATTTTGATTAGTTCTGGTATGGATAGCCGGCCATCCGAAAACTCCTTTTACAATTCCGTTTTCTCCGTGGATATGAACCACTTTGGAAGGGGCAATAGTCTGATCCGAGCCTCCGTTTCGGATGACGTAGATCAATCCGTCGTCAGTAATATAGTTTACGTACCAGGAAATCTCATCAGCGTGGGCTTCAATTACTACTTTAAAATCAGCTTCAGGATTAATGATACCATAGCAGGTTCCATAATGATCCACTTCAATTTTATCTACATACGGTCTGATATAGTCCATCCAGACCTCCTGTCCCTTGTGTTCATAACCTGTTGGTGATGAAGTATTTAAATATTTTTCTAAAAATTTTAAAGATTTCTTTTCAAATTTCATAAAAAGGAATGATTTTTGCGTTTAATTTTTATTCTTATAAGTGTAAAAATAATGAATTTTAGGAAGATTATCTGCCTTTTTATTTTCTTTTTTGGAGTCAGTGTTTTTGGTCAGACGGATTCTATTGTGGCAAAACCTCTTAACCAATATCCTGCTGAATCTCTGAAAGTGGATGAATTCGGTAATAAGTATTATTACGACGAGCAACAAAAGGTTAAAATCTACGAGATTAATGGAGAGCCTGTAGTAGTGATGGACGAACTTGTTCTGGTAAACAAACCCCGATTCAACAATCAGCTCGATAAAAATTACTATTATTTTCTAAATAAAAAGCTATACAGGGTATATCCGTTATTTGTGACTGCTTTGCAACAGTATCGGGATATGCAGGCAGATATGGATAATATGGATAGTAAGGCTAAAAGAAAATTTATAAGAGAAAGGCAGAATATGCTTGCTGACCAATATGAAAAACAATTAAGAGATCTTACGACAACCGAAGGCCAGGTTTTTGCAAAATTAATGAACAGAGCTACCGGTAAAAATGTTTATGAAATTATAAAAGAGCTTAGAGGAGGATGGAGTGCCTTTTGGTGGAATGTAAAAGGAAAGATGGCTGATATTGATTTGAAAGAACAGTATGATCCTCACAAAAACAGGAGTGATGAATTCATAGAGTCATTACTGCAGTCCAACTGGAACTCCGGCTATTTAAAGCCTTATCCGGGAGCCAATCAGTTTAAGGTCAAAAAATAACAATATAAAAGTAAATTCCTGTAAAAGCTTACAGGAATTTTTCTTTTAATTTATCGAATACAATTTTATCTATTGGAAGTGGAAATGGATTGTCGGGCCTGTCGATAGCTATCCATTCTGTTTTTTCGATGCATGGATCCATGATCAGGAAGTCTTCCTCATTGATGATATTAACAATATAATATAAGGTAAGAAGCTGTTCGTTTTCTCTGAAGCGGGAAACCAGGAAGTTTTCCTGTGTATAGAAATGTTCTGTAATATCTATTTTTACATTAAGCTCTTCATCAAATTCACGGTGCAGACATTCCAGTACCCCTTCACCGTATTCCAATCCTCCTCCCGGAAATTTCACTAAAGATTCTCCTGCATATTCTTCAAATAAGGTCAAAACTTTCTTGTCTTTTACTGCACAGCCATACACTCTAATGTTGATCTTGTCTATCATATATAATAGGTATAATATTTTGTAAAGCTAATGTAAGAAATTTTCATGAAGGAATGGTGAAATCAGGAAAAGCAAAGGCGTATTATGTCTTTTAAACTATTAAAGCTTTATGGCATTAATCATCTCCCTTTTTCCAGGAGGGCCTTGTTTTTTTTCTACTTTAAAGTTCAGTTCCTGAAGAATTCTTCTTACACTTCCTTTAGAAGAGTAGGTTGTTAATAATCCATTAATGGCCATTTTGTCAGAAACCATTTCAAATAACGGTTTTTCCCAAAGATCAGGCTGTACTCTTGCTCCGAAACAGTCGAAGTAGACCAGGTTAATTTTTGGCAATTCTATGTCCTTGAGGTCGAAAAAGTCACATTCTATCTTTTTTAAGTTGAAACCACTAATGATTTCAACTGACTTTTCCCAATCTGCCAGATGAATTTTCTGGTAAATATTTTTGAACTCAGGATTATCAAAAAGCTCAAAATATGCCAAATCGTTAACTTCAGATTCATTTACGGGGTATTTTTCAAGCGAAAAATAATTAATGACATGATTTTTGTCAGTTTTTAAATATTCATTAATTGTAACTAAAACATTCAAACCTGTTCCAAAACCGAGTTCTAAAATATTAATTTCGCAATCATTAACTAAATTTAGTCCATTTTTGATAAACACATGTTCTGCTTCTTGCAACGCGCCATGATGAGAATGGTAGTTCTCATTTAAGTCGTTGATAAACAACGTTTTGCTTCCATCGTTAGTGGTCTTTACTTCTCTTTTCAAGCTATTTTTTTGTCAAATTTACTCTAAAATTTTTATATTTAGAAAATTATATTAAATTTGTAGAACATCGTAAAAAATTTTAAAAATGATAATTCAAAAAACTGAAAACTCTAGAATTTCTACATTTGACCCAAATAATTTTTCATTTGGTGGTACTTTCATTGATCATATGATTATATGTGAGTATGAAGATGGAAAATGGGGTGATGTGAAATTAGTTCCTTACGGTCCGATACCATTTACGCCTGCTATGATGGGAGTAAACTATGGGCAAGCTTGTTTTGAAGGTATGAAAGCTTATAAAGACAAAGATGGGCAGGTTTTCCTTTTCAGGCCAGAAAAGAATTTTGAACGTATCAACAAGTCAGCGAAGCGTCTTGCTATGCCTGAAGTGACTGAGGAAATGTTTTTAGACGGTTTAAAAGCATTGGTAGATATCGATAGAGAATGGATTCCACAAGGAGAGGGAATGTCATTATATATCAGACCGTTGATTTTTGCTACTGAAGAAGCTTTGAAAGCAAGAGTTTCTAACAAATATATGTTCGCTATTGTTGCAACACCAGCGAAGAGCTATTATTCAGAGCCTGTTTCTGTAAAGATCTCTGATCATTATTCAAGAGCAGCAAACGGTGGTGTGGGTTCTGCGAAGGCAGCAGGAAACTATGCTGCTTCTTTTTACCCAACTCAGCTGGCTATTGAAGAAGGCTATGAGCAAATCATCTGGACGGATGACGCTACTCACGAATATTTTGAAGAGAGTGGTACTATGAATGTGTTTGTAAGAATTAACGATACTATTTATACGCCTCCGACTTCAGAGAAAATTCTTGACGGAGTTACAAGAGACAGCTTCCTTCAATTGGCTAAGAAAAGAGGTATTGAGGTGAAAGTTGAACCAATTCCGGTAAAAACTGTAGTTGAAGCACAGAAAAACGGTACTTTAAAAGAAGTATGGGGAGTAGGAACTGCTGTAGTAACTACAGTATTCCAGGCTTTAGGATATCAGGGAGAAAAACTTGAGCTTCCAAGATTATCTGATGAGGAAAGCTTTGCGGCTATTCTTAAGAAGGATTTGGTAGATCTGCAGAACAATCTTTCTGAAGATCCATTCGGATGGAGAGTTGTGGTGGACCACGCTTTAGAAACAGTTTAATCTAAACTGAATATAAAATATATAGGAGCCGGAATATTTCCGGCTTTTTTTATTGACTTCAGCCCCAGGATGCTTGTAACCAGTAAGAAAAATTCAGTCACTTTTAATATAAAAGAGCCTTGAATAAAGTTTTTCTCAGTATTCTTAAAAACCAGTAGTTTGAAACAATTTTTTGTTACAGTAAAATATTGTATTTTATGTTCCTTAAATTGTTCCCGGAAATCTGATATAAGTTTTGTAATTGATTCCCGAAATGTGTATTTTCGCAAAAGTTTATGAGAAAATTAGTCTTCATATCATTAATCAGTCTGTTGAGCTGCAATAGGAATGCACAGCCCGCGCACCCTCCGGTAGGTGGTGTTTTAAGCCAAAAAGATCTGGATGTTTCTAAAGAAAGGATGAAAAATCTGAATGCTATAGAAAGAGGACACATCCAGCAGTGGGCCAATAGCCAGCCGGTAAAATATTATCCTACACAGCTTAATTATTGGGTAACAGCGGAAGGGTATGATCAGAGAGAAAGGAGAGCAGACAATACCACGATCTCTTATTCCTATGATCTGTATGATTTTGATGAGACCAAGATTTATGATCAGTCTTTTGAAAGAAGAGATGCTAAATTTGGGCATTTTGATGAGCTGAAAGCTGTGGAAAATGCTTTACGGTTTATACGAGATGGGGAAGAGGTAACGCTTTTGGTGCCATCTTCACTGGCTTATGGAACATTTGGAGACGAAAAAAAAATAGATAACGACATCCCATTAATCATAAAATTAAAAGCTTTATAATACATGAAATTGTTTAACAAAAATATAATTCTGGCAGCGGCAAGTATTTCGCTGATGAGTTGTACTCCAATTTATAAAAAAATGAACGTAGACAAAGAAACTTACGAAGGTCTTAATGACGGACTTTATGCAAACATTCAAACTACAAAAGGGAATCTGATTGTAAAGTTTGAAGACAAGAAAGCACCAGTAACTGTGGCCAACTTTATCGGTCTTGCAGAAGGGAAAATCGATAACAAGGCTAAGGCTAAAGGAGTTCCTTATTATGATGGAACAATTTTCCACAGAGTGATCAAAGATTTCATGATTCAGGGAGGTGATCCTCAGGGAACAGGAATGGGAGATCCTGGATATAAATTCGAGGATGAGAGAAACGACCTTAAACATACCGGGAAAGGTATTCTTTCTATGGCAAACTCAGGACCTAATACCAATGGTTCTCAGTTTTTCATTACTGAAGTGGCTACACCATGGTTGGACGGAAAACATACTATTTTCGGTAAAGTAGTAAAAGGAAATGACGTAATTGATGCTATCGCTAACGTTGAAAAAGGAGCTCAGGATAAGCCTAAAACAGATATCGTTTTAGAAAAAGTTTCTGTTTTCGGTAAAGGTGATGAGTACAAAAACTACGATGCAGCTAAGACTTTCAGCGAAGGGAAGGCTAAAATTGCAGAAAATAATAAAGCTTTTATCGCTAAGGAGGAAGCTGAAAGAAAGAAAAAAGAAGAAGAGTTTAAAGCTAACCAGGAGAAAATGATTGAAAACCTGAAAGCAGGTATGCAAAAAACTGAATCTGGTCTTTATTACAAAATCACAAAAACAACAGACGGTAAAGCTCCGAAATCTGGTGATAACGTATCTGTACACTATGCTGGAAAGTTAGTAGACGGAACAGAATTTGATTCTTCATTCAAAAGAAATGAGCCTATCGATATTCCAATTGGAATGGGAAGAGTAATCAAAGGATGGGATGAAGGTATCCTGTTATTAAAAGAAGGTGAAACTGCTACTTTATTGATCCCGCCGGCAATGGCTTACGGAGAAAGAGGAGCAGGAGGAGTTATTCCGCCAAACGCTTGGTTAGTCTTCGATGTAGAGCTTGTAAAAGTGAAATAATTGAAATATTTTTAAGATATGAAAGCCGTTCCGCAAGGGGCGGCTTTTTGTAATTATTGCTAAATCGAATAAGGGTTAGTATTTTAAACAGAAACCACCCCGCTCTTCACAGTTGATTTTTTGTAAAAGTACCGTAGAAATCCGGATTTCTATACAAGCAATTTATTCCTATCTTTATCCATCATCAATGAAACAAAATAAAAAGATATGATTAATCTAGATTATGCTTTAATCCGAAAAGAAATTGAAGCAGAAGTGTGTAAAGAACATGGTTTGCATCCTGAATTTGTGAAAACAGATGACGGCTTTGGAATAAAGGCTTGTTGTGAGCCTTTCAGGATAGAGCTGGTTACAAAATCTGAAAAAATGATTGAGGAAGAAACAATAAAGATCCTTACCGAGATGATGAAAGGTATTGAATAAATGATCAGTGAATTGTAAAACAAAAAACCGTCCCAAAGGACGGTTTTTCAGTAAAAAAAAGAATTAAAAATTATATGTTTCTGCTGGATCTTTTTTTCATACTTGTCCCCGCCAGGGAACTGATGAATACAAGACCAAAGCCGATATAAGCGGCGAATGCAGTCAGATATATTATTAAGCTGTTAAAGCTTGGTTTTAAGGTGTATACCAATACAGAAAAGATGGCAAAACTTAATACCAAAAGCAAGCTCCAGATATGCATTTTTGCAGCATCTTCATTTCTCTTAAAAATCATTTCAAAAAAATCTCTCATCATTATTACCATTTTAAGGGTTATACATTAATTTATATGGATAAGCAGCTGTCTTACATGGTAAAAAGAATACATTCTCTTACTGGGCTAAGGTTCATGAAGACGTGCCATTTATTTATACGACTGAGCCCGGAGCATATAGCTTAGGGTTGATCAGTAAATTTTTGAATCATTAATGATTCATGGGTTATGATACCAGTCTGATATGAATTATAGTGTTGTGAAAAATGAACCAAGGTTAATCAATCACATTTTCCATATCATTTAGGGCATCGCAGAAAAAAAAGGGTCACATTTTGAATCGGTGGAAAACTGAATATCCACAGAAGACCTTTTTTCATCCAGTGTTTTTATGTTTTTTTCGTTGTAAGACATGCTAATTTCATGCCAAAGTGAATATTTTGTCACCAACATTTTATTTTTTAGGATTGTATATGTTTGTTTTACAGTGATTTTCACTGCTTAATTCCTTAAACAAGGAGAAATTGTTTTGAATTAAGAATTTTTAGTATAAAAAATGAAGCTGCCCCTGATTGCAAATTCAGTGGAAGTGATGAGAATAATTGTAGAAATTATGTGAAGGCTTGGGATGGATTTTATAAGATAAACGGGAATTATCACGACATTTTAATATTACGGATATAATATCCTAATAAGTGTGTCAAAGATTAAAAAAAGTTCATAAAAGCCCTAATCTCTCAGGCTTCTATGAACTTTTTATGTTTAGCTATAATTTTTTTACTACCAGTTTCTATCAATCATGTAGATCATCTGTGTCATAGCTGTAGCTCCCAGCAGGAGTTCTCTGCGGTTCACCTTTTCAAAAGTATCTTCTTCTGTATGATGGATATCGAAATATCTTTGTGAATCAGGCATCAGCTCAGCAGCAGGGATTCCCATGTCGTGAAGAGGGTATAAATCTGTTCCGGAAAATCTTTCATTAAAGTTATAGACTCCGTATGGAAGGAAGAGTTTTGACCAGCTTTTGATTTGATTTCTTCTGGCATCATCCATATCCAGGGCAATTCCTCTTGGGGCAAAACCACCGGCATCAGATTCAATAGCAAAAAGATGTTTTTCATTATTTTCTTTTACTGCTTTACCATATTGGATACCTCCTTTCACTCCGTTTTCTTCATTGGCAAAACATACTACTCTGATGGTATGATTGTTTTGTATTCCCAGCTTTTTGAAAGTCCTCAATACTTCTATACTCTGAACGATTCCTGCTCCGTCATCATGAGCTCCTTCTCCTACATCCCATGAATCCAGGTGTCCGCCAACGACAATAACGCTTTGGTCTTTTTTACCTGTAATTTCACCAATAACGGAATGGGAGAGTTTCTCACCTTTCATTCCACAGTTGGAATTAAGTTTAGCGGTGATATTCTGGCTTTTCAGGAGAGTTTCCAGCTCATCTGCCGTTGTGTTTCCAACAGCTACAGCGGGTACTTTGGATACATTATCTTCATAACGCATTGCTCCCGTATGGGGAACATCATCGAAAGCTGAAGAAAGAGAACGTATAATAGCAAATTTTCCGCCTTTTTTAGCGGCTAATGCAGCAGCAGTGACCCTATACTTGGCAGCATCACTATATCCTTTGAATGTTTCTATAAATGACTGACTGAAAGGATAGTTGAAGAAAACAATCTTATCCTTTACTTTTTCGGCTGGCAGTTTGTTATATTCTTCAATGGATTTTACCATGATGATTTCTCCTGAAACATCTTTTCCTCCTGTTCCCTCGGAATTTCCTAAAGAAAGCATTTTAAGATTTTTCCAGTTGCCATTTGAAGTTTTGATCTGTAATGATTCTTTACCTCTCTCCCAGACAGGGATCATTACTTCCTGAAGCCATACTTTATCCGCTCCGGCCTCTTTAAGTTTTTGTGCTGCCCATTTTACAGACTTTTCATAAGCTTCGGAACCGCTTAAACGATGGCCAATATTTTTGGTGAGTTCCCTCAATTCGTTATAACCTTTTCCATGGTTTAAGATTTCAGTAGAGATCTTGTTAAACTGTATGGAGTCTTCTTTGGTTTGGCCAAAAACAGCTGCTCCCAAAACTAATAATGTTGTACCTAATATCTTTTTCATAGTTACCAATTTTTATCAATCATATAAATAAGTTGTGTCATCACCGTGGAACCGAGAAGAAGTTCTCTGCGGTTTACTTTTTCAAAAGTATCTTCCGAGGTGTGGTGGATATCGAAATAACGTTGGGGATCAGGGACTAATTCTGCAGTGGGAACGCCCATTTCATGAAGCGGAGCAATATCTGAACCTGAATATTTTCCTTCAAAGTTATAAACTCCATAGGGCAAAAATAGGTTTACCCAGCTTTTGACCTGGTTTCTTTTGGTATCGTCCATTTCTAATGAAATACCTCGTGGAGAATAGCCCCCAGCATCAGATTCAATAGCGAAAAGGTGTTTTTCGTTGTGATCTTTAGCGTTTTTTCCATATTGTTTTCCTCCTTTTGTCCCATTTTCTTCATTGGCGAAGCAAACAGCTCTGATGGTGTGGTTATTTTGTAATCCTAATTTTTTGAAGGTTCTTAACACTTCTATACTCTGAACGATTCCTGCTCCGTCGTCATGGGCTCCTTCTCCTACATCCCATGAATCCAGGTGTCCGCCAACAACAATAACGTTTTTATCTTTTTTACCCGTAATTTCACCAATAACGGAGTGGGAGAGTCTCTCACCTTTCATTCCACAGTTGGAGTTAAGTTTTGCTGTTACCTTTTGATTTTTTAATAAAGCTTCCAGTTCGTCTGCGCTGGTATTTCCAATAGTCAGTGCAGGAACTTTAGATATACTATCATCATAACGCATATTTCCGGTGTGTGGAATATCATCAAAAGCTGAAGAAAGAGAACGTATAACAGCAAATTTTCCGCCTTTTTTAGCGGTTAAGGAAGCTGCTGTCCTTCTGTAAGCTCCTGCTTCCCGATAAGCAATAAAGGTTTGTACATGCCCCTGATTGAAGGGATAATTAAAGAAAACAATTTTATCTTTCACTTTTTCAGCCGGTAGTTTGTCATATTCTTCCAATGACTTTACCATGATAATTTCTCCTGAAATATCTTTTCCTCCTGTACCCTCAGAGTTACCCAGAGAAAGCATTTTAAGGCTTTTCCAGCTGCCATTTGAAGTTTTGATGTGTAATGATTCTTTACCTCTTTCCCAGACAGGAATTATTACTTCCTGAAGCCAAACTTTATCAGCTCCGGCCTCTTTAAGTTTTTGTGCCGCCCATTTTACAGATTCTTCATAAGCTTCGGAACCGCTTAAACGATGGCCAATATTTTTGGTGAGTTCCCTCAATTCATTATAGCCTTTTCCGTTATTGAGAATTTCAGTGGAAATCCTGTTGAACTGTATAGAATCCTCTTTGGTCTGGGCAGATAAAAAAGCCACGCCGAGAATGAGTAATGATAGATTTATAATTTTTTTCATGTTACCAGTTTTTATCAATCATGAAAATAAGTTGAGTCATAGCAACAGCTCCCAGGAGAAGCTCTCTTTTATTTACTTTGTCGAAAGTATCTTCTACAGAATGATGGTAGTCAAAATAACGTTGGGTGTCTACTACCAGTTCTGCCAGCGGGATATCCAGCTTTTTTAAGGGGGCAATATCCTGTATTGCGTAAGTTTGGTCAAAATCATAGATTCCATAGGGAAGAAAGTAGTTTTTCCATTCAAAAATCTGTCTTCTTCTCTGAGGAGGCATATCTAAAGAAAATCCTCTTGGCGAATAGCCTCCGGAATCTGTTCCTAAAGCAAAAATATGTTTCTCATCTTTCTTTTTTACATACGAGGCATACATATCCCGTCCCTGGCCGCCATTTTCACTATTGGCGTACAATACAACTCTTATTGTATGATTATTGGTAAAGCCAAGTGCTTTAAGCGTTCTTAGAACCTCAATACACTGTACAACTCCGGAACCGTCATCGTGGGCTCCTTCTGCAAAGTCCCATGAGTCAAGCTGTGCTCCTAGAACAATCACTTTTGCGTCTTTATTTCCTGGAATTTCGCCGATAATATTCTGGTTAACAGCTTCTCCTTTAGTTTCGGCAGACAGGTTCAGTTTAGCAGTTACTTTTTGCTTTTTCAATAATTTTTCAAGTTCATCAGCCGATTTTACTCCGATGGTTATTGCAGGAATCCTCACCCTGTCGTCCGGTTCATAATAAATCATTTTAGCATGAGGAGTATCGTCCGAAGCTGTAGTGAGTGACCGTATAATTAAACCTTTAGCGCCTCTTTTGCCAATGACAGAGGCTGAGAGCAGCTTAGATTTGGCCGTGATAAGATAAGCGTCAACGGTATTGACTACTTTCTGGTCTAAAGGAGAATTGACGAAAACTATTTTATCTTTTAATTGTACAGAGGTTAAAGCGTTCAGTTCCGCCATGTCATTTACCAGTAAAAGCTCCGCTGTAAGATCTTTTCCGCCTGTTCCTTCAGAGTTTCCAAAGGAGAGCATTCTGATGTTTTTCCATTCTCCGTTTCCTGATTTTATCTGTAGAGATTCTTTACCCCTGATCCAAACAGGAACTTTTACATCCTGTTTCCATATATTTTGTATACCGGCGTCTTTCAGTTTTTTCTCAGCCCATTCCGATGCTTTTGCATAACCCGGAGTGGCACTGAAGCGAGGTCCGATGCCTTTTGTAAGCTCTCCAAGATTAGAGTAAGCTTCACCATTGGTTAAGATTTCGTCTGATATCTTTTTAAATTCATCATGATAATTGAATTTGGCTACGGTGCCTTTTTTTGCCGGATGTTTTTGCGGCTTTTTCTGAGAAAATAAAAATCCACTCAAAAAGAGTGGAAGTATGATGAATATTTTTTTCATTTTTTTATTGACCTTTCTTTTCCGATGTTAAAAGTAGGAAAAAAAATGGGAATTTATTAAGATTTCATGTCGTACATTAATAAAGCAGTAACCAATTTGGGTTCAATGAATGTACATTTTGGAGGCATACTTAATCTTAAGTCTGAAATTTTAATCATATCGTTAAAACTTACAGGGTAGATTCCGAAGCCTACTACACCTTCACCACTGTCTATTTTTTCTTTTAAGATATTGATACCGTTAATATTAGAAGTTCCTTTTACATATGATATCTTATCTGAGCTGTCAGGATCTTCAATTTTCAGGATATCTTTGAAAATATACTTATCTAAAAGATGGTGGTCAAGGTTATCCAGAGACATTTCTTTGGAACGAAGATCGTGTTTTACGTGAAGGGAATAAAACTTCCCACCAAGATACATTGAAATATGGAATTTCTGAGACGGGAAATATGAGGCTTCTCCTTTTTCATGAATAAGAAAATAAGTCTCAAGTTCTTTTAAAAACTGCTCATTGGAAAGACCATTCATATCATGTAAAATTCTGTTGTAATCATGAATTTTAATAGACTGGTTGGAAACGATAAAGCTGTATACAAAATTGTAAAGCTCAGTTCCGTTATGTCTTTTATTTTTCTCTTTGTGACGCTTTGCATTGATGGCTGTAGAGCCAATTCTATGGTGTCCGTCGGCAATATAAAATGAATCAATCTGATCTATTACTTCTTTGAACTGCTGAAGTTTCAGACGGTTATCTATTCTCCAGATTTTATGTCTTATACCCAGGTTATCTGTATGATTAAAGATAGGAACATTTTTTTCCTCATGGTTCATCAACAGCTCAATTTTAGAGTTGGCAGGGTAGGTGAGCAGTACTGGCTCGGCCTGCAGGTTTACTTTTTCAAGATAGTGTGCCAGTTTTTCTTTTTTCTGAGGAATGGTACTTTCATGTCTTTTGATTTTTCCATTCCAGAAATCTTCAATGCTGGCCAGTCCCAAAAGACCTCTGAAAACCTGTTTATTGGGGTAGATCTGCTCATAAAGATAATAGGCTGAACTGTCCTGGACTAATTTTTTTTCGTCCAGAAGCTCTTCAAATGTAGAACGGATCTTCCTCAGGTTCCGGTCAATATCTTTGGATTTACTTACAACATAAGGTTTAATCATATTGATGTAAGTATTTTCAACTTGAGCCTTCTCTGCAATCTCTTCCTGGGTGAAATTATCCAGTGGATGTGTAGGGAAAGTACTCTCCAAGTCTTTATGAGGTCTTATTCCACGGAAAGGTTTAAAAACAGGCATATTTATCTTATAGTTTCTTTTTGTAACTTAATAATTTGTTCCGCAAGTTCGACTCCGATTTTCTCTTGCGCATCCACTGTATTACCTCCTACATGAGGAGACAGGGATAAGGATGGATTCATTAATAACGGCAGTTCCGGGCTGGGTTCATTTTCAAAAACATCCAATGCCGCTCCCGCCACTTTACCTGACTCAATGAAGTCTATTAATGTCACTTCATTGATAACGCCGCCTCTTGCTGTATTTACAATATAAACACCGTCTTTCATTTTTTCAAACTGAGGGGTATCTATAATATACTTATTTGTTTTTGGAGTATTGATACTGATAAAGTCTGCATCTTTAAGAAATGCATCCATATCATTGGTAGACGTGATTTCAAAATGAACAGCCTGCCCATCAAAGAAATTCAGGGTAAGAACTTCGGTTCTCGGGTTTTTTGTAAGAACCTGAACTTTCATTCCTAATGCAATTCCCATTTTTACCACTTCCTGGCCAATACTTCCAAAGCCAATAACTCCTAATGTCTTTCCTGAAAGTTCATAGGCATTACTGAATGATTTTTTCATGGCATTAAAGTGAGTGTCTCCTTCCAGAGGCATCAGCCTGTTGGATTCATGAAGAAATCTCGCTAATGAAAAAAAGTGTCCGAAAACCAGTTCTGCTACAGACTTTGAAGATGCTGTAGGAGTATTGATAATTTTAATTCCTTTACTTTTAGCATAGTCAACATCAATATTATCCATCCCAATTCCGCCTCTTCCTATAATCTGAAGACCAGGGCATGCATCAATCAGTTCTTGTCTTACTTTTGTTGCACTTCTTACCAAAAGGACATCCACGTTATTATCATTGATAAATTTAATAACGTGATCTTGAGCCACTCTATTGTCCAGGATCTCAATTCCGGCTTCTTTTAAAGCCTGTTCTCCTGATTTTGAAATTCCATCGTTTGCTAAAACTTTCATGCGTTATTTTATTATAGATGTTAAATTTGAGAAATAAGAAGTGAGATTTTTAGGGTCTAACCTCTGAAATCAGTCATCTATTATTTTTTTATTTTCGGTCGCCTAATATAAGCTATTTTATCGACTTCATTACATCCACTAAAACCTGCACGCTTTCAATTGTCAAAGCATTGTACAAGCTTGCTCTGTATCCGCCTAAGCTTCTGTGTCCGTTAAGTCCACTGATACCGGCAGCTTTCCATGCGTTATCAAATTCTTCTTTTTTGCTTTCGTCTGTAATGTTAAAAGAAACATTCATTAATGAGCGGTCTTCTTCTACACAGAATGTTTTGAACAGTGGATTGCTGTCAATTTCATTATATAAAAGCTTAGCTTTGGCCTCGTTTCTTTGCTCCGCAGCAGCAATTCCTCCATTATTTTCAAGGTGTTGAAGAGTCAATAAAGACGCATATACAGGGAATACAGGAGGTGTATTGTACATAGATTCTTTGCTGATATGCTGGGAATAATCCAGTATAGACAACATATTCTCTCTTCCTGTTTTACCAAGAATTTCTTTTTTTATAACCACTAAAGTAACTCCGGCAGGTCCCATATTCTTCTGAGCTCCCGCATAGATTAAGTCAAATTTTGAGAAATCAAGTTGTCTTGAGAAAATATCAGAACTCATATCACATACCATCAGCGTGTCTACCTCAGGGAAAGATTTCATTTGAGTTCCATAAATTGTATTGTTGGAAGTACAGTGAAAATAATCGTAATCTGAACCTACCGTATAATTTTTAGGAATGAAAGCGTAGTTTTCTTCTTTTGAAGAGCCTACAACATCTACATTTCCTAATTTCTTTGCTTCTTTGATTGCTCCGGCAGCCCAGGTACCCGTATCCAGGTATGCTGCTTTGCCACCTACTCTCATAAGGTTATAAGGAACCATTGCAAACTGCAAGCTGGCACCACCTCCCAAATAAAGTACTTCATAATCATCACCAAGATTCATCAATCTTTTTACAATCGCACGTGCTTCGTCCATTACGGCTACGAAATCCTTGCTTCTGTGTGAAATTTCAAGAAGTGATAACCCGATACCATTAAAATCTAAAATAGCCTGAGCTGATTTTTCAAATACTTCCTGAGGTAAAATGCATGGTCCTGCGCTGAAGTTGTGCTTTTTGTTCATATTTTTTTACTTTTTGGTTGTAACAGGGAGCTGGCTCCCTGCGATTTATTTTTTTCTTTTTTTACTAGATTTTGAATTTATGGTTAAAAAAACCGCCTCACAGATGATGAGACGGAATTTTTTATTCGCCGTGTAAAAATGCTTTTTTAGTAAGAAGGGCTTCCTCAGATTCTACATGATCTTCATCGGGAACACAACAGTCTACCGGACATACAGCCGCACACTGTGGTTCTTCATGGAAGCCTTTACATTCCGTACATTTATCTGTTACAATGAAATATACATCATCACTTACAGGTTCCTGTGCCGCGTCAGCATCTACAGTAAGTCCTGATGGCAGTGTAATTGTCCCGTTCAGGGCAGTACCATCAGAAGCTTTCCAGTCTACAGCTCCTTCATATATTGCATTGTTCGGGCATTCAGGTTCACAAGCCCCACAGTTAATGCATTCATCAGTTATTTTAATAGCCATCGCTAATTTTTTTTAAATTTGCACAAAATTACAAAATATTCCCCAATTTTACAGTAATTATGAATAGCGAAAATCAAGTTTTAGGACTTATTAAATTAAGTGATTATATAAAAACGTTTTTATCGAAAAAAACGGAAGACTACAATCAGGATGATGTAGATATTGAATTATTGTTACAGAAAACAAAAATAGAGAATCAATGGTTTACCCTTGAGAATCAGAAATTTGCTTTACAGCAATGGGCAGATTTGCTTACAGCAGAAAGCATCAGAGGTTGGCTAAAAAACTATTCTGTCTCAAAAATTTCAAAGAGAGTAGGCTTAATTTTAGCAGGAAATATTCCTTTAGTAGGATTTCATGATGTGGTTTCTGTGGTTTTAAGCAATCATATTCCTGTAATTAAGCTGTCTTCAAAAGATAAGTATATGATTCCGTTCCTGTTAAAAAAGTGGAAAGAGTTTTCCGGAGACCAGGTTCAGTTTGAATTTGTAGAAAGATTAGAGAATTTTGATGCGGTCATTGCTACCGGAAGTAATAATACCGCAAGATACCTGGAGTATTATTTTAAAAATCATTTGAGCATTATCCGTAAAAACAGAACATCGGTTGCTGTTTTAAAAGGTGACGAAACTGAAGAGGAATTACAGCTTTTAGCCAATGATATTTTCCAGTATTTTGGTCTGGGATGCAGGAATGTAACCCGGATTTTTATCCCGAAGGACTTTGTAATCGACAGATTATTTGAGAGTTTCGTAGGGTTTCAGGATATTATCAATCATCATAAATATGCCAATAATTATGATTACAACAGGGCTGTATACTTACTGAACCAGGATAAGTTCTGGGACAATAATTTTGTGATGCTGAAAGAGGATGATAAACTATTCAGCCCGCTTTCTGTGATCAATTTCAGCAGATACAGTTCATTGGAGGATGTTAAAAATTTTATAGCTGAAAACGAAGAGAATATTCAATGTATAGTAGCTAAAGATGAACTAGGATTAGACTCTATTCATTTCGGAGAGGCCCAGAATCCGGGTCTTGATACGTATGCGGATAATGTAGACACAATGAAATTTTTGGAAATGGTCTGATTTTCGTATCTTCCATCACTTATTTCACCAAAATAACAAAACGGATCATATGAAAAAAATATTTTTAGGACTTGCCATCATTGGAGGACAACTGGTATTTGCACAGAAAGTTGTAGGACTGGAAGTTGAGAACAATCAAAAGAAAGAACAGCCGGCTACCATAAGTAAGGAGAAAGTAAATCTTTATAATGATAACTTTGTGAAGTTTATGACTGCTTTAAAAGCCTCTGATCATAAGACTATTGACGGCTTGCTTTCTGATAAAGTAAAAGAAATTGTGACGGACGATGTTCTTAAAAAAGTAAAAGAAGGTATAGACCCTAACAAAAAACTTGAAGTCTTAAAAGTAGGGTATTATGTAACGATGGATGGTGCGAATCATCCTAATATCAAATACAAGTACGCAGGAGATTCATCTTCAAAAGAAGTGGTGAGTGCCATATTTGAAGAGGATGGAAAAATTCTGGGAATTATGCCAGAAAAGAAAGATAAATAAAATTATTTTCGATTAATTAAAAGAAATATTAACTATGATGACAGATGTTTTAGTCGCTCATTCCTCAGATGTAGAGAAAGCGAGTTTTTACAAGAAAACCTATTTGCATGTTGCTTTATCAATTCTTGCGTTTATTGGAGTTGAAACGATCTTGTTGAAGACGGTGCCGGTAGAAATTATTGCCATGATGTTCGGACAAAGATATGCCTGGTTATTGATTATCGGTGTTTTTTGGCTGGCTTCAATTTTAGCTTCTAAATGGTCACTTTCACAAAGTAAGTCTACCCAATATCTCGGTTTAGGGTTTTATATCCTACTGGAAGCGGTAATCTTTATGCCTATGCTTTATATTGCTACGAATATGGCAGGTGGAGCCAATGTAATCTTTCAGGCAGCTACTTTAACTATTGCCATGTTTGCCGGTATTTCTGCCGTAGCGTTTACTTCTAAGAGAGATTTTTCTTTTTTAAGAAATATTATCGTTATCGGAGGATTCATTTCAATCGGATTGATTGTTGGCGGAATGCTATTCGGTTTTAACTTAGGATTATGGTTCTCAGTGGGAATGGTTATTTTGGCTTCAGCAACAATTTTATACCAAACTAGTAAATTAAAAGATTCATACGGAACAAATCAGTATGTAGGAGCTGCATTACAGCTTTTTGCTTCTATTATGCTTCTGTTTTGGTATATCTTAAGCATCTTAATGAGCAAAAGAAACTAATTCAATAATGGTAAGCTTTGTGCTTATCATTTATATATAATCCTGGTGATATTTTCATCAGGATTTTTTATTTCTGTCAAAATTAATATTTATCATAGATAACATTTGGTATTCAATAGGAGTGGGCTTTAGCCGCTTGCTTTTTAGGTTGTATTCACTGGCTTTTAGCCAAAACCTATTTAAATTTCATCTCGCAGATTGTATTGATTACGCAGATGTTTATATAACCGTTTACAATTCTCTTTGTCTTTAGATAGTAAGGTAATGTTTTTTAACGCAAAGAAAAGTGAGAAACCTGATTGGTAAGGTTGCAAAGGATTGATTAATTGAGATTAATCTGATGAAGCTTATGTATAATAGGATAGACGTATTTCGCCATTTTTTTCACCACAAATAACACAAATATTTTCACGGGTGACACAATTGACTTAGTTTGTATTTGTACTATTAGTGCAAAGATATGAGTGAGGTTAGTGTTTTATTTACAAGTAATATGAATATTTAAATCAGCGAACCCAAAAAATCCTGATGACATTTCATCGGGATTTTAATTGGATATTCTTTAACAGATACGGATATAACTTCTGGCTTCAGAGTGACCAGATGGCCTTTTGAAGTATTATTCCAGTAAAAATAAAGTAGTTATTAAAGAATAGGGAAAAAATATAGTAATGGGAATCCCCAGGTATATTGTGTCTTTATAATTTTTAATTATTAAAGAACTATTTATCGATAGATCCTAAAACCTTTTGTGCAAAAGAATTTAAAGCATCTTTTTCGCTCATTCCATTCTGTACGTTAGAGTGAACTTCTAAAGCTCCACAGATGTTTGTAATAAGCTCTCCTGCCACATTTAGATCTTCTTCACTTGTTCCTCTGAATTCACAGAAATTCTCCAGAACTTCCAATGTTTTTTCAAGATTTTCAGGAGTCTGATTCTGATAAAACTGTCTGATTACGGGTAATTTCATTATGATAATTCGTTAAAAAGGTTAATTAAACTTTCTGCCTGGTTAGACTGTACCTGGTTTACCAACTCACCGTTTTTAAAGATGGCGAAAGTAGGTAAGTTATCCACTTTTGCTAATTTTCTGCTCTCAGGAAGTTTTTCAGCATCTACATATAGAAAAGGAATACTGTCGTTTTCGGAAGCTAATTTTTTGAATTTCGGCTTCATGATTCTGCAGTTTCCGCACCATGTTGCGCCATATTGAACAACTACTTTTTCGTTGTCATTCACTATATTCTGTAATGTATCTTCGGTTAATTCTGTGTACATAAGTTTATTTTTAAAAAAAAGAAACAATGTAACAATCTAAAAATTTACCAATCTAACCATTCAAAAAGATGACTTTTAAAATCGTTATACCGTTAGACTGTTACATTGTTATATTAAAATTAAGATATTAATTTTTTGCTAAGTATTCTGCTGTAGAAGTTCTGTCTGCTTTCATAGCATCTTTACCTTCTTCCCAGTTTGCAGGACATACTTCACCATGTTTTTGAACGTGAGTATAAGCGTCAATTAATCTTAAGAATTCTTTTACGTTTCTTCCCAGAGGCATGTCGTTTACCGCTTCGTGGAAAATTTTTCCAGTTTCGTCGATAAGGTAAGTTGCTCTGTATGTTACGTTAGAACCTGTGAAAACTTCTTCTCCTTCTTCGTTATATTCGAAATCCTGATCTACAATTCCTAACGTGTTTGCTAATTGTCTGTGAGTATCAGCTAAAAGTGGGTAAGTAACCCCTTCGATACCTCCGTTATCTTTTGGAGTGTTTAACCAAGCGAAGTGTACTTCGTTAGTATCACAAGATGCTCCGATTACTTTAGTATTTCTTTTTTCGAACTCACCTAAAGCTTCCTGGAAAGCGTGAAGTTCTGTAGGGCAAACGAAAGTGAAATCTTTCGGGTACCAGAATAAAAGAACTTTTTGTTGGTTGTTTACTGCTTCATCAAGAATGTTGATTCTAAGATCGTCACCCATTTCTGACATTGCGTCAATTGTTAAATTTGGGAATTTTTTTCCTACTAAAGACATAATTTTCTGTTTTTATATTTAATTTCTAGGCAAAGATATAAAAGATTCATCTATCGAACAAGTTATTATTGATAAATAAAATCTATAATTGTTTTTGATTCATCCTAAATAAAAAAGCCCTGAAAACAGGACTTTTGTTTATTTTAATATCCAAATATTTCAGTTAAATTAAGCTTCTTTACCTCACCTAATTTCTGCATATCGGCTTCATTTACTTTATCTTGAGAAGCGACAAGACAGTAAGTGTAGTTTTTATTTTTCATTTCCTTATCATGAAAGGCATTGATATCTGTAAAAGACAGTTTTGGAGCCTGTTCGTAAACATTTTTTCTCATATCAAATTTGTTTCCAAGCTTTTGAGATTTTAAATAAGAAAAAATAATACCATCCTGTGTAATTCTTTCTGATGCAATAGATTTTTTCAATCCGCTTTTAGCCGTTTCAAACAATTGCCCGGATTTTGGCAGTGTGGTAAGCAGCTCATTCATTGCAGTGGTAGAATCATTGAATTTGTCAGCCTGGGTTCCCACATAAGCCATAATCATATCTTTATCTGTTTTCTTACCCGGAAGTGCAAAATAAGAATAAGTAGAGTAGGCCAATGCCTTGGATTCTCTGATGGTCTGGAATACAATGGAACCCATTCCGCCTCCAAAGTAGGTGTTGAATAAACTTACGGTTGGAGTAATGGTTGGATTGTACTGATCGGAATTTCTGATCCACAAAACTTCAGCCTGAACCATATCATAATGGGCAAACAATACCTTATTCTTATCTGTAGGGATCTGAACGAAAGTTTTGGATGTAGGAAGTTCTTTAAGTGTTGCAGGAAGTTTGTGAACAGGAGTTAAAGATGCTACCACTTCGGTCCCTGATTTTGGACCGTAATAAAGTACTTTATGTTTAAAATTGAATAAATCGTGAAGTACATTAATCAGGTCTTCCGCCTTCAGGGCATCAAGTTCTGCATCCGTTAAAACGTTATTAAAAGGATTTTGTGCACCATACTGGGCGTAACTTCTAAGCCCGCTCATGATGGTGGCTTTATTCTGTTTGGCATTAGCCCTTGCTTTCTTAAGTCTTATTTTATAGGCATCTAAAGCCTCCTGGTCAGCCTGGCTATTGTTGATAAGGTCTTCAAATAAAGCAATGGTTTGATCAAAGTTTTCATTTAAACCTTCCAGAGATACAGAGGTTTCTTCATTTCCGGCAGTTACCTCAAAACCCGATGCCAGTTTATAAAACTCTTTACTGATGGCTTCAGAAGATTTATTTTTTGTTCCTAAATACTGAAGATATTCTGCTGCCAAGGGAAGTATCTTGTTGTTCCATTTTCCGGAATCAAAATGATAATACATCCTGAAAAGGGCGTTATCTGTATTTTTTACAGAAAGAACGTCTATAGCTCCCAGTTTATTTTTAGCGATATCTTTGTCATAATTCAACCATACCGGAGAGATCGCATTTTCAGGCATCTCATCAATCTTTTTAAGGAAAGGAGACTGATCTTCTCTGTTTACTGACACGGGAGTAATGGTTGGTTTATCAACCTTTACAATAGTTTTGTCTTCACCTTTTTTCTTGTAAACAGCTACATAATTATTGTTTTGTAAATATTTGAAGGCGAAATCCATAATATCCTTTTTGGTAAGATGGGAGATTTCATCTACATATTCCAATGAAACTTTATGATCTACATCAGAGGTGAATTCATCCATCAGGATCCCTGCTCTCGACGAGTATTTTTCATCTTTCTGGATGATATTTTTCTTTTCATTGTTAACAATAGACTGAATTAAATCATCAGAGAATTCTCCCTTTTTTAATTTGTCTATTTCCTGAAGCAACAAGTTTTTTACTTCGTCCAAAGACTGTCCTTCCGTAGGTTTTCCCTGTATCAATAAAACAGAATAATCTTTTAAGGCATAAGGAAAAGCATCTGCACCCAGTAATCTTTGTTTCTTTACCAGATTAAGATCAATTAATCCTGCCTGGCCATTGGTAAGCATATTGCCTACAAGGTTCAGTAATCTGGCATCTTTGGTAGAAGCTCCCGGAAATCTGAAACCAAGCATTACGCTTTCAGGATTGGGTCCCACAACTTCTTTGATAACAGGGGCTGTAATTGGTTTTTCCTGTCCGATTTTATATTCAGGAACTGTTTTGGTTTTCATGTAGGAGAAGGCTTTGTCTATTTTTGCAATGACTTCATCCGGATTAAAGTCTCCTGACATGATAATCCCCATATTATTGGGAACATAGTAATTATTGTAATAATCTCTGATGGCCTGAAGGGATGGGTTTTTTAAATGTTCAATAGTTCCTATTGTCGTCTGCTTTCCATAATTGTTATTAGGAAAAAGGTTGGCAAACATGGTATCAAAAACCTTGTCTCCGTCATCATCAAGCGATCTGTTTTTCTCTTCGTAAACTGCTTCCAATTCTGTATGAAAAAGCCTCAATACCGGCTCCCTGAATCTTTCAGCCTGTACTGCCAGAAATTTATCAATAACATTCGCCGGGATATCTTCAGTGTACACCGTCTGTTCAAAAGAAGTAAAGGCATTCGTTCCATCAGCTCCCATACCAGCCAGCATTTTGTCGTATTCATTGGCAATGGCATATTTGGCGGCTTCTCCGGAAATCCTGTCTATTTCTTTATAGATCTCTTTTCTTTTAGCTTCGTCTTTTGTAGTGTTGTATTTCTCGTAAAGAGCATCAATCTGATCCAAAAGAGGTTTTTCTTTAGCCCAGTCTTTAGAGCCAAACTGATCAGTTCCTTTGAAAAGCATATGCTCCAGATAGTGTGCCAGTCCGGTATGGTCTGCAGGATCGGTTTTACTTCCTGCTTTCGTGGCAATATAAGTCTGAATCCTCGGATCTTTATGGGTAGGACTCAGAATGACCGTTAAGCCGTTTTTCAAAGTGTAATACCTTGCTGAAGTAGGATCATTGGTAACATACCTGTAAGAGTAGCCGTTGGATTTTGCTTCTTTCCATTGGAAATCCTGCCCATAAGCGTAGCCTGCGAAACTTGCAGCAGCAATACTTGTGGCAATTGTCAGTTTTTTGAACAGATTCATTTGATATATTGGAATTGGGTTATTAATTGAAAGGAGCCAGTAAATTCTTGATCCGCTTCATAGCTTCTCTAAGTTCTTCTTCAGAAGCGGCGTATGAAAATCTGATACATTCCGGGCTTCCGAAAGAAAGTCCACCTACACAGCCTACATGGGCATTTTCTAAAAGGAACATGGCAAAATCATCTGAATTTTTAATTTCAGTTCCGTTTAATGTTTTTCCGATATAATGCGAGATATCCGGGAAGAAATAGAATGCTGCTTTTGGCAGCAATACTTTGAATCCTGGAATTTCCTTGATGAGATCAAACATAAGATCTCTTCTCTGCTTAAAAGCATCGATCATATATCTGTATTCGGATGGGTCCGTCTTTAATGCCGTAATGGAAGCTCTCTGAGCTACTGTATTTGCTCCACTGGTCATTTGACCCTGAACCTTTTCACAAGCTTTTGCCAGCCATTCAGGACATGCAGAATATCCTATTCTCCATCCTGTCATTGCAAATGCTTTAGACATTCCGTTGATAACGGCAGTTTGTTCATATATTTCAGAAAACTGGGCTATAGAAGTGGTTTTTGTCTCATAATTGATGTATTCATAGATTTCATCCGAGATGACCGTGATCTGAGGATATTTGGCGATCACTTTTGCTAATGACTTCAGTTCGTCATACGTATAATATCCTCCTGAGGGGTTACATGGCGAGCTGAAAAGTACAGCTTTTGTTTTTTCTGTGATGGCTTCTTCCAGCTGTTCTGCCGTAATTTTAAAGTCTGTTACATAAGAAGTTGGAAGCATTACGGAATTTCCACCCATCATTTTTACCATCTCATCATAGCTTACCCAATAAGGAGCAGGAAGCAGTACTTCATCCCCATCATTGATAATAGCTGCCAAAACATTGATGATGGCCTGTTTAGCACCATTGGAGACACAGATTTGAGTAGATTTATATTCTAAATGATTATCCCTTTTTAATTTATATGCAATTGCTTCACGTAATTCCAGGAATCCGGGAACAGGAGAGTAGTGACTGTAGTTCTCATTAATGGCATCAAAAGCAGCCTGTTTTATATTGTCCGGAACATCGAAATCCGGCTCGCCAAGAGTTAAGCTGATCACATCAATTCCGCTTGCCTTCATTTCTCTGGCTTTGTTAGACATTACAAAAGTCTGTGAGTATCCTAGTCTTTTTACTCTATCTGAAAGTTTATCCATATTTTTTTTCAATTTTAACAAATATATAATAAAAAGGTTTTGTCGGGAAATAAAAACAGGCCCAGTTTAAAGATTTTTATCAGGTTTTGGGAGCTTCAAACTATTTTGAATTGATGTTTTTCGCAGAGTAATTCCTTTAGCATATTCATACCGTTTTATTTTTTGATATAGATGCTGCTAAAGTTTGAATAAAAATAATAAAACCTTATTTTTGCAGATTATAATAATTCACATGTCTACAACGTTACTATTAAAATATTTCCCGGATCTTACAGAAACACAGTTAAAACAGTTTGCCCAATTGGAGGAGCTTTATAATGAGTGGAATGAAAAGATCAATGTAATTTCCAGAAAAGATATGGAATCGCTGTATGAAAAGCATATCCTTCATTCGCTGGGAATTGCTAAAGTAATGGAATTTGCACCGGGAACAAGAGTATTGGATATTGGAACCGGAGGTGGTTTTCCGGGAATTCCTTTAGCTATTATGTTTCCTGAAGCAGAGTTTACTTTAATAGATTCTATCGGAAAGAAAATCAGCGTTGTCAATGCTGTGGCAGAAGGTGTTGGTTTGAAAAACGTGAAGGCTATTCATGGAAGAGCGGAAAAGCTGAAAGAAAAATACCATTTTGTAGTCAGCAGAGCGGTAACCCAGATGCCTGAATTTTTAAGATGGCTGAAAGGGAAATTTGAAAAAGAACAGTTAAATCCCAAGCATAACGGAATTTTATATTTAAAGGGCGGCGACCTCGCTGAGGAGCTTGCCGGGATTAAATCTGAGATCTATAATCTTAAAAACTATTTTGATGAAGAATTTTTTGATACAAAAAAAGTAGTTTATGTATCAAAAGGTAACTTTAATTCCTAAATTTGTATAATTAAGGAATAATTTTTGCTAAATATTTATTGATAATCAGAAAATTGAAGGTTATGAAAAAGTTTTTAAACATTGGATTTTCGACATTATTACTGGGGTTAGCTGTAGTCTCATGTAATGATGATGATTACCAGACGGTTGAATCTATTGCTAAGATCAAAATAGACAGTGTAAAGGTGATGAAAGACACAATGGATGTATTTAGCATACAGAATATAAAAACGTATTCTACTTACCCTTCTCATTGTGATGGTTTTTACGGATATGATTATATTTATGAAGATGATCTGGAAAGAACGGTAACTGCTTATAAATATAGGACGAATGGCCTCTGTGAACAAAGCGTTTACGTAGGAATCAATCAGATTAAATTTAGCCCACAGCAAAAGGGAACCTATACTTTTAGATTCTGGAATGGCGGAAAGAACTGGATTACAAAAACAATTGTAGCGAAATAAGCATGAAGCTGATTGTTTTATCCCTCTTTTTAGCTGTACACCTTGCATTTGGACAAAAGATCATCTGGAAGGAAGGTCAAAAGCTGGACTGGAATAATTTTAAAAGCACAGCCAACAGAAGAAATAATCCGGATGTAGCCGCCTATACCCATTGTGGCTGGGAATATTCAGTGATCAAATCTACCAATCCTAAATCTCCTGTTACCATAGAGATTAAAACGATTTTCAATGAAGATAAATCATGGAAGGATGTGAAAAAGATTAATGATTATATCTTAGTCCATGAGCAGAAACATTTTGATATTGCAGAGTTATTTGTAAGAAGAATACGAAAAATGGTTGCTGAAAAAATCAATACTTCTGCTGATTATGACAAATGGTTTGCTTCAATTTATAAAGGCATATCCAACGACTATAAAAACTTTCAGATCTCCTATGATAAAGATACCAATCATGGGATGAATAAAGAAAAGCAGGCAGAATATAATACTGTCATTGCTGAAGAATTAGAACATTTAAAAAGCTATAAAGCCCCTTGAAATTCCTCAATAAGATCATTCACGAACTGCTGGCACAAAGCCCGGACCTTTCGGCGTTTAATATTATTCTGCCCGGAAAGCGTCCCATTGTATTTATCAGGCAGATCTTAGAAGAGCGCAATTACTCAGGATTTCTTCCCAATTTCTTTACAGTGGAAGAGCTGATCAATACCATTGCAGATAAGCAGCCTATCCAGGGAATACCGCTCTGGCTTTTTTCATTTGATGTCTACAGAAGTCTGAACCTTATTCCGAATGATGATTTTTCAGAATTTTTAAAATGGTTTCCTACGTTGCAGAAGGACTGGGATGATGTTTTGAAATTTTCAGATAGTGATCAGGCTGTATTGGAATATATGTTTGATGAGGAAAGGATTAAAGAATGGGCTCAGAATCTTGGAGAAGATGATGACGTGCCAAGAAAGAAATTCCTGAACTTCTGGCAGAATATGAACATATTTCTCCCGGCATTAAAGGAAAGACTTAAAGAAAGAAATTGGGCAACTTCCGGGATGATTCATGAAACAGCTAAAGCTGAAATTGTTTCTTTTGCTAAAAATACTTCGGAACATTTTGTCTTTTGTGGCTTTAATGCCTTCACACCGGTGGAGGAGAAACTGGTGAGGAGCTTGCTGCAATGGAATAAAGCCCAGTGTTTCTTTCAGGCCGACCGCTATTATTTTGATGATGAAAGACAGGAAGCCGGAAAATTTCTCAGAAACCATAAAACATGGAAAGAGTTTGATGACAACCGTGCTTTTCAGTGGATTGAAGATGACTTTAACCAGCCTAAAAACATCAAAGTATATGAAGTTTCAGGAAATGTTACCCAAACAAAAGTACTGCCGGAAATATTCAAGGAAATCAATAATAAAACCTATTCCAATACAGCTGTAGTACTTCTTGATGAGAATCTTCTTCCGGCGAGTCTTGATGTCATGCACGGGATAGAGACTTTAAATATTACCATGGGTTTTCCATTGAAAAACCTGTCTTTTTCCAATGCTGTGAAACGCCTTTTCTATCTTCAGAAACAATTGGAGAAAAATAAATCTTCATATTATTACCGGGATGTTTTTCCTATTTTGGAAGAGCTTCCAAAGTCTGCAGAAGATGAGCAGGTCATCAATGATTTTAAAGCAAAAATAGAAGAAAGGAATATTGTTTATATTTCCAGAAAACTCCTGCAGGAGCTTCTGAATGGGCTTTCTTATTTTGAACTGCTTCAAAAAGCAGAGAATACCAACACATACCTGGATATCCTTATTGCATTTTGTCAGCAGGTAAAATGGCTGGAAATTGATGATATTCAGTATGAAAATGTCTCTCATTTTGAAAATGCCTTCCGGATTATCAAAAATCAGCTGACTCCCTATAATATTACAATCAAAATGGATACTCTGGAGATCCTGATCAACCAGTATATCAACTCGGAAAGTATCGATTTCCAGGGAGAACCTTTAAGAGGGCTTCAGATTATGGGACTGCTGGAGACCCGTCTCCTGAATTTTGAAAATGTTATTATGCTTTCCGTTAATGAAGGAAAACTCCCTCTGGGAAACTCGCAGAATACTTATATTCCTTTTGATATAAGAAAATTCTTTGACCTGCATACGTTCCTTGAAAATGACAGTATTTATGCCTATCACTTTTACCGTTTGATTCAGGATTCTACCAATGTACATCTGCTGTACAATGCGTTGAGCTCCGGAGTGAATACTGGTGAAAAAAGCAGGTTTATTACGCAGATAGAAATGGAGAGCTCCCATCATATTGAACATCTGATTATTGAAAACTCTTCAGAACCTATCCTCACCAAACCTATAGAAATTCCTAAGACTGAGATTGTTCAGGAGAGACTTCAGAAATGGAAGGAAAAAGTATCCGCTTCCCATCTTACCAGCTACCTTTATAATCCTATAGATTTCTACTTATCAAAGATTTTAAATACTTCGGAAACAGATGAGATTGAAGAAGAACTGTCTGTGAAAAATTATGGAAATCTTGTGCATTATTCACTTCAGGAAATATATGAAGAGATAAAGGGTAAGGTGTTAAAAGAAAGTGATTTAGAAAATTCAATTAAAGCTATTGATAAATATATAGATATCGCCATTGAAAAGCTTAAACATCAGCCGGAATTCTATGAAAAAGGAATGAATTATATTCATAAGGCAATTGCTAAAAAAGTGATTGAAAATATTCTGAGGCATGATCTTGAGCTGGTAAAACAAGGGGATAAACTGGAAATTATCGATATAGAAAGAAGGTTTGAAAACATAGATTTTTATCTCGAAGGAAACGATAAAATTTCCTTTTTGGGATTCATTGACCGGATAGATAAGCTGAATGGAACTTTAAGAATCATCGATTACAAAACAGCCAAGATTAAAAATCTCATTGTAAAAATTGACGGCGAGAATGTAGAGGGCTATTTTCACAACAGTGAAAGAAAACAGGCTTTACAGCTTTGTATTTATCATTATGTAGTGCAGCATTTACCGGAATTCTGGGGTTTCCCGATAGAAACAGGAATATGGAGCTTTTCCGAAGCTAAAAAAGGGGTTGTTTCCTTACAGTTTGAGAAAGGGAATATTGATGATGCCATGAAATCTGTTAAAAGCCTTATCCTTGAAATTCTAAATCCGGAAATTCCTTTTGTGGAAAGTATAAAGGCTTATTAGAATCTTTATTTCTTTTTATTGTAAATCAGGTTGTTTTTTCGTAAAATTAATCTTTACTGCGCAGTTACAGATAAAGGAAAATGCTTTTTTATTGTATATTTACAGCTCGGTTAAACTAAATATTTTTATAAACTGATTAATTTGATTTAACCTGAAAAAATAAAGAGCACACATGAAAAAGAGCCTGATATTTTTAAGCACATTTCTTTTCTTAACAGCCAGGTCCCAGCAAAAAAATGACTCTCTGAGTATTGCACTACAGCACATCACCAAGGATACTAAGTTTGGTTTGGCTCTTAGTGGCGGCGGGGCTAAAGGATTTGCTCATATCGGGATTCTTAAAATGGTAGATTCACTGGGAATTAAGGTGGATTATATCACGGGTACCAGTATGGGAGGTATTTTAGGAGGTTTGTATGCAATGGGGTATAATGCAGATCAGCTAAAGTCTACCGTTCACAGAGTTGACTGGAACAGAATTCTCAGCAATAAAATTCCATACCATAAAGTGAATATCAGTGAAAAGGATGAGTATGATAAATACATCCTTGAATTTCCTGTTGTAAAAGGATTTCCCACGTTACCCAGTTCCTATATCGAAGGACAATATATGGGAGAAGTTCTTAATACGCTTACATTCAATGCAAAGCATATCAATGATTTCAGTCAATTACAGATTCCTGTACAGCTTACTTCTTCAGACATAGAAAATGGAGGTTTGGTTATGCAGAAAAAGGGATCCCTGCCATTGGCAATCCGTGCTACGTTGGCAATCCCAGCAGCTTTTGCACCGGTGTATATTGATGGGAAGCTTTTAGTGGATGGCGGCCTGGACAGGAATTATCCTGCGAATGAAGTTCGGGAGATGGGCGCTGATTTTGTAATGGGAGGGTATACCGGATTCAGGCTCTTTACCAAAAAAGAGATAGAGAATCCGATGAAGATGATTTATCAGACCCACGCAATCCGGTCAGTAGAAGATTTTAAGCATCAGAAAGTATTATCCAATATCCTGGTAGATTTTGTGGATCCTTTAGGAGATATTACCACAAAAGATTTTGCCAAATTCAGAAGGATCATCAAGATTGGTGAAATTGAAGCTAAAAAGCATCTTCCGGAGTTTGTAGCATTGGCCGAGGCTCAGCGAAAAGCTGGAATAAAATATGAACATACCCTGATTGAAGAAGTAAAACTTCCTACTACAAAATTCACGTTTAATGAGGAAGATGGAACACCACTTACAGACGCCACTGAAATTGAGGTTATTAAAAACCAAATGAACCTGGAAGAAGGGAAGTATTATGATGTAAAAACGGTTAATGAAGCCATAGACAGGGTATTTGGAATGCGGCAATACGTGAAGGTTTATTACACTTATACCAAAGAAGGTGACGGCCTTGTAATGAATATTTTTGTAAAGAAAGCCAAAAAAGGAGCTTTCAAGCTGGCTCTTCACTACGATAATGAACAGTCAGTGGGGATTATTGTTAATTATACCTATAGGAATATCCTGATGAACAGATCGAGATTTTTGGCAACGGTAGATGTTTCAGAACGTTTTAAAGCAAAACTGGCTTATCAGCAGTTTCTAGGTAAGAAAGACCGATGGTGGTTTGATGCCGAAGCAAAGATTGTTCATCTTAAAAGTAATGACTTGACCTTCAGACTTCTTAATGTGTTTGATGAAGATGCCAATGCCAGTTTTCCCAACCATATGTATAGAAATATCACCGGGAAAATATCACTGAATTATAATGTGTCTCCCAATGCTTTTCTTTCTTTAGGAACGGAATTCAATCTGGAAAGAATGTATACGTTACTGGATAAAGTAGATCAGACAAAAACGGATAATTATAACAAAAAACTGTACAACCACAGCAATTTCAATACTTTTTTGAAATTCGAACAGAATAATCTTAATAAGAAATATTATTTTACCAGAGGAAATCATCTTCAGGTAAGTGCCCGATTATATTATGGAGACAGCTATAAGCTATATGATTTAAGCAGTGTACAGCCTACACTGTATGCCATATTAAATCCTGAAGCAGAATATTATTTTAAACCTAAGAACTTTGTTTCATTTACTCTGAATGAAAATTTTGCTTATCCTATTACAAGAAGACTGGCGCTGAAAGCCAATTTCTTTCTTGGAGCAAGCCTGGGTTCTGTAAGAGAAGAACAGATTCCTTATCTTTTTCTTAATGAAAAATACAATTTGGGAGGTAGTGAATATAACACTGAGCTGATGAATCCTGAATTCAATGGACTCCGGCAGAAAGAATTACCTACCAACTCTGTAGTTAAAGGAGGACTGTCACTACAATACAGAGTGATGAAGAAGTTTTATATTGCCCCTTCTTTTACTTATGGTAAGATCAGTGATGAGCTTTCTCCTTTTACTAACAGCTTTGATATGTTCGGATATGCTTTGAATTTAGGTTATGAATCTCTTATAGGTCCCATTAATATTAATATTTCCCGAAATAATCAGCTTGATTTTTCAAGGATCTATTTTAGCATCGGATTTAAATTTTAGAGAATCAATAAAAAATGCACTTCATCCATCGTAAAATGAAGTGCACAAAATTAACTTGAAATGATATAAAATAGATTAAAGTGAATTATAATTTGATTTTTTTATTAATCATTTTTCCGTTAGATAGAGTGAGTTGAACTACATACATTCCCGGATCTAAACTTGCCGATTCAAACTGCGGCTTATTCACTTCCTGCTGAAGAATTAATGCTCCGGAAACAGAATATATGCTGATCATCTTAATGTCGTTCCGGGATCTTGCCATAATCTGGCGGTTTTGTGTAAATAACTCGGCAGTGCTTTCTGATGGACGTTCTCCAACTGCTTTGCTGAACTGCAGATTATAAAACGGAGTTACTACTTCAAAGGTATAGTTTTGATGATCCAGGTTCTGAAGACTGATTCCACCTTCCTCACGATATTGTTCCTGAGAAATTGTTTTGATCAGATTTTTTTTGTCATCAAAAATATTGATAGCAGAAAGTTCTTCCTGATCAACTTTTAATTGTAAAACAGCATTGTTTTCTGACTTTACAATCTCGTTCTCTGCAATTACGGCAGGCGTGTTTTTGACAAACGGAATTATTTTACTCTCATTATTTTCCGATACTTTTAACAGATAAACGCCATCTTTTAAAGAGGATAGGTTGTTGTCAACAGCAGATCTGCGCGCTACTTTTTCTTTATTGAAATCTGTAATGTCAACCAGCTGCATACTTCCAAGATCCGGTTTTATCTGGGAAGAAAATAATGGATGAACTTCTGAAGCCGTATTGGCTGACTGTTTCCCGAAAATAGAACCTGCTATCGCCCGTTCATTCAAAAGCCCTCCGCTTCTCAAGGTGTTGAATTTTGCATTAGATGCCAAAAGGAAAGGCAGAGCTCCTCCTACATGGCCTAAAGGTCCCCAGTAAAAGGATTCCAATTTGTATTTATTCAAATCCCACCATGGATAATAGCCACGCTGCACATCAATTGTTTTTGATGTATTTTCCGGTGGAATGGCTAAATCTACGGTAGAATGACCTAATGTCATAGGAGTTTTATTATACCAGTCATAGACATCTTTAGGCTTTAGACACTGTCTGAGGACATGGTTGGGGTTATTGGTAGCATCATTCACAAAACTTTCTGTCAAGAGCTTTCTCCATAGCAGAGGCCCCCACAATAAGCCTCCATTATCCTGAACGACATGGTAATTATATCTGTCCAGATATTCAGCTGAGATTACTTCTGAAATATTATTATTATAGGTTTTAAATCCTGTATTATTGCAGCTGTTGATAACATTGGCTATGAATGCAGTGAACGGATAAATATCTTTCTCTAAAATCCCTTTTTGTAAAGTCACTCCTGAAAAATCATAAGGACCGTCTCCCATATAGGCATACTTAAATTTTAAGTTGCCCGGGTTAGAGATGCTTAGTCTTTTAATGGTAGACATGGCTGCATGGGCTCCCTGAGAATAGCCTGCCAGGAAATATTCATCATAACGTTTTACTCCTAATTGTGCCAGTACTTTATTGGCAGCAGTAACGAAGTCTATGGTAGCCCCCGCTTCCGTAGCATAGTCTACATAAGGATGAACTCCATCTCCGTCTCCCATCCCTACATAGTCCGGAGCCATTAAAATATAGCCATTGAGGGCATGGGAGAGCTCGAGGACAAAACCAGCCACCATGGTGCCTTTAAGATTAGACGGAACATTCTGCCTGCTGTCTGTTGTGCCGTGATCTGATACTATCGTTGAAAGCTTATAGCCTACATTAGGATACATCAGTAAACCGGTAGCTTTTACAAGATTATTGTTTTCATTTCTAGTGTAATAGGTGATTTTATAACCTTTTAAACCAACATTAAAGCTATTGAGATAATTTACAAAATCCGGAGCATTCTGGTTACCAAGATTATTGGCGATGAAGTTGATAACACCTTGTGGAGTTAAATCCAGTTTCTGTTCGGAGCTGATAAGGTCACCAGCTTGTTGAGCAAAATAAAACGGAGCAGTAAGCGCCAATAAAAGAGTTGTGATTTTTTTCATATTGATGTATTTATTAGGGTATTAAGGTAATATTTTTAAAGAATCGATTAGAATATTACGACATCAATAACTATTCACCGAATATAACTTCTCTTGAAAGTGAGTAATACAAAGAGCCTGACCAATTGGCCAGGCTCTCAGATTATATTTTACCTTTTATTTAAAAAGCATTAATTCCCGTAATATCTAAACCGGTGATTAACAAATGAACGTCGTGGGTACCTTCATAGGTAATGACAGATTCCAGATTGGCGGCGTGTCTCATCATCGGGAATTCACCCATGATCCCCATACCTCCAAGGATTTGTCTTGATTCTCTTGCGATATCAATAGCCATTTTTACGTTGTTACGTTTAGCCATAGAAATCTGTGCAGGAGTCGCTTTATGTTCGTTTTTAAGATTTCCTAACTGAAGACATAATAACTGTGCCTTTGTAATCTCAGTTAAGAATTCAGCTAATTTCTTCTGTTGAAGCTGATAAGATCCAATGGGTTTCCCAAACTGTTTTCTTTCTTTAGAATACTGAACTGCTGTACAGTGACAATCGATAGCAGCACCAATGACACCCCATGAAATTCCATATCTTGCAGAATTAAGACAAGACAGAGGTCCTTTTAATCCTGTAACTCCCGGAAGCAGGTTTTCTTTCGGAACTTTTACATCATTAAATACCAGTTCACCTGTTTTTGAGGCCCTTAAGCTCCATTTATTATGAGTCTCCGGAGTCGTGAAGCCTTCCATTCCTCTTTCAACGATTAATCCCTGTATTTTTCCTTCCTCATTTTTTCCCCATACTACTGCGATGTCGCATAGAGGAGAATTGGTGATCCACATTTTAGCACCATTTAAAAGGTAGTGGTCTCCCATATCTTTAAAATAGGTCTCCATAGAGCTTGGATCAGAACCATGATTAGGCTCAGTAAGTCCGAAAGATCCTATCATTTCTCCGGAAGCAAGCTTTGGAAGATATTTCATTTTTTGTTCCTCAGAACCAAATTCGTTTATTGGAAACATCACCAGGGAACTCTGTACTGAAGCAGCAGAACGTACCGCTGAATCTCCTCTTTCCAATTCCTGCATAATAAGACCATAAGAAATCTGATCTAATCCTGAACCGCCATACTCAACAGGGATATAAGGACCTAAAGCACCAATTTTCCCCAATTCCCTCATAAGGCCGGGAAGATCTGTATGGTTTTGAGCTGCCTGGTCAATCTGAGGCATTACATAACTCTCAACCCAGTCTCTTACAGATTGGCGGATCAGTTTATGTTCTTCAGTAAGTAAAGCATCAATTCCATAGTAATCAGGAATGCTTGTAAGAGGATAATATGACATGATTTTTTTGATTTTGTTAAAAATAGCATTTTTCGGGTGGTTAAAAAAATTTTTTTAAAAACTTAGATTAATGCTGATTTTCAGTGATATAGTGTTACTTTTTTGATTTTATAAAATAATTTTACCTTTTTATTCCTCCTCATCATTAGATATAGGATACTGATTGGTAGAATTGTGGACTTCATTTTTGAATTTATACAGGTACGGAGCCTTATTAGCAGAGCCATCATAAAGTTTCTCCAGCCTGTCAAGGATATTTAAGCTTAAAATCTTCCGCTGGAAATTATTTCTTCTGAATTTCTGACCTAAAATAGTTTCATAGAGCGCCTGAAGATCTTTCATGGTAAATTTTTCGGGAAGGAGATTACTTGCAGCAGCTTCTGTATTGATATTCATTCGGAGGTATTCCAATCCGGTTTCTATCACCCTGTCGTGATCGAAAGCCATTTTCGGTAATTTACTGACTTCAAACCATTCACAACTTTCATTAAATGCATCCGGAAAAGTATTGGCGACTGAGAAATCAATAAGACTGCAATATCCTACCGTAATAAACCTTTGAAAAATCCAGTGGTCTTTGGGTACTTCAATTCCTTTATTCCGAAGCAGGATCTGATGGACATTATTTTCTGTACGGTCAATTCTACCAAAAGTATGAAACTGCTTTAAGAACAGCCCTTTTAAATGCGTTCTTTCATACAGTACTCTTTCGGCAGCTTCCCTAAGATCTTCATCATTGAATACAAAACCACCAGGCAGTGACCACAAATCAAGATCATGATATTTCAGGAGCAGTACTTTCAGAATATTATTATGAAATCCGAATATGGTACAGTCTACTGATATATGAGCTACAAAATCTTTTGTGTCAATAAGTTCCCGCAGGGTTTCTTTATTTTTTGTGTCTTTGATTTTCATGACAGTAAAAATAAAATTATTTTCTATATTTTCTTTTTAGATACTTTAAAATAAAACAAACTAATTGTAAAAAGCACAATTACAGAGCATAATATGTATAAAGGATAGAAGCTTAAGAGTTGTTTTCCAAACAGGACAGCCATAATAATTGAACTGACGGAGCTACCCAAAGAAGAGAATATGACAATAAGTGAAGTAAAGAGATTTACTTTTTCCTTATCAGTCTGGGCTATCATTTTAGAATTGATAACAGGGTAGAGGGGTGATAAAAATAACCCGATAACCGGAAACAAAAACAATAGTACCTTTGAATTTTCCGCATCAAAATACTGTATGGCTACAATGGCTATAAGAATGGCAAGGATTAAAAATATACATGAAATATAATAACCGGGTAATGAAAACCTTCTGATGATATTGGCGGTTACCGTTCTTCCGGCATAAGAGAAAAGAGCCAGGAAAGAGGTGGCCTGAAGGGCAAAAAATGAATTGACCTTTAAGTGGTTTTTATAAAATGATGGCAGCCATGAGTTGAATCCCTGTTCTACAAATATGATAAAGAAGACCACTCCCAGAAACAGCAGAACCTGGGGTGTGGCCAGTCCCGATAACTCGGAGACAATGCTTTTGTTTTCCAGCTGCTTAGCCTCTGAAATATCAGCTTTTGCAAATAAAATAATGGTGATGATGCAGGCTAACGCTATAAGTAAGAAACCAAATTTCCAGTATTGGGAATAGGAGCTTGAGATCAGCCAGCCAAAGCCTGTATTGACCACAAATATTCCGATCATAAAAGAAGCTTCCACATTATTCATGGTTTTAGCCAGTGATTTTTCATCAGAAATATTATTACGGATAATTCCGAAAACACAAATTTTACCAATGGCAAAACAGGCCCCGATGATGGCAAACCATAATTTATAAAACCAGAATACTTCAATGAACGGAAGAAGGCAGGAACATACGCCTACAATACTCAAAGCCAGGATTAACGCCTTTTTTGTTCCTGTTTTATTAATGAAACTTACAGCAAACAGAGAAATAAATGCAATAGGTAAGTCCTTGAATGACTCCAGAAGTCCCAGTTCACTATAGGTAATTTTAGCCTCAGAAAGCTGAAGAATAATAAGCCCCATACAGTTCAATACCATCGAAAAAATAAGAAAAGTCAATTTTAACGGAAGAGAAATATTGGAAAGCTTGACGTTCATTTTGGGGACCGATTTTATTGGATTCTTATTGCTTTTTATGAAATATTAGTGCGAAGATAACGCTTCTAACCCTTAAAAATAAACGAAAAATTAAAATATTTATTAATGTAATGTTAATTAATTAAAAAAAAATATATTTTTATTGTCTCAATTTGAGAATTAAAATAATAACTGTATATGAATGTAAGAATATCAAGAAGCTTAGGATTGGTTGCCGTCCTCTATTTTACGGCCAACTTCAGTGCCCAGACTAAGGTGAAGGACACGCTTTCTAAAGAAAACAAAATAGACGAGATTGTAATGATTGGTTACGGTAGCCAGAAGAAAAGTAATGTGACAGGAGCCATATCCAGTGTTAGGGCCAAGGATATTGAAGATATTCCTTCGGGTAAGCCTGAACAGGTTCTTCAGGGAAGGGCAGCCGGGGTTTCTGTAGTTACCAATTCCGGACAGCCGGGATCTGCTGCTACGGTAAGAGTTCGTGGTGTTACCAGCTTTGGAGCCGGAAGTAATGATCCTTTATGGGTAGTGGATGGTATCGTGGTAGATAATATTGCATGGCTTAACCAGTCGGATATAGAGAATATAGAAATTCTGAAAGATGGAGCATCCTCTGCGATCTATGGAGTTTCTGCGGCAAAAGGAGTTATCCTGGTAACTACTAAAAAAGGAAGAAAGGGTAAGATGAACTTAAGTTATAATGGTTTTTATGGGGTAGGATCAGCGGCCAAGAAGCTTGATCTTCTGAACGCCAGCCAATATGGAACCATCATCAACGAAGCCCTGACGAATGCTGGAAAGGATCCACGTTTTACCAACCCTCAATCTTTTGGAACAGGAACAGACTGGCAGGATGTAGCCTTCAATACAGCTGAAAGAATGTCTCATGAATTCAGTATCAGCGGAGGAAATGATAAGTCAACTTTTTATTCCTCATTTGGGTATTATGAGCAGGACGGAATTGTCCTGAGAGATATTTCCAACTATAAAAGAATGAATGTAAGGTTAAATTCCACCCATAAGGTTTTCGATTTCCTTACCATTGGGCAGACTTTATCTTATACGCATCAAAAGACCAAAGGCGTTAATGCCAATGATGAGTTTGGAGGTCCTTTGAGCTCCGTAATTAACCTGGATCCTATAACGCCGGTAGTGGTGACAGATCCTGCTTTGTTGAATACAAGCCCGTATAACAATGCCAGTCTTTCTCCTTACCTGATCAGGGATGCTTTCGGAAACCCATACGGTGTATCTACTATCGTGGAAAATGAAATGACCAACCCGCTGGCCTTCAAACAAACCCAGTTAGGAAAGTACAACTGGTCGGATGATTTTGTAGCCAATGTGTTTGCAGAACTGAAGTTTCTGGATCATTTTACATTCAAAACAACTTTAAACGGAAAGCTTTCCTATTGGGGCAAAGAACAGTTCACCCCAAAATACTATCTGAATACAAACTCCAGAAATACTGTTTTTAACAGCTTTTTAAGAGAAAGTAACAGAAAGCTGGAGTGGAATACTGAAAATACTTTGACCTATCAGAATAAATGGGGGGCACATAACTTAAGTGTATTGATAGGACAGGGGGCGTATTATTATAATATAGGCTCAGGAAATAATACGACTTATATTAATCTTCCTGTTAATAGCTGGGAAGATGCATCATTTAATTTTGATGTTCCTCAGGAGAACCGTTCTACCGTTGCCAATGACGGAGTTCAGACGCATAAAGCATCTTATTTTGCAAGGGTGATCTATGATTACGAAGACAAATACCTTTTTACGGGAACAATCCGTAGAGATGGTTCTTCTAAATTTGCAAAAGGACAGCATTGGGGAAATTTCCCTGCATTTTCAGTAGGATGGAATGTTTCTAATGAGAATTTCTGGCCTGAAAATAAAATCGTAAACACGTTAAAATTCAGAGGAGGCTATGGGGTTTTAGGAAATGATGCTATTGAGAACTTCAGATTTGCCAACTTCCTTAAATCCGGAAGTAACTATACCTATGGCGACAATAATATCGTGATCGGATATGCTCCGACAACATTAGAAAACCCGGATCTTCGCTGGGAAGAAACTTCACAGCTGAATATTGCTGCAGATCTGAAATTATTACAGGACTTTACTTTAACTGTAGACTGGTTTAAAAAGAAAACAACAGATATTCTTCGTCAGGTAGACATTCCTGGATATGTAGGAGCTCCGGACAGACCATGGAGGAATGTTGGAGATATGGATAACAACGGGGTAGAGATCGCTTTAGGATATAAAAAGAACTGGAATGATTTCGGCATCTCAGTCAATGGAAATTTCTCTTATTTAAAGAATGAGGTAACCAGACTTGAAGATGATAAAATTTATGAAAACTTTGCTTCATTCCAGTCTATGGGGCCTGTTACAAGATTCCAGGTGGGATCGCCGTACGGTTCTTTCTTTGGATACAAAAATGCAGGTATCTTCCAGACTCAGGCAGAGATTGATTCCTATAGAAATGCCAATGGAGATCTTATCCAGCCAGGTGCTAAACCTGGTGATTTTAGAAGAACGGATGTGAATGGTGATGGTAAAATCAGTGATGAAGACTATGAATATTTAGGAAGTTCCGTACCCAAATTTACATATGGGCTTACCGTGAATCTTAACTATAAAAATGTTGACCTGATGATATTTGCCCAGGGACAGGGAGGAAATAAAATTTTCCAGGGATTAAGAAGACTGGATCTTTTCTACAGCAATTATCAGACTACAATTCTTGACAGATGGACAGGCCCGGGTACTTCGAATACTGTGGCAAGACTGGATGCCAACGATGATAATAAAAACTATACTAAAATGTCTGATTATTATCTTCAGGATGGAGGATTTATGAGGATTAAGCTGGTACAGTTGGGATATACCTTGCCGGGAGATGTTTCCAAACGCTTCGGAGCCAATAAAATCAGATTTTACGTAACAGGGGAAAACCTGTTCACATTTACAAAGTATACAGGATATGACCCTGAGATTGCAGTAAATGATTCTTACGGTATCGATAGAGCTTACTATCCGCAAGCCAGAACATTCTTATTTGGAGCCAATATTCAATTCTAAAAAAACAACATGAAAAATAGATTCTATAAAACAATATTATTAGTCGTTCTTACATCAGGGATCGGATTCAGCTCCGTTTCATGTGGTGATGAATTCATCGAGGATGTACAGAATAAAGGAGCCTTTGACTCCAATAACTATTTCCAGAACGAAGAGCAGTCTTTCAGTGCTTTAGTATCGGTATATGATCTTCTCAGAAAATATTCCGGAGGTTTTGAAAATACAGTAACCTTCTTTAATGCAGGTTCTGATGATTTTTACTCCGGAGGCGGAAGTCCTACAGATGGGGCCGGGATACAAAGTTTTTCTAATTTTTCCATTGATCAGATTTCGGTTCCTAAAACCTACTGGAATGATTTTTACCAGGGAATTGCCAGAGCCAATCTTTTGATTCAGCGTATCCCCGATGCTAAAATGAATGATCAGACCAGAAACAGGTTCATTGCTGAAGCTAAAACACTAAGAGCATTGTATTATTTTGAACTTCTGAAGATGTTCGGAAATATACCTTTGATTCTAAAACCTATCACAGCTACAGACGATTTTTATAATATTCCTCAGGCAGATCCTCAGGCTGTTTACACCCAAATTGAATCCGATATTGAGGCTTCTCTTAATGACCTTCCGTTATCCATAGCCCCTACCAACAAAGCTGAGGTGGGAAGAATCAGCCAGGGAACAGCGCGGGCTATTTTAGGTAAGATATATCTGTATAACAATAAAAAAGCACAGGCCGCCGCTCAATTTGCAGAAGTAAACGGAACACCGGGACAGGCCAGTCAATATGGGTATAAATTAGTAGCCAACTACGATGATCTGTGGAAGGCCGGGAATAAATTTACCACAGAATCAATTCTTGAAGTCATGCACACCAATAAAGGGAATTCCGACTGGCCTTTTTGGGGGCAGGGAAAAGATGAGGGAAACTCTATCTGTATTATGATTGGGCCAAGAGGTTATGACAGGCTGAAAACTTCAGCACCGGATATTGTTTCCGGCTGGGCATTTAACACTGCCACAGAAGACCTTTACAACTTTATGGCTGGTGATCCAAGGCTAAAATCCACGATATTAAATGCCAAACAGCTGACAGCTAATGGTGAAATCAAATATTCGCCGGCTCATAATGACACCGGGTATTTTCTGAATAAATATCTTCCTACAAGAGACGAAGTATCTAACCTTCCGGGAGCACCGGAGCTTAATTACAGCAGAAATTACATCGTAATAAGACTTGCAGACACTTATCTTATGGAAGCAGAAGCGCTCAATGGTTCAGGAGCAAGAGCCCAGGCGTTGCTGGATGCTGTAAGAACCAGAGTTGGGCTCCCATCAGTTCCGGTTTCTCTGCAGGCTGTTAAAGATGAACGGAGAAGAGAACTTGCCGGGGAAGGACACCGGTGGTTTGATCTTGTAAGATGGGGTGATGCGCCGTCCAAATTAGCATCAAGAGGTTTCAAGGCTAACAGGAATGAGCTTTTACCTATTCCTTATAACGAGCTTCTTAACACATTGATTAAGCAAAACCCAGGTTACTAAACATGAAGTTTCACAACTTATATAGTTTCTTTAGAGGTACCGCACTACTTTGTGGTGTGGTACTTTTTCCTTTATCATGCACATCGGTTGCTGGGGGTAAAGGCGATGAGGTCCAGTATTGGCTCACAAAAGGTGATGAAAGTGTAAAATTACAGCTGCAGACTCCTCTCAAATTTGGAAATAGTTCCAATAAAGATCGGAATATTGAAATTGATAGTTCTCAAAAGTTTCAATATGTTGATGGATTTGGATACACATTAACCGGGGGAAGTGTGGAAGTAATCAACCGGCTGTCACCTTCAAAAAGAAAAGCTCTACTCAATGAGCTTTTTGGAAACGGTAAAAATTCAATTTCTGTAAGCTATTTAAGGTTAAGCATAGGGGCTTCAGATCTTGATGGAGAGGTATTTTCTTACGATGATCTTCCGGAAGGGCAGACAGATGCCGGTCTTTCGAAATTCAGTCTGGCAAAGGATAAAGCTCTGATTACCATGTTGAAAGAAATTTTAGCAATTAATCCTAAAATCAAGATTATTGCAGCGCCATGGTCTCCACCGGTTTGGATGAAGGATAATGGAAAATCAAAAGGGGGAAGCTTAAAGCCTGAATTCTATGGTGTTTATGCCCGGTATTTTGTAAAATATATTCAGGAAATGAAGAAAGAGGGGATTTATATTGATGCGGTTACACCTCAAAATGAACCTCTGCATCCGGGAAATAATCCCAGTTTATATATGCCTTCCGAACAGCAAAGAGATTTTATCAAAAATCATTTAGGTCCGGAATTTAAAACCAATCAAGTCCATACTAAAATTGTAGTGTACGACCACAACTGTAATAAGCCTGAGTATGCCATTGATATTCTGAAAGATCCTGATGCTTATCAGTATATTGACGGGTCTGCTTTTCATTTATATGAAGGCGAAATCTCTGCTTTAAGTACTGTGCACGATGCTTTTCCTGAAAAAAACCTGTATTTTACCGAGCAGTGGACCGGTGCAAAGGGAACTTTTAATGAAGACCTGAACTGGCACACAAAAAATGTGATCATCGGTTCTATGAGAAACTGGAGTAAAAATGCATTGGAATGGAACCTGGCAAACGATCCTCAGTATAAGCCCCATACAGATGGCGGATGTACAGAATGTAAAGGAGCAATTACCGTTTCTGACAGTGAAAATTTCACAAGAAATGTTTCCTACTATATTATTGCACATGCTTCGAAATTTGTTCCTGCAGGTTCTCAGCGTATCGCTTCCTCACAGACCGATAAACTTTCCACAGTAGCTTTTAAGACTCAATTTGGGAAAATAGTTTTAATTGTTCAGAACGATAACCAAGCAGATGAAAATTTTAATATTAAATTTGCCGGGAAAACCGCTGCTGCAACAATTTCAGGACGTTCTACAGCAACCTTTGTTTTTTAATTTTTGATATCATGAAAAGAGTTTATTTCTTACTGGCATTTTCCACATTGGGTATGAGCACTTACGGGCAGAAAACAATTGATCAGAAAGTAGCAGAGCTGCTGTCTAAAATGACCCTTGAAGAAAAAGTGGGGCAGATGGTTCAATACAGTGGTTTTGAATATGCTACAGGGCCCCAGCAGTCTAATTCTGCAGCTGTTTTAGAGGAAATTAAAAAAGGTAAAGTCGGTTCCATGCTGAATGTGGCAGGATCAGAAGAAACCAGGGCATTTCAGAAACTGGCGATGCAGTCAAGGTTAAAAATTCCTTTACTATTCGGGCAGGACGTTATCCATGGATACCGTACCACTTTTCCTGTGAATCTGGGACAGGCGGCAAGCTGGGATCTGGGGATGATAGAAAAATCAGAAAGAATAGCTGCTACGGAAGCGGCTGCTTATGGTATTCACTGGACGTTTGCTCCAATGGTGGATATCGCCAGAGATCCGAGATGGGGAAGGGTAATGGAAGGTTCCGGTGAAGATACTTACCTGGGGACAAAAATAGGATTAGCAAGGATAAAAGGATTTCAGGGCAGAGGTTTGGGAAGTCTTGATGCCGTGATGGCCTGTGCAAAACATTTCGCAGCATACGGAGCAGCTGTAGGTGGGAGAGATTATAATTCCGTAGATATGAGCCTCAGACAGCTGAATGAAACGTATCTTCCACCATTCAAAGCTGCTGCAGAAGCAGGAGTAGCTACTTTCATGAATTCCTTTAATGACATTAACGGAATTCCGGCTACAGCTAACAAATATATACAGAGAGACCTTTTAAAGGGAAAATGGAATTATAAAGGTTTTGTGGTTTCAGATTGGGGAAGTATCGGGGAGATGGTTCCTCACGGCTATGCCAGAGATACTGACGAAGCCGCAGAAAAAGCTATACAGGGGGGGAGTGATATGGATATGGAAAGCCGTGTATACATGGCAGAACTTCCAAAACTGGTTAAAGAAGGAAAAGTAGATGCTAAACTGGTAGATGATGCGACAGGGAGAATTTTAACCAAAAAATTTGAAATGGGCCTTTTCGATGATCCTTACCGGTTCAGCAATGAAAAAAGACAGAAAGAACAAACCGATAATCAGGAGAACAGAAAATTCGGAAGAGAATTTGGTTCAAAGAGTATTGTTCTTCTTAAAAATAAGGGGAATATTCTTCCACTTTCAAAAACAGTAAAAACAGTTGCTCTGATTGGTCCTTTTGCTAAAGAGACTGTTGCCAATCACGGATTTTGGTCTATTGCTTTCAAAGATGATAACCAAAGAATTGTTTCACAATTTGATGGAATTAAAAATCAACTCGATAAAAACTCCACTTTAGTCTATGCAAAAGGCTGTAATGTTGATGATCAGGATAAAAGTCAGTTTTCGGAAGCAGTAGAAACGGCAAAAAAATCTGATGTTGTGATTATGACATTGGGGGAAGGCCATGCGATGAGCGGCGAAGCAAAAAGCAGAAGCAATATCGGGTTTACTGGCGTTCAGGAAGAGTTATTAAAAGAAATTGCCAAAACGGGAAAACCTATCATCTTGATGATTAATGCCGGAAGACCTCTGATTTTCAACTGGGCATCAGACAATATTCCAGCGATTATGTACACATGGTGGCTGGGAACGGAAGCAGGAAACTCTATTGCAGACGTTCTGTTTGGCACTGTGAATCCTGGAGGAAAACTTCCGATGAGCTTTCCGAGAACAGAAGGGCAGATCCCTGTGTACTATAATCATTTTAATACGGGAAGACCTGCAAAAAATAATACAGACAGAAACTATGTCTCCGCCTATATAGATCTTGATAATGACCCAAAATATCCGTTTGGATATGGCCTGAGCTATACCGATTTTAAATATTCTGATATGGCTTTAAGTTCAACAAGTCTTAAAGGAAATCAGACACTGAACATCAGCATTACCGTTTCCAATACAGGGAAATATGACGGTGAAGAAGTGGTACAGCTTTACATCAGGGATCTTTTCGGAAAAGTAGTAAGGCCAGTGAAGGAACTGAAAGGCTTTCAAAAAATATTTATCAAAAAAGGAGAAAGTAAAAAAGTAGATTTTCAACTGACACCCGAAGAGCTGAAGTTTTTTGATGACGACCTGAACTTTGACTGGGAAAGTGGAGAATTTGATATCATGATCGGAACCAATTCTCAAAATGTTCAGACAAAAAGAATTAATTGGGTGAAATAAGTTCAACTCACTAAAAGTGAACATTAGCCTGTTTAAGAGGACAGAAAATGGCTTTAACCGAAACAAACCTAATCCATATGAATCTCAAAGCTAAAAATATCATCAAAATATGTACAGGAGGAGCTTTCTTCCTTTCTGTCCTCAATTGTGCTTCAAACAGACCGGATTCTGGCAGAAACCTCATATGGAATGATGAATTTAATGGTAAAGGACTTCCCGATTCATTACAATGGAATTACGATACCGGAGGCGGCGGTTTTGGAAATGAGGAAGCTCAGTTTTATACTAAAAACAGACTTGAGAATGTCAGAATGGAAAAAGGCAATCTCATCATTGAAGCTAAAAAAGAAAATTGGGAAAGCAATAAATATACTTCTGCAAGACTTTTAACCAAAGGGAAATTTGCTTTTCAGTATGGAACAATAGAAGTCAGGGCAAAACTTCCCAAAGGCCGCGGAACATGGCCTGCCATCTGGATGATGAGCGAAAATATGAAGAAATGGCCGGATGATGGCGAACTGGATATCATGGAGCACGTGGGCTTTAATCAGGGGTATGTACATGCTTCTGTTCACACTAAAAAGTACAACCATATTCAGGGAACACAGAAAACAGATACCCTGTTTATAAAGGATGTAAGCGATGCCTTCCATGTCTATAAAGCAGACTGGACGCCGGAAAAAATAGATGTTTATATAGATGAACAAAAATTTTTTACCTACGAGAATAAAGAAAAAAACTATGGAGCATGGCCATTTGACCAGCCTTACTTCATCATTTTAAATCTTGCAGTAGGAGGAATGTGGGGTGGAAAAGAGGGAATTGATGATCTTGTTTTTCCACAGAAGTATTATATAGACTATGTAAGAGTCTATCAAAATAAATAATGAAAAAGAGGACGATAGGTCCAAAAACAGAAAAAAAATATGAGAAAACTAATTGTAAGCTGTTTTGTTGTAGGTGTTGTTTTCAATGCTCATGCGCAAAACTATTGGAAGAAAAATGAAGGAAAAACAGCTAAAGTAATTCTTACCAATTCTAAGGTCAATGAAAAAATGACCGATAAAGGATCTGTAAAGTTTGAAAAATTTGGCCAGCCTAAGGAAACAGAAGCCTGTATTTTTGTGGCTCCCGGCTTTAAATACCAAAAATTAATAGGAATAGGTGGGGCCATCACCGATGCTTCGGCTGAAACTTTCTACAAAATGCCTAAAAATAAGCAGAAAGAAATTTTAGACGCTTATTTTGGTAAAGATGGGCTGGGGTATACCGTGGTTCGTACCAATATGAACTCCTGTGACTTTTCCAGCGACTCTTATACCTATGTGGCAGATAATGATACTTCTCTGAAATCTTTCAATATCGCCCACGACGAAAAGTATAAGATTCCTATGATTAAAGAAGCAAAAAATGCAATAGGAAATAACTTTACATTTTATTTTTCCCCCTGGAGTCCACCCGCCTGGATGAAGTCTAATAAGAGTTTATACAAAGGCGGAAGGCTGGAAAATCAATATTACCAAACCTGGGCAGATTACTATATCCAATTCATCAGAGAATATGAAAAAAGAGGGATTAATGTGTGGGGATTAACCGTTCAGAACGAGCCTATGGCAACACAAAGCTGGGAATCATGCATCTATACCGCAGAGGAGGAAGGTGAGTTTCTGAAAAACAATCTGGGGCCTACACTTTGGAAAAATGGGTATAAAGATAAAAAAGTAATGATCTGGGATCATAACAGAGACCTGATTTATCAAAGAGCAACCACTACCCTGAGTGACCCTGAAACTTCAAAATATGCCCATGGAATAGGATATCACTGGTATGAAACATGGAATAATAAAACCCAGCTTTTTGATAATTTAGCAGAAACCCACAGAGCTTTTCCAGATAAATTTCTGGCGTTTACAGAAGGCTGTAAAGAACAGTTCAAAATGGACCAGATCTATGATGTAAGTTTAGGTGAGCTGTACGGGAAAAATATGCTTAACGACTTCAACAAAGGAAATGCATTGTGGACTGATTGGAATATCCTGCTGGATGAAACAGGAGGCCCCAATCATAAAGGGAACTTCTGTTTTGCCCCCATTATTGCAGATACCAAAACAGGAGAGGTACATTATACCTATGAATACTATTACGTAGGGCATGTATCAAAATTTATTAAACCTAATGCCCAGAGAATCGGAAGTTCTTCTAACAGAGCAGCCCTGACTTCTACTGCTTTCATGAACCAAAACGGACAACTGGTAACCGTAATTATGAATGATTCGGACAACGATATCGAAACAAATCTGTGGATAGAAGGAATGGCTGCCAAGCTGAATGCACCTGCCCATTCTATACAGACTGTAATTTTATAACTTCATATTAATATTATTTTTAACAGAATCGGCGGCCTCAAAGAGGCCGCCGATTCTTATTTTATAAGTAAAAATATCTTCTTAATTATTCAACATCATACTTGCTGATTACTTTCTGGGTAACCCCTGAGCTGCTGAAACCACCATCATGGAAAAGATTCTGCATAGTTACTTTTTGAGTAAGATCAGAGAATAAAGTTACACAATAGTTAGCACAGTCAAGAGCTGTAGCATTTCCTAGCGGAGACATATCTTCAGCATATCCAAGGAAACCTCCGAAACCTTTTACACCACTACCTGCCGTAGTAGGCGTAGGTGACTGAGAAACTGTGTTAACACGTACTTTTCTCGCCCCCCAGTAATTTCCGAAAGTTCTTGCAATACTTTCAAGATAAGCCTTGTTATCAGACATATCATTGTAATCAGGGAAAGTTCTCTGAGCTGCAATATAAGTTAGGGCCAAAATACTTCCCCATTCATTCATACAGTCTTTCTCCCAAGCTACACGCATTACTTTATGGAAAGAAACAGCTGAAATATCCCAACCTTTTTCTAACCAGTCATAATTCATTTCAGTATAATGTTTTCCTTTTCTTACATTTACGGACATGCCTATAGAGTGAAGGATAAAATCTATTTTTCCGAATTTTGCGGTTGCAGCATCAAAAAGTTTCTCAAGATCTTCTATAGAAGTAGCATCAGCAGCTATCACTTCAGAACCTGTTTTTTCTGCTAAACCATTAAGCTCTCCCATTCTCAAAGCGATAGGAGCGTTAGATAAGATGAATTCCGCACCTTCCTCATGACATCTTTCAGCAACTTTCCATGCGATAGATTGTTCATTAAGGGCTCCAAAAATAATCCCCTTTTTGCCTTTAAGTAAACCGTATGACATAATTTTTTAATGTTTATTGAAATACAAATGTAGCAATAATTGTGGTTATGACATAATAAAAAATGGAGCCTTATCAATTTAAGACTCCATTTTATTGAAAATATTTATATGACTGAAATTATTAATTGGTTTTCTTGTTCCATTCTGCTTTTACATCCTCTGCTGCATCTTTGGTTTTTTCCCAGGCCTCATCTGCTTTATCTTTGATATCCTCCCAGGCATCTGAAACATTAGCTTTTACCCTGTCTAACCAGTCTTCCTGATTAGCTTCCTGATCGTTATTCCTCTTCTCATTAATATAATCTTTGGCTCTGTCTGCCAATTCATTGATTTTCCACTTGGCCTGATCTGAAGCATTCTGTAAAGAGTTCTCTACATTGTTCACTGCATTTTCCGCTTTGTTATACTCTGAATTGTTCATAATATTATATTTTGTAATTTGAATTGTGTATTAGTAAATAAACAATAACCATTCCTAAAAAGATGTGATATTGTTAAATTTTTCATAATCTTTTTTTATTTTTTCTAAAATGGATATTAACTTTAAACCTGTAAATTTTTAATCTATGGAAAAAATTCGTTGTGGATGGTGTGAAAAAGATGATCTGTACAGAGCATACCATGATAAGGAATGGGGAAGACCTGTATATGATGATAAAACTATTTTTGAATTTCTGATTCTTGAAAGCTTTCAGGCGGGCTTAAGCTGGTATACGATTCTCAGCAAAAGAGAAAACTTCAGAAAAGCTTTTGACCATTTTGATTATCAGAAAATGGCTGTGTATTCTGAGCATAAAATAGAAGAATTAATGAATGATTCCGGGATTATCAGAAACAGGCTGAAAATACTGGCTGCCGTCACCAACGCTCAGAAATTTATGGAGGTACAAAAAGAATTCGGGAGCTTTTCTCAATATATATGGAATTTTGTAGGCGGAAAATCTATAGATCATCAACCTGAGACTTTGGCAGATGTTCCTGCAACCACAGAAATTTCAGATAATATATCTAAAGATCTGAAGAAAAGAGGATTCAAATTTATGGGGTCTACCGTTGTATATGCTCATATGCAGGCGACCGGAATGGTAAATGATCATATCAAAAGTTGTTTTGTTAGGTGAACACACGTTTAAATCTACAGCAATAGGATACAATGCCCAAACCAGTAAAAATGAATCTACAGCTATTGGAAACAACTCCTCTGCAGGAAGTTTCCAGTCATTGGCAGTAGGGTATAATGCAAAAACAAATACCAATACCAATAGTGAAACGGCATTAGGATATAATGCTGTTGCCAATAGTGAAAATTCAACGGCTGTAGGCTCCGAAGCGAATGCTCTGGGAAAATATTCAACAGCTGTAGGATATGGAGCGACCACTTCACAGGCCAATGCCATTGTTTTGGGAAATAATAATGCGAATGTAGGAATTGGCACTGTTGCTCCGAATACTTCTGCTAAGCTGGATGTAAACGGATAATTTAAGCTGGGAGAAAAGGGAAGTGTATTTGAATAATAATGTATTTATTATAGTTGATATGGTGTTAAAGGCTTCTAATTTGGAAGGCTTTTTTATGATTTAGTTTTTAAATTAAGGTAATACTGTAGCGATAAAAGCGGATAAATACCCAATAAGCATTACGAAGAGCATAAAAGTAAAGGGAATCATAAGACTCTTGAAAAGTACAGTTTAACCATCTATTCTGCATTTTGTAAAAAGTTTTTAATTGGACTTTCGGGATTTGATCTCTTTACGTATTTCCCGCTGGCTATTCCATATGGTGAGATACATAGGAATGAAAAATATAGGGAGGGAACTGATGATGCTGAAACCGTTCCTGAGCGTTGCATAAATTGAAGCGACAATCATGATTCCTACAATAATGCAGTACGAAATAAATATAGCAGACCGCTTTTTATCTTCTTTGGTGAGCTCGTCAATAGACAAGCCGGATAGCTTAGTGTTTTTCATGCTTAATGTTAGTTTTAAAGGTTTTAGTTATTGCGAATTTAACAATAAAGTGAAGTCATAAATAAGAAAAAGGTGAAAAAATAAACGGGTCATAGTAATTTTACACTAAAGTGTAGTCGTACTTCTGTAACAGCTATTCTTTTCTCATAGGAAAAATATTGTAAACAAAAATATTGTGCACAAAATAAATAAGTTATTTTTGTTACTTAATAAAAAATTTATGATGGCTCTTTCCGAACATTTATGCTTTAAAATATATGCGCTTTCAAGGTATATTACAGGTTTGTATAAACCTTACCTGGACGAAATTTCGCTGACATATCCTCAATATCTGGTCATGGTTGTTTTATGGGAGAATGGAAAAATGAATATTGGTAAAATAGGAGAACATCTTCATCTGGATAACGGAACTTTAACTCCTTTACTGAAACGGATGGAAACCCATCACCTTCTAACGAGAACCAGAAGTACAGAGGACGAAAGGGTAGTGCTTATAAACCTCACAGAAAACGGAAAGATACTTCAGGAAAAGGCAAAACATATTCCGGAAGCTGTTCAGAAATGTATACATCTCAATGAAGAAACGAAAACTGGTTTAATGGCTGCATTGGACGAAATGCTTTCCTCTCAGAAAATATCAGATATATGAAAAAAATAGGAATTATAGGCTACGGATGGCTGGGAGAAAGAATGGCAACAGCTATGTCTGACCGATATAGAATATATGCTACCACCACTACACAGGATAAAGCTGATGAACTGAATGCTAAAGGATTTCATGCAGTAGTGGCTCATTTTATGGATTATCAGCTGGCAGAACCTTATCCGGAATGGGAAGAAATTCAAAATCTGGATGTTTTAATTATTACGATTCCGGTTTCAGGAAGAAGCTGCTGTGTAAGTTCGCTGTACAACAGAATTCAGAATTTATCATTATTTATAGGTGATTTCAAAGGACAGATGTTTCTCATGAGCTCTACAGGTGTTTATCCGGATGTTCCGGAAGAGGTAACCGAAGAAGATGTACCTGTAGAAAAGGTTTCGGGAGAAAGGTTGGTAAGAAATACATATCCGCAGGTGAATATTCTAAGACTGGGAGGTCTGATGGGAGATGATAGGCTTCTTAAAAACTATACTGTGTCCAATCCGGATTTTGCAGTTAACCATATTCACTACGCTGATAGCTGTAGAGTGATCTCAGAAATGATAGAAAAAGGGACAAAAGGAAAACTTTATAATGTGACCGCTCCGATGCATCCGTCAAAAAATCAGGTAATTCAGGCCCAAAAGAATTTGCCGGATACTGAAGCCGGTGAAATACAGGGAAAGAAAGTTATGTCTTCAAAGTTAATTTCAGAACTTGATTTTGTTTTCCAGTATCCTGATCCCAGGTATTTTCATCTATAAGCTCCAAGGTTCTTATCCAACCTCTAAACTCCACTCTCTTTCCAAATAATTTCCAAGTCTGAAACTTTATAAGTATTTTTACTGAACTTTTTAATTACAACAATAATGATTCAATATTTAGATAATATTCAACACAAAGATTCAAAAAACTTTTTTCTTATTGCCGGACCTTGTATTATTGAGGGGGAAGATATGGCCCTAAGAATTGCAGAAAAAGTAATTGAGATCACAGACAAGTACAATATTCCCTATATTTTCAAAGGAAGTTTTAAAAAGGCCAACAGAAGTCGAGTAGATTCTTTTACCTCTATTGGTGAAGAAAAATCTCTTGAAATCCTTAAAAAAGTAGGGGAGACATTCAATATTCCTACTACAACGGATATTCATGAAAATGAGCATGCAGCACTGGCAGCGCAGTACGTGGATGTTTTACAGATCCCTGCATTTTTGGTACGTCAGACAGACCTTTTGGTAGCCGCAGCAAAAACCGGGAAATGTGTTACCCTGAAAAAAGGACAGTTTCTGTCTCCGGAAGCGATGAAGTTTGCCGTTCAGAAAATTACAGATTCTGATAATCAGAAAGTAGCGATCATTGAAAGAGGAAATTCTTTTGGATATACAGATCTGATCGTAGATTACAGAGGTATTCCCACGATGAGAGAATATGCTCCGGTCATTTTAGACGTTACCCACTCATTACAACAGCCTAATCAAAGCTCAGGGGTGACAGGAGGAAGACCAGACCTTATTGAAACAGTGGCTAAAGCTGGAATAGCGGTAGGTGCAGATGGCCTTTTCATAGAAACACATCCTACTCCTGAAACAGCATTGTCTGATGGGGCCAATATGCTAAGACTGGATTTATTAGAAGATTTACTGCAAAAATTAACAAGAATTAGAGAATCAATTTTGTAATTGTTAAAAAAACATTAATTTTAGAAATTCTTAAAACATTTCTTTTGAAAAAACTAGTTTTACCGTTAAGCCTTATAGTTCCCGTACTTATTTTCTCCCAACAAAGAAAAAAGGATACGGTGACTAAAGTAACCGATATTGAGGAAGTTGTATTCCAGAAAAAAACAACAGGAAGAACAAACGATCTTACCAACGTAAAAATTTCAGCCAAAGAGGCTAAAGCAGTAGCTTCTATAAGTGGAGGAATTGAAGGGCTGCTTAAAACCCTTCCTTCCGTAAACTCAAATACTGAGCTCTCTTCCCAATATATGGTGCGTGGTGGAAACTATGATGAAAACCTTATCTATATCAATGATATTGAGATTTACAGACCTTTCCTTGTAAGAAACTCTCAGCAGGAAGGGATGAGCATCATTAATCCGGATATGGTTTCAACAGTCAACTTCTCAGCAGGAGGATTTGAACCTAAATATGGAGATAAAATGTCTTCCGCATTAAATATCTATTACCGAGAACCTGAAAAGTTTGAGCTTTCAGGGGAGGCAAGTTTAATTGGAGGAAGGCTTACAACAGGGCTTGCTTCAAAAAATAAAAAACTTACGGCTTTATTTTCAGGAAGATACAGAAATACCAATCTTGTTTTAAATACACTGAATGAAGATACAGACTTTAACCCAACGTATTGGGATTTTCAGTCTTATATCAATTATCATGTGAATGATAAATTCTCCATGTCATTCATCGGGTATTATTCCAAGAACGATTATGAAATGGTTCCCAAAGCAAAAGATGTTACTTTTGGAACACTTCAGCAGCCTATCAATGTATACATCAATTATTACGGGCAGGAAAAGGACCAGTATAAAAATATGATGGGAACTTTTTCCATGAATTATAAACCATCTGATAAATGGAGACTTACATTGGATAGTTTTGCTTACCAAAACAGGGAAAAAGAGTATTATTCCATACAGTCAGGCTATAAGCTGCAGACTTTTGATCCTATTACAAAAGATCCGCTTCCCAGCTTTGATGCAGGGGCACAGATAGATCATGCCAGAAATGATCTTTTTGTAAGAACATACGGAACACAGTTCAGGGCCCGTTTTTCTCCTAATAGCAATACGGATATAGAAGTTGGATTCAAATATGAAAAAGAAAATCTAAAAGATCTTACCAACGAATGGAAACTTGTAGATTCGGCAGGATATAGCCTTCCAAGGCCTATTGTAGATCCAAGGGGAACAACCGGAGATCTTAAGCTGGCGTATTATATTGCAGGTGCCAATAATATTGAACCTACAAGATTATCCGCTTACGCACAGTATTCACAAAAATTTTATTGGGGAGCCAGTAAAGTATTCATCAATGCCGGAGCCAGGGTAGCCAATTGGAGTTTTAATAAAGAAACAATATTCTCACCAAGATTTCAGTTTGCCATAAAACCGGACTGGGAATCTGATATGTTATTTAAAGTTTCAGGAGGGATTTATTATCAGGCTCCTTTCTATAAGGAAATCAAAGACCTTGATGGGAATTTCAACAGCAATATAAAGTCTCAGCGTTCGATACAGTTAATTCTTGCTAACGACTACGAGTTCCAGATGTATGACCGGCCGTTTAAACTTACTACAGAACTCTATTATAAAAAAATGGATAACCTGATTCCTTATTATATGGATAATGTAAGAATCCGCTATTCAGGGCAGAATAATGCTACCGGATATGCCTATGGTATTGATACCAGATTATTCGGAGAGTTTGTTCCCGGAGTAGACTCATGGTTGTCTGCAAGTTATGCAAGGGTATTTGAGAATATAGACGGGCAGGGAAATATCCCAAGACCTACGGACCAACGTTTCAGATTTGCTATGTTCTATCAGGATTATATGCCGAGATTCCCTTCAATGCGTGTTAATCTTACATTGGTATATGCTATGGGGCTTCCAAACGGAGCACCTGTTTTCACAAACCCTTATCAGTATCAGAGTACATTGCCTGCTTATAAAAGAGTAGATCTTGGATTATCGAAAGTTTTTATTGATCCAAAGGATAAAAAGAAAAGATATGGATTCTGGGGTAACTTCGAGGAGCTAACACTGGGAGTTCAGGTTTTCAATGCATTTAATATAAACAATACGGTAGCTAATCAGTGGATCACTGATTATAACTCTAATGTTATGTATCCGGTTCCCGTACGTCTTACAGGGCGTTTCTTTAATGTTAAGTTAGAGTTTAAACTGTAGAACTTAGACGTTAAATGGATTTTGTAGATATACTCAATCCCATGAAATACTAAAAAATAGTAAAAGCTCCGGGATATTTTCCGGAGCTTTTTTAATAAACCAGAATTTTATAACAACAATACCGAATTTTATAACAACGGTTTCGCGGATATTTTTACCTTTGTCCTGTCAATGAAAAAGATTCTTGCCATATTATTCTCTATTTTCTACTTCGGATTTTCTTCCGGAGCAGCATTTAGTGTTCATTTTTGTATGCAGGAATTTGTTTCTGTAAGCCAGAAAACAAGTGACATCTGTGGAAAATGTGGTGTTAAAGAGAAAAAGGGATGTTGTAAAACAGAAATTAAAGTTGTAAAAGTTGATGATTCTCAAAAATCAGATTTGATTAGTATTAACTTTTTAGGACAAATTTCTGAAATCCCTGTTACACACCAGTTTTTCTTTGCTGACAAATCTTTTTCAGCTTCAAAATTTACTCAAATTCAGATCAATGGGCCTCCGGAATACCAACCGGTTCCTATTTACATCCATCATTGTAATTTTAGAATTTAGAATACGTCCGTCGTTTCCGGTATGATGATCATATCGTTACAGACGACACGCTCTGACGCATTTTCTGATGTGTCTTTAATATTCCTTTATTAAAAATTAATTCTAAAATTTAAAACAATGAAAAAATATATCATTACAGCAGCCCTATCTTTATTTTCAATCCTTTCAGTTTCTGCACAGTCTAAAAAAGACGCTCAGGTTTCAAAACTATATCAGAACTATATTGCCATCAAATCGGCCCTGGCTTCCGATGATGCAGATAAAACCTCAAAAGCGGCTACAGAATTCATTAAAACAGCTTCAACTGTAGATTATAAGGCAGTATCAGAAGGAAATCTTAATATTCTTAGAAAAGATGCTTCAGCGATCTCCGAGGCTAGAAGCGTTACCGCTCAAAGAGAAACTTTCCTGAACCTTTCAGACAATATGATTGCGCTGACAAAAGAGTTCAAACTTTCAGAAAAACCGGTGTACGTACAATACTGCCCAATGGCTGACGGAAGCTGGTTGAGCGATGAAAAACAGATTGCCAATCCCTACTATGGTAAAGCTATGCTTTCTTGCGGAAGTGTAAAGTCGGAAATTAAATAATACTTTGTATTTAACTTTAAAATAATAAGTTGTATATCTTAAGTTATAATTTGATTTAAGTTATGCAACTTCTAAAAGTTCGGAAAATTATGAAAAAACTAATCATATTTCTGCTGCTTTTGTTTTCTGTCTTTACTTTTGCGCAAACAACCAAAACCTATTATACCTGTCCGATGCATCCGGAAGTAGTCTCTCCAAAACCTGGAGACTGTCCGAAATGTAAAATGACTCTGGTAAAGAAAACGGTTGTCGTAAAACCTAAAGCCGTAGCAAAACCACAGGAAAAATCAATACCTAAAATAGTGATAAAATCTCAACCGGTAGAAGCTAAAATAAAAAAGAAGGTTGATGTTAAAAAAGTAAGTAAGGCGAATGAAGCTCAAGAAGTGAAGGTGATAAAGTCTGATATAAAGGCTAAAACGCAAAATCAAATTGTATCTAAACAACAATCTGTTTTCACTTGTCCTATGCATCCTGAAATCATTTCAGATAAACCGGGGAAATGTCCTAAATGCGGAATGGAGCTGGTGGAAAAAGAAGAACATCAGCACATTGCTTTAGAAACCCCAAAAGATGAAAGTCCTGTTGTAAAAAGAAATTCTGAAAATGGCAGACTTAGTTTTGGAGGGAAAACAGTTCGTTATGATTTATATGTAAAAGATACCATCGTCAATTTTACCGGGAAAAACCGGAGAGCTATTGCGATCAACGGAAAGCTTCAGTCTCCGACACTGTATTTTACTGAAGGGGATACTGCCGAAATCTATCTCCACAATATGCTTAAGGAAAATACAGGGCTCCACTGGCATGGTGTTATTTTACCCAATGAACATGACGGAGTTCCATACCTTACCACAAAACCTGTGAAGCCTGGAGAAACCCATCTGTACAAGTTCAGGATTTCTCAGAATGGAACCTATTGGTATCATTCCCATGAGGCACTTCAGGAGCAGATAGGAATGAATGGGATTCTGGTATTTAACAAGAGAGAAGGAGAACCTAAGACAGAATACAATGCTGAAATACCGGTATTGTTGGGAGACTGGAGTGATGATGATCCTATGCAGATTGCAAGAAGGCTGCATATGGCCAATACAGACTGGTATGCCATAAAGAAAAATGCTGTTCAGAGTTATTGGGAAGCTATCAAGTCCGGAAATTTTGGAACCAAAGCCCTGAATGAATGGAAAAGGATGGAGGCTATGGATGTGAGTGATGTATACTATGATAAATTTCTGATTAACGGTACTCCCAGCTCAGATTATTCCAATTTAAAAGCCGGGGATAAAGTAAGATTAAGAGTGGCCAATGGAGGTTCATCCACGTATTTCTGGCTTAATTATGGAGGCGGCAAGATAAAAGTAGTAGCAAATGACGGTAATGATGTAGTTCCTGTAGAAGTAGACCGTCTGATTGTCGGGGTTTCCGAAACTTACGACATTGAAGTCACCATTCCTGAAAATAAAAGCTTTGAGTTCAGGGCCACTTCAGAAGACAGGATAGGGCATGCCTCCCTTTGGCTGGGTTCCGGTGAAAAAAAAGAAGCTCCCAATTTACCAAGGTTAATGCTTTTTGAAGGAATGAAGATGATGAACGGAATGATGGAAATGAGCGGAAATATGAAGCCGATGAATATGACGATGGGAAATCAAATGATGGATATGAATGAAGTGATGTACCCGGAATTATCTGAAAGTCAAAGGAAAATGACCATGAAGCATATGAATGAGATGATGGGGGTAAAAACGAAAGAAGAGGATAAAAAAGAAGATCATTCTCAACATGCAGGAATGGATATGAAGGAAGAAAAGACCATCAAAAGGCTGTCTTACAATATCCTGAAGTCTCCGGAAAAAACAATTCTTCCGGCAGACAGTGTTCGTGAAATGAAGTTTACCCTGGAAGGGAATATGAGCCATTATCTGTGGACTTTAGATAATAAAACAGTTACAGAAACAGATAAGATTATGATTAAAAAAGGAGAAATCCTTAGAATCAAACTGTATAATAACTCCATGATGCGTCATCCTATGCATCTGCATGGTCATGACTTCAGGCTGATCAACTCAAAAGGGGAATACTCTCCACTGAAGAATGTAGTGGATATTATGCCAATGGAAACCACTACTATTGAATTTGCAGCCAATCAGGATGGAGACTGGTTTTTCCACTGTCATATCCTGTATCATATGATGGCTGGGATGGGAAGAATATTCAGTTATGAAAATTCAAAACCCAATCCACAGCTGCCTAATAGAAAGCTGGCCTGGAAAAACTTCCTGCAGGACAATAAAATGATCAGTTCTATGGCTATGCTGGATGTTGCCAGCAATAAGATGCATGCAGAAACAATGACGATGTTCGGGCCAAGATGGGCCAATCTTAATGAGTTTCATTCCAACTGGAATTTTGATCACTTTGAAGGTAATGTAAAAGTGGGAAGATTCTTAGGAAAGTTCCAGTGGGCACTTCCTTATGCCGGAGTGAGAATCCAGAAGAATCATGAGATTATGGAAAGACAGATGGCCGAGGATATGGGAATGGATTTTCATGGTAAGAAATCCTGGTTTGGCCAACAGAAGGCTTCAAAAAGTAAATATGCCTTCATTGTCGGGATGCAATACGTCTTACCAATGTTGATTACAGCAGATGCAAGTGTAGACCATAATGGAAAAGTATTATTGGAGCTGAGCAGGGAAGATATTCCACTTTCCAGAAGATTCAGAGGTAATTTCAGTGTTAATTCCGATGGAGAATTTTCAACGGGAATAAGATATATCGTACAAAAATGGTTATCCCTTTCCGGAAATTATGATAATGAAATGGGTTGGGGAGCCGGCCTTACTTTAACCTATTAATGAAAGAAAGACTGGCTCACTAAGCCAGTCTTTTTACTATAATAAAGAGAATATCTGAAGATGATGTTCTCTTGTTGTTTGAACTGCCTATTCTTAATCTGCACGAAAATAAAGTTTTTACATTTCCAGTTCTATAATTTTTTTTGCCATTTTTTGGTTGGTGCTTTCGGGGATTAACCTCATTAAAAAATTGCGCAATGAATTTCCATGTTCCCATTGAGAGACTTTTCCGATAGTTCGGCTTGTATTGACAATATAATCTACTTTCTTTCTTCTGATCTTTTGAAATTCTTCAAAAACAGCATTAAAATCACTGTTTTTTTCCAGTAACCTTCCGATAATATAAGCGTCTTCAATGGCCTGACAGGCACCTTGTCCCATATTCGGAGTGGTGGCATGGGCGGCATCACCAATCATGCATAAGTTGTCTGTATACCATTGAGGAATAGGAGCGAGGTCGGTAATGGTATTACAGATAATGTCTTCTTTTGCGGTAGCTTCGATAAGCTTTACAATTAAAGAATCAAAGTCACTGAAAATATCGGCGGGCATAATGTGTTGGTCAAAACTTTTCTCATTGATGCAGCCATACCAATAGACTTTTTTCTCTGAAATTTTCACAAATCCAAACCGTTTCCCTTTTCCCCATACTTCAAATGCCTCCTGGTGGTGTTTTTCAGGAAGCTCAAAGTCTACCAGACCGCGCCAGCATTTCTGCCCAGAATTCCGGATAGTACCGGCTGTAAAGATCTGACTCCTGACTTGAGATTTTATACCGTCTGCTCCAAAGATGATCTTACTTTCTTTCTGAGTTCCGTTTTCAAATGTCAGCGCATAGTTTTCTTTCTTTTCAATTTTCAGCAGAGAATATCCGAGCTGAATATGTTCTGATCCTATATTTTCCACAAGAATCTTTTGAAGGGCTGCCCGGTGGATAGCGACATTACAGGAATTATACTTTTTTTCCAGTCCCAGGATCTCCGTTTTTGAAATAGGCTGTAGGGATTCATTAGCGATGGTGATCCTGTGGATTTTGTTTCCTGCTTTTTCAATTTTTTCCTTTAAACCTAACCGGTCAAATACCTGCATGGCATTCACAGCCATCATAATGCCTGCTCCTACAGGTTTTATTTCCCGGGCAGATTCATAGATTATAAAATCATAGGGATGCTGTTTCAGTACATTTCCAAGGGTAAGACCGCCAATGCCGGCTCCTATGATTGAAATAGTATTCATAAACATTGATTTTTCCTGTTATACCATTTTTAAGGGGCAAGAATCTTATGGAAGATAAAATCTGACTCTATGTATTTTAATTTATAATGTTAAAATATAACTCTCTGATACTTTTTTGAAACCATATTTACTGAAAAAATTATGAGCTCCGTGATTATTGATACCGCTTTCCAATAGGATAAAGCTAATGTTCCAGTTTTTAGATTCATGGATGGCTTTCTCCAAGAGTCTGCTTCCAAGAGACTGACCTCTCACAGACTGGTCCAGAAGCATATCCTCTAAAATCGCATATTTTTTAAAAGGGCTGTTGATCACATTGAAAACCATCATCCCGACAATTTCCCCGTTCTCATTTTCTGCAATCAGAATATTCAGCCTGGAACTGCCGTCGGAATTAAAATCAGTGATCAATTGTTCCGTCAGAATCACTTCAAGATCGGGATTCCAATGGTAAGCATCTACAGCTCTGCCGGACATCATTTCACCATGGGAAATGTAAGAATCTGTTTTATGGGTAATAAAAAAATCTACCAGCTCCTTGACGCGGGCTTTATCAGTAAGCCATTGTGTAGTATATTCCATGAGAGATTGTATTATTTTAATTTTTTTAATTCTTCCAGCAATTGATTCTGCTTAGTAATGATGCGATCCAAACTATCTGTTTTTAAAGGATGGGCTTTTTGGTATTTTTCAATCTCAGGAAGTGTTTTTCTGATTTTGAATGCAGTATATGTACTGGTCAGTGTTTCATTGTTTTTAGTGATTTGGCTGATACGGTCTGTTATATTTTTTACTTTAAGCTTATACCGGTCAGAGCTGGCGGTAATTTCTTTTTCTATCTGCTGTTTTACCAGTGAATCTGTGATGGCCTTAATCTGATAATGGGCATCCTGATAAAAAGATTCAGAGGTGTTGAGTATGTTATTATATACAGCTAAAGCTTTTTCTGTTTCCTCAAAAGTTTTCACTACTCTGGAATTGAGAGCTGTAAGATTTTTATCATTCTTAATTAATTCGAAATAGATTTTGTCTACACTTGTGCCAATTTCACGATAACTTTTAAAAGAGCCTGAAACGGATGACTCGGCATTGTCAACAGCATTTTCTACAAGAGGTGGATTCTGTTGCTTATTTTCTGTACAGGAAAGTATGGACAGAGCCAGGGTAGAAGCGAAAAGTATTTTTTTCATAGTAGGTTTTATTAAGTAATAGGTATCATAATTGTTACACCGTATCTCAACAATTAAAAGTAAACATTTAATTCTTTTCTGTGAAGATGACTGCGTATGATTTTAATTAGTTGATAGCAAATTGAAATTTGTTACGCGGTTTGCATAATTGAATACAAATCAAAGTTTTTATTTTTTTAGACACTTTAGTATACTTTAGAAAGTTTAAAGGAATACCGCACAATTACGTTCACATAAGATGAAAATCAAAGATTTTCTTAAAACTTTAGTGTGCTTTATATGCGCAAAGCTGGAAACTTTAATAACTCAAGTGTTTAAAAACTTTTGTGACTACAAGAAAGTTTTAATCCACTAGGGTTGGATTCCTACGGGATGACAAACAGAACACTATTATACATCACTCTATAAATCTCAACATTGGCAATATTTAAAACACTTTAGCAAGTTTAAACAGACTTATATAAAAAAACGGAGCCTGAAAAACAGACTCCGCTATATAATGTTGTACTACTAAAATTATTTACCTAAATAAGATTTCAAAATCTTGCTTCTGGTATTGTGTTTTAGTCTTTTGATCGCTTTTTCTTTGATCTGACGAACTCTCTCTCTGGTAAGATCGAAAGTTTCTCCAATTTCTTCTAAAGTCATTGGATGTTTTCCGTTCAGTCCGAAGTATAATCTTACCAAGTCAGCCTCTCTTGGAGTCAACGTATTCAATGCTCTTTCAATTTCAATTTGAAGAGATTCAAGCATTAGATCTTTATCAGGGCTTGGAGATTCTCCGGAACGTAGTACATCATAAAGGTTAGAATCTTCACCTTCTACTAAAGGTGCATCCATAGACAGGTGTCTTCCGGAGTTTTTCATAGATTCTTTAATATCCTCTTCGCTCATGTCAAGAACTTCAGCCAATTCTTCCGGAGAAGGGGGTCTTTCATTTTCCTGCTCAAGGTGAGCGTAAGCTTTATTAATTTTATTGATGGAACCAATTTTATTCAACGGTAATCTTACAATTCTTGACTGCTCAGCCAACGCCTGTAAAATTGATTGACGGATCCACCATACTGCATAAGAAATAAATTTAAAACCTCTGGTTTCATCATATCTTTTTGCCGCTTTCATCAATCCTAAGTTACCTTCATTAATCAAATCGGGTAAAGAAAGACCTTGATTTTGGTATTGTTTAGATACAGAAACTACGAAACGAAGATTGGCTTTGATTAATTTCTCAAGTGCTGCTCTGTCGCCCGCACGTATTCTTTGTGCCAATTCTACTTCTTCGTCCGCAGTAATTAGTTCTACCTTACCAATTTCCTGCAAGTACTTGTCTAATGAAGCAGTTTCCCTGTTGGTAACCTGCTTGGTGATTTTTAATTGTCTCATCTATTTTTTCCTCAAAAAAGAGTTACTATATATAATACGCTTCAACATATAAAAAGGTTACACCCGTTTCAATTATTTTTTATTTATTTAATTTAAGATTCAGAAAATAGTTGTAAATTGTACCTCTCATGGCTTTAAAAGGTCATTTTGCATTTTTTTTTATTTGAACTGCATGCTGTAAAATCCCGATGATTTCAAACAAAAAAAGCGAAACCGTAGTTCCGCTTTTATTATATTAGGATGAATCATAAGTATTATTTATGGTTCACTCCTTACCTTAAAAAAGTTCATTCAATACCTTCGCCAGTCTCAACCCTCCGTACAGAAGCTGTCTCTCCAGGGTATCATTGAATTTGTACTGGTATTCGTAAGATAATTTCGAATCGTTAGGCGTCTGTGCGTAGATCTTGTTGGCAATTTTATGAGAATCATACAGCCAGTCTTCCAGTGTTCCGGACTGAATCTGTGCCACTTCTTCCTTAGATTTAATATCCAGAAGTTTTGAATATTCCGTATAGCTGTACTTTTGTGAATCTACCAGCTTACCATCCCAAACGGAGTGTAAATTGGTTTTGTCTCCGAAATAAGTAACATTGATTCTGTTTCCACCTAGATCTTCAGCTCTTCCTACATGCAGCGGCTGAGAAAGGTCGCCCATAATATGGATTAAAAAGATCAATGCAATCTTTCTGTCTTTTTCAGATGTGTTTTTATCCTTGATCTGGCTGGATAAAGTATTGACCTGAGTATAGAGACTTGGGCCGGCCTGAAGTTTTAAATTTTGATCAAAAGCCTTAAAATCAGTCTGTGGATCAATATTTACATAATGCCATGATGAAGCTTGCTTCCAGGTGCCTGTAGTATCAGATTTAATGAAGTCTGGCCAGTTTGCCCAATAAGCAAGACGCTCTTTCCCCATTATTTTTTTGATTTCCCTTCTGGCTTTTCTCGAAAGATGGTTTTCTGCGATGTCTGCAATAACTCTGTGACCCGTCAATCCCCACGCATAAGAATAAAGTGAAGAAGAGATGAATGCTAAAATCAGAATTTTAGAATAAATACTTTTCATTTTAAATAACAATTTTCAGGCTGCAAAGATACGGCCGCTTTCCGAATGAACATGGAATAATAGTAAAATTATTCTATAATATTTGTTAATAAAATAGGATTGCAATAAAAAGAGGTGGGTATATCAAACATAGGATGCTTTGTTTCTTTTACGTGGTATAATCCTGTAATAGCGATCACGTAAGCTTTAAGTATTTGATTATAAGCTGTCAATTTGAAAATCTAAGACGGGAGTGAAGTGAGTGTTTACCGTATTTTTACGGAATTTACTTAATATTATTCCTTTTAATGTCAATAAATTAGTATTTTTAGGATAAAATTATTAGCAAAATATTTTTTCAAACTTATGAGATATATTATCTTTACCAGTCATAATCACAGGAAACACTATGCATGAGAATAATATTGTAGACATGAATTACAATAAACTGCAGACAGACTTTAAGGCTGAAGCAGTGGCAGTTAATCTGTTGAGATATCACAGGGCTGTAAGCAATATATTTATTGAGCGGATCGGGGTAAATGACCGTGCCTATCTGAAAGATATTAAAAGTATTTCGAGCAGCTATTTAGGATTTGATGAAGAGGTATTTACTATAGAAAGTTATAGGGAAGGTATCTATGATTACCTTCCGGAAGGACTTTTCCATCCACCGTCTCTGGGCGCGTCAAGAAAGAACGTTGATACGGTAGTACGGGAAATCCGTAAACAGAAAAGAGTAGAGGAAGATGCACGGAAGTTTTTCCGTCCTTTTGAGCTGGAGGTATTTTTTACGGAAATAAGTGCATTGCTTAAAGAATCTGAATTTGAGATCACGAGCAATACGGATGCTTTACTGGAAACAGTAAGTGAGCTTTGGCCACTGATCAATATGCTGGATAAACAGAATGCTTATATATTCATGCATATTTTACCCTTTTTTCATCAGATCAGAGGAGATAAGAAATGGTTTGAAAGATGTATGACGGCTTTTCTGCAGGTACCGGTAGAAGTTACTTTTTCTCCCAATATCATTGATGGATTAGAGAAGAATGATGACTCCATGTTATTGGGGAATTCAAGATTGGGAGTTACCTATATTCCCAGTGGAAGACATATGGATGGGCAGCGGAACTGGGTAATCAATATAGGGCCTATTCCTTATCTGGAGATGAAAAAATACATCCCAGGAAATCCGTTCAGGCAGGTGCTGCAGATTCTGTATGATTATTTTCTGCCTGTAACCGTAGATGTAGAAGAGAACTTTATTACAGAAAAGCTAGAATATTCATTCAGTCTGGAAGATGATGATAGAAATGCCAATCGCCTTGGATACTCTACATTTCTCTAAATTATTTTATATATTTACAATTACCAACAAAGTATAAATTCGAAAAGAAACAAATGGAAATTTCTTCAGTAAAGGGTATTTTTTTTAGGTATATTTTAATGCCTTTAATCGCAGTTATTATGATGGTTATACTCGGTATAATCAGGAGAAACAAACCTGCGATAAAAATTAAAGTAATTATTGTATACGTACTTCTGTGCAGTTTATGTCTGGCTATTCCGGGTGTTTTTGGATTTGCCGGAAATTTATTTAATCCGTATTGGTATCTTATTGCACAGGTTATTTACCTTATTTTGGGGATTATTCACGTTAATCTGCTGCATAAGTATTTTAAAAAGCATATAGATTCTCTGGCCATGAGTATTTTATTTGAATCTATACTTTCATTAACGTGTATTGTTTTTGGGGGATTCCTGTTTACGCTGATCTTTAACTGGATGAGTAAAGGTACGGGATATGCGGTAATGGCTGCTACCAGTATACTGATCTTCGTTGTTCCAATGGTATTCTATTACTGTTATATGCAGCTTATCAGTATTCCTTTTGATATTTATAAAACATGGAGATATTCTCCGGATCAGAAGCTGCCGGATTTTGAAGGAGCAGATTTTGACAGATTAATGGTCCTTAATGTTGAATTAAGTAAGAATTTAGAAGATACAAACAGATTTAGAATTAAAGCCAAAACACTTCCTACAGGAGTTACTTTTGGAGACTGGTTTTACAGAGTGGTAGATGACTACAACCACAAAAATCCAGGTTCTGTTATTCATCTTTCAGATCAGGAAGCGGAGCCTTATTATTGGATCTTCTATACTAAGAAATCATTTTTCAGCTTTAGAAAATATATAGATTTTGACCAGGATATTTCTACAAACAGCATTTCTGAGAATGAAGTGGTGATCTGTAAAAGAGTCATTCAGCATGAAGAGGAAGGAGTTTTAAGAAAATCATAATCACAAAAACTAAAAAGTATTTAACATGATACAGCCAATAAAACATTTTGCAATCAATTGGGTAGATGGGATGAAAGTTTCCCAAAGACACCTTAATGATCAGGATAATTTCTTAATCGATACCATCAGAGATTCCAATTCACTTGGAATTACTACATATAATTACGGACTTTTACCTATCTCTACTGAGATCACGGACCGCACTATTTTTGATGTTCATAACACGGCAACCAATGATGTACAGCTTGTCATCAAACGATGCAGTGCTGTTACCATGGCTGGATACCGTATTGAATTGACGGACAGGAGAATAAGTGTAAAGTCGTTAGCAAAAACGATGAATGAAGAGCAGGCAGACGGAGATTATTATATTCTGATATCTGTTAATCCTTTTGATAAAGTTCCTTTCGGGGATATTGATCCTGAGGAAATTCCACCACGCCATCCTAATGCCCAGCCGAATCACCACCTGGAATTACTTCCTGTAACATCGCTCAACAGCAGCTATTCCGGAGGAAATTATCTGATCATTGGTAAAGTTGATTTGAAAGGAAATATTGCTCAGGTAGATTCCAATTTTATCCCTCCATGTACTTCTGTTCAGAGTCATCCGGCTTTAGTAGATTATTATGGCAGCTTTGCGAAGTCTATTGGAAATCTTCAGCAGTATGCATTTAAGATTATTCAAAAGACCTCTCATAAAAACCAGAATACGGCATTGGCACAGAATGTTAAATTTTTATGCAGTACCATGGTTAATACTTTTGGAGATATGTATTTTCAGTTCAGAAATATTACCCCTTGGCAGCCGCCTGTATTTTTGATTGAGTCTTTTGCCAAGCTGGCTCTTCATTTATACAATGCGACTCAGCTTCTGGTTCCTGCAGAACTGGAAGAAATGCTGAATTACAGTTTGGAGTGGAGTGAAATTGCACCACATACTTTATTGAACCAGCTTTCTATTGTAGCTGAAACCAATTATGACCACCACAATTGCGGTGAGCCGTTGCTTTATATCCAGCAGATGCTGAGAAGTTTGGAGACTATCTTCTCTAAATTAAGCGAACTTGATTATATCGGTCAGAGAAAAGAGAATATTATCGTTAACGAACAGGAAGTTTCTACCAACACCAATCCGAAGAGAGGATGGAGTGTTTTAGATTAACTTCATGTAATATAATATCAATCCCGGATGAAAATTCGGGATTTTTTATTAATGTTGATTATTGAAATTAAAGCTATTTGCCTACTCATTATTTTTCAAATTTATAACGGTTTATACAATGAATCTAGATGCAATAAGACAGGACACTCCCGGGTGCTTGAATAAGATATTCTTAAACAGTGCCGGCTCATCCCTGATGCCTAAGCCTGTTGTTGAAAGAATGGTGGATTATTTATATGAAGAACAGGAGTTGGGAGGGCATACCACAGCAGAGAAAAACATTGAGCCAATCAATGCGTTTTATGAACAGGCTGCGAAGCTGATTAATGCTAAACCTTCCAATATTGCTTTTACAAACAGTGCCACCGATGGGTATGCAAAAGCATTGTCAAGTATATCTTTTAAAGATGGCGACTGTATCATTACCACCAATGATGATTATATATCAAACCATATTGCTTTTATTTCTTTACAGAAGAGGTATCATATTAAAGTTATCAGAGCCGTCAATCTGCCGGATAATGAGCTGGACCTTGCGTATTTTGAAGAGTTAATCCAAAAGCACCGCCCCAAATTAATTGCGGTGACCCATATTCCTACCAGCTCAGGGTTAATTCAAAATGTGGAAGGAGTAGGGAAGCTCTGTAAGCAGTATAATATCCTATATCTTGTAGATGCCTGCCAGTCGGTAGGACAGCTGGTTGTAGATGTTACAAAGATTAATTGTGACTTTTTAACGGCAACTGGCCGGAAATTTATAAGGGGACCGAGAGGAACAGGATTTTTATATGTTTCGGATCATGTATTAGCTCAGAAAATGGCCCCTTTATTTCTGGATAGTAATGGTGCCGAATGGACTGCATTTGATGATTACCAGCTCAGTGAAACTGCAAAAAGATTTGAATTTTTTGAAAGGTGCAATGCTTCATTGCTCGGGTTTACGGAAGCTTTAAAGTATGCCAATGCGATAGGAATGGTCAATATTGAAAACTACAACAGGAAACTGTCGGAAACGTTGAGAGCCAGCCTTCTGAATAATGGGTTCAAAATTTTGGATAAAGGAAATAGATTGGGCAGTATCATTACTTTCTGCGAACAGGATGGAAAGATTGATTCCATTCAAAAAATACTAAGTGAGAATAAAATTATTTTTAAAGTAAATAATAAGAATGGAGCATTAATTGACTTTACTTTAAAAAATGTAGATCAGGCTATTCGTCTGTCACCGCATTATTTTAATACCATGGAAGAAATTGAAAAAGTAGCTGCAATTCTGAAGCAATAACTGATATTTAAAGAGGCCTGGCAAACTGCCAGGCCTCTTTAATATTAATCTGAACTTTATTTTTTATTCAGAAGTTCCAGGGTGTGTTCTACATGTCCACCTCCTTTCCATTCATCATGTCCCGGAATAACCATAACAGCTTTCGAATATTTAGTTTTCAGTTTTTCCATTGTTTGTGGCCATTGTTTCACATTAGCCTCTCCTGTATACCCTAAATCTACAGCATTTCTGCTTTTTACAAGGCATCCGCCATCTAAAATATTATATTTCGGAAACCATACTACTACATTGTCGGCAGTATGCCCTTCACCAAGAAAATCTACCACAAACTCTTCTCCGCCTATACGGTAAGGTTTTCCTGTTTTTATGATTTCAGTTGATATTGCTTTTCCGTCTTTTTTCAGGAGTTCATTTGTTTTTACTGTAGCATAGGTTTTAATTCCTTTGTTGTTATAAAAACTCAGGTCTCCGGCTCTGTCTTCATGTGAATGGGTTGCAAATACAGCAATAACCGGTAAGTTGTGACGTTTCTGTATAGTATCCATCAGGCTTTGGTACTGGGTCTTCTGCCATGGAACATCAAATAAAACAACTCCTTTTTTAGTAATAAGATACACTGCATTGGTAGAATATTCTTTCCCCCCAAATACACCGAATGTTTTATAAATATACAAATTGGGCTTAATGGGTGGCTCTATAACAAAATCTCTTACCTGAGCATTGGCAAATGGGCTTAACAGCATGGAAATAATAAAAAACTGAATGCTTTTTTTCATAATTTTTTAGGGTAATAATTAATGTTTTATTGCTTGACGAAAGAAAAGGCAAGCACAAAGTTTTGCAAACCTAATAAAATTAAAGCATCAAAGTTTTTGTGGAAAAGTATTTAACCGTTTTTTAACAATTTCCAACAAGGCTGCATAGAACGCGAAGTTTTTGTTAACCGTTTAGTTTTATAACAATAATTATTTTTTCACCAGTATTTTCTCAGTAGCCTTTTTACTGAGTACTTCGATTTTCCCTTCAATCTCTATGGTAACTGATTTGTCGAAGCTTTCAATTTTAAGAATCTTGATTCTGGTATTGAGAAGAAGTTTTCTTTCAGTTAGGTAGCTTAAAAAAGCATCATCGGAGAGGGTAACTGAAGCAAAAATTACGGTTTCACCCACTTCACAGTTACTCAATCTCTGCAGATCCTGAGCAATGATATTTCCTTTTTTATCAGGAATAGGTTCTCCATGAGGATCAAATTTTGGATAATCCAGAATTTCATCCATTTTATCAAAGAAAATTTGAGAATGTACATGCTCCAGCTGTTCTGCAATCTCATGGACATTTTCCCAGCCGAAATTCATTTTTTTTACCAAAAACATTTCAGTAAGTCTGTGTTTACGAACTACCAAAGCGGCTTCGCGTCTTCCATTCTCTGTAACAATTAAAGGTTTGTAGGTTTCGTAAATGACCCATTTCTTCTCTGCAAACTTCTTCATCATATTATTGACACTCGGCATTTTTACATTTAAAAATTTGCTAAGCTCATTAATCGTTACTTTTCCTTCATTGTCAACTAAATGAAACAGTGCTTTCAAATAATTTTCTTCTGTGAGTGTTGTTTTCAAAATGTTAGATGATTTTCAATACAAATCTAACAAAATAATATTAAAAGTAATATAGAGAACAACTCCGTCTATAAATTTCAAAATTTAGTGGAATGGTCTTATTTTCTGCTAAATCATTTAAAATGATAAGTATTTATTGTTTTTATTAAAAATATATCATGAAACGTAAGTTTTTCATATTATTTTATTCTCTATATATTGATTAATTATTTATCTTTAATGTTTAAAAAAAAACAGCAACAATGAAACTAAAAATTACTTTTATTTCTATTTGTGCATCTTTTCTAATGAATGCACAGGTATTGAGCCCCTATGGTCTAAGTAGTGATGATCTTCCCGGAACTACCTTTACCTTAAACACAGAAAATTTCAAGAGAAATATTGATGTCAACAGGAAAAGTTCGAAAAAAATTAATAATCAGTCTATCGTATTGACTCTTATCGACGGAACTAAAAAAGAATTTATCCTGTCTGAAAATAATCTTCTCAATAAGAGGCTTGATAACATTATAACCTTTGATGGATTTTCAAAAGACAGGCAGGATAAGATAAAGCTTACATTAGTAGGAAATGAAATTTCTGCAATGATCAAGTCTAATCAGGGGTATTATATTATTGAACCCTATAAGACTAAAAAAGGAGAATACAGGATTTATAATTCTTTTGAAATGTTTGGTGAAAAATTTCAGTGTGGAGCTGATGAAAACGATTTCAGAGAGAGCTTAGAGGCGGTAGCCAAAGGGTTGAATGTTCAGAAATCAGTAACAGGTTTCCCCTATGGAAATACCTTGAAAACATTTAGAATGGCAGTGGCTACCACCGGGGAATTTACCACAGCTCTTGGAAATCAGGATGCTGCCCTTGGAGAATTGGTGGCTATGATGAATCTTATTAACCAGATTTATGAGTCGGAATTATCTATTTCCTTTGCTTTGATTGATAAGACGGTCAATAAAACCTTAATTTTTACCAATGGAGCTACAGATCCTTTTACGGTAGATCCTTCTTTTGCTTCAGCAGCTAATTCGCAAGCTGGATTTGATGTTCTCAATACCAACGGAACACTTCCATATGCTGATTATGATATTGGGCACACTTTCAACATTATGCCGGGAGCTAACGGAAGTGCTCAGGGACAGGCAGGGCCAAGGCCTTGTACGGCCTCACTCAAAGCTAGAGCCTGGAGCCAGTGGACACTTTCTATGCCGAAATCATTGTCTGCCAACCTGATTGTTCATGAAATGGGACACCAGTTTGGAGCAGGGCATACATATAATGCTGTAGGAGGAACCCCTTCAAGCCCTACATTCTGTACTTCCGGATGGAATGCAGCAGCAGCTGTAGAACCTGGTTCTGGATCAACGATAATGGCCTATAAAAACAACTGTACGACTCCTAATGATCAGACAAATACCGGCAATAACGGACTGAATTACTTCCATGCCAAAAGTATTGATCAGATTTTAAATACACTCAGCGTATCCTCTACCTGTTTTACCTCTGTAGCGGTAGCGAATACACCTCCTTCTGCCAATGCCGGAAATACAGCCATCAGTATTCCAAAAAACACACCTTTTAAATTGAAAGGAATAGGAAGTGATGCAGAAGATTCCAATTTATCATACACATGGGATCAGGTAGATGTGGCTACTGCCAATGACAAAGGTGCATTTGGAAGTACAATTAATGGAAGTGGCGGATATTCTGCGGTGAACAGTACTACAGCTCCGTTGTTTAGATCTGAGCAGACTACCCTTACCACTGAACGGTATTTCCCTAAGATGAAATTTGTCCTGGACAATCAGAATACGCCTCCTACTAATGAGGCAGAAGCACTGCCTCTGGTAGCAAGAACAATGAAGATGAGATTTACAGTAAGAGATAACAGTGTCATTTCAGGTGGAGCAGATTCTGATCAGGTTGTGTTAACAGTGACTAACCAGGGACCTTTAACGGTTACTTATCCTAATTCAAATGTATCCGTAAATGCGGATTCCAATATCAATGTAACATGGGATGTTAACCAGACCAATGTTTTAAAAAGTACGGTCAATATCCTTCTTTCTACGGATGGAGGAGAAACCTTCCCTTACACACTTGCTTCTAATGTGCCCAATAATGGTACGGCTGCTGTAGCTTTGCCATTCGTTCCGTATACCGATAAAGCGAGAGTTAAAGTAACTGCAGTGATTAATGATTTTGCTGAGTTCTTTGATGTGTCTAATACTAATTTTATCATCAATTCAAGCTGTAATGCCTTCCATACGATCATTGTAGAAAATGCAAAAGTGGTAACGGCCGCTCAGGGGAGTCCGCAGGCTCATCTTAATTTACAGCCACAAACACCCTCCAGTGATATTTATAATGCTAAAACACTGACTTTTGATGCAGCTAATATGGGCCCGGAAAACTGGTATATCTACAATCAGACCCAAACAGCTCCTCATTTGCTTGTGTCAGGTTCCAGCATGCTTCCTTTTAGATTTAAGGTGACAGAGACCGGAAGTTATACGCTGAGCTATCCTTCTCCGAGTGGAGTAGCTGTTACCATTTATAAAGGAAACCAGACCGGAACAGCCAACTTCGTGACTTCTAATGCTGTTTATTCCGGAACAGGTACTGGTTTTACGTATTACAGATCATTCAGTGCCAATTTGGAAAAAGGGGTGGAATATCTTGCAACCACAAGAAATCTGAGCAATACACCTGTAGGATCCAGCGTAGTTCTTAGTACTACAGGTCCCGGGAAGTTCTATAATATTATTGATAGCCCTGCCGGGGTTAACTATACGTATGCAGCTATCAATTCCACGACCAATACTATAGTAGCTACCAATGCCACTGCAGACTTTACGTCATTACCGGTAGGAACCTATACAGTACAGGGAATTTCATTTACCGGAACCGAAAGTGCTTTACTTAATAAGACCATTGGTGAGCTTACACAGACCAAAGTGTGTTACCAGCTAAGTACAAACAGTGTTACTTTAATCATTACTACAGCATTGGCAACCCGTGATATGGTTAAAAAGCAAATCGGACTGGTGCCCAACCCGGTGAAAGATTACCTTCAGATACACAGTGATGAAAAAATCACTGATTATGAAATTTATGATGCTTCAGGTAGGTTAATGGAGAATAATGCAGTTAGCAACTCTGAAATCAACTTCTCTAAGTTTCAAACTGGAATTTATATGTTAAAATTATTAAATGGTAAAACATTGATTCATCAATCAAAAATTATCAAAAAGTAATTGACAATACACAAATTAAAGAGCTATACTGATTATAGCTCTTTTTTTGTACAGAATTTGCTTAGTATTTAACAATTAATTATCAACACTCAAAAAGATGAAAAGTATTTTAACAGTCCTGGTTTTTATGATATGCTGTAATGCTCAGGCTCAGAGTTTTACTTTTACTTTTAATCCTAAAAAATTTATACAGGAAAATAAATTGACTGAAGGGAGTAAGAAGGATGTTATTTTTAATTTATATGATATTAATGGAAAGGAGACAAAATATAATACCATAGACACCACAAGCGAGTTGCTGAGAAAAGCAAAAATTTACAGCTTTAAAGGAAAGTCTGAAGACGGCACAAAACTCATTACACTGACCATTGCTTCCGGCAAGCTGAGTGGTGCTTATCTGGAAAATGCAAAATCTTATTTTATTGAACCCGTGGATAAAACATGTAAAAAGAAATATAAAATTTATATAAAGCCTGATGGAGATTATCAGGTGGGTCAGCCAAATGATTTTATAAAATAAAATATACTATCGAAAGCCGTTCTGGAAGCCTGATAATTCTGATATTTTAACTCTTTTTCATAGGGATAATATTATTACATTTTTTTAATTTTACTCTATGAAATTTTCATTTAAAAACGATTACTCTGAGGGATGTCATCCTAATATATTACAGACCCTTTTACAGTGTAATCTTGAACAGCAGGCTGGCTATGGAGAAGATGAGTACTCATTAAAAGCTAAAGAACTTATAAAAGAAAAAATAAAAAAAGCAGATTCAGAAGTTTATTTAGTTTCCGGTGGGACGCAGGCTAATCTGATTGTTATTTCTTCCATTCTAAAACCTTATCAATGTGCTATATCTGCATCCAGCGGACACATTTTAAATAATGAAACCGGTGCTATTGAAGCAACAGGACACAAAATATTAAGCATTGAAACGGAGGATGGCAAACTAAGACCTTCAGATATTATTCCGGTGTTGGCGAACCATAAAAATATACCCCATCAGGTCATGCCCAAGCTGGTATATATTTCCAATTCTACAGAGCTTGGAACTATTTACCAGGCCAAAGAATTAGGGGAGCTTTCAGATTTTTGCAGACAGAACGGCTTATACCTGTTTATGGATGGTGCAAGGCTGGGGCACGGGCTTACTTCGGAAATCAGCGACCTTACCCTGGAAAGGGTAGCGGAATTAACGGATATCTTTTATCTTGGCGGCACTAAAAACGGTGCATTGATAGGTGAAGCTATTGTGGTTAACACGATAAGCCTTCAGGAAGATTTTGCATTTAATATCAAGCAGAAGGGTGCTTTACTGGCAAAAGGAAGACTGTTGGGAATCCAGTTTTTAGAGCTGATGAAAGATGATTTATATTTTGATCTTGCAAAGCACGCCAATCAGCAGGCGATGAAAATCAAAAATGCTTTCCGCAGCAAGGGTGGTCATTTCCTTGCAGATACGTATACCAATCAGATTTTCCCTATTGTAAGCAATGAACTTATAGAGGTACTGTCTGAAAGTTTTGATTTTTTTGTCTGGAAAAAAGTAGACGAAAAGTTCTCTGCAATCCGCCTTATTACTTCCTGGAATACAGGAGATGATGCTGTCAACAGTTTCATAGAAATTATTAACAGGGAATTATAAACATAAAAAACAGTCTATTTTTTTAGACTGTTTTTATTTATATCAGAGGCCAGGTTTACTTTAGGCCTTTATTCACTGTTTCACAATCAGCAGTATTCAGTTTTTGTCCGTCCTGATAGCTGATTTTCTTTTCATCAGCATATTTTGAATGTCCAGCTTCTTCCTTATGATCACCAATTCCTTCTGTTAGCGTATTGTCTTTCTGAAGGAAGTAAATATCTCTTTTGCTTTTTTTGCCTTCAGAGGCAAACTCATAAGTCAGTTTCAATGTATCCCCGGATTTAAAGCCGGTTACATCACCTTTTGAACTGTCTTTTTCACTGTTTTTATAAGATAATTTCCCAATGATTGTTCCTAAATTATCATCAATAGAAGCAAAAACACTGTCTTTTCCTGTTACACCAATATAGCAGAAAGATTTTGGACCTAAGGTGTCTATTACAGGTTCAGCTACCGCAATGGTATCTGCTTCTGCTTTCAGAGCCGGAGCTTCAGTTTTCTTATTACAGTTGATCAGAAATGCCGAAACAGCACTCAGTAATATTAATTTCTTCATATCCTCAGTTGTTTAAATCAAATTTGAACTGCTAAATTAGTAATACTATTTATATATTAAAGAATATTATAGATAAATAAGAATATTTTTCAAAAGTTTAAAAAGATCACTGACTTGGGCACGGAAAATGATTCATAGTATATTATTTTTAAATTCATCATGATGACAATGACCACTAGAATACTGGGATTAGGAATAGTATTGCTAGGATTACATTTTTTAATGGGACAAACGCCCCAAAACTATATTTATACTTCGTCGGGAGATCTGCAGAACATCGAGAAAATGATTATGCGAAAAGATATTGGAGGAGTGCAGATTGTCTATAACTGGAGAGCACTGGAAACATCAAAAGATGTTTATGATTTTTCTCGTATTGAAAAAGACTTAGCCTATTTGACTTCTTTAGACAGAAAGCTTTTTATCCAGCTTCAGGATCGGTTCTTTGAACCTCAGGCAAGATACGTTCCCGATTATATTTTAAATGAAAAGGTATATACCGGTGGACTGGTTGCTCAATATGACAATCCGGGTGAGAATAAACCTGTAGGAAGTGGCTGGGTTACCCAGCAATGGAATCCCGCAGTTCGGGAGAGGTATCAGAAACTGATAGAAGCGTTGGCCAAAAAGTTTGACGGAAAGATCCAGGGCATTAACCTTCCGGAAACAGCCATCGATATTGATATGAAAAAAGATAAAACAGGTTTCAGCTGCGACACCTACTTTCAGGCCGAGCTGGATAATTTAAAATTTGCCAGAAATGCTTTTAAAAAATCTTATGTTTTACAGTATGTGAATTTCTTTCCATGTGAATGGGAAAACGATCATCAGTATATGTCCCGCTTATTTGATTTTGCAGATAAAAATAATATAGGATTGGGAGGTCCGGATATTGTTCCCAATAAAAATGCCCAGATGAAAAATTCTTATCCATTCTTTCATCAGTATAAAGGAAAGTTACCGTTAGTAGCCATGGCTGTTCAGGAGCCCACCTTAACGTATAAAAACCCAAAAACAAAGAAACCTTTTACCAAAGAAGAATTTGTAAGCTATGCTCAGGATTTCCTGGGGGTTCATATTATATTCTGGAGTGTAGAATCTCCATGGCTGAAAGATTTCTGAATTTATTGAAAAAAAGAGACCAGTAATTTATAATAAACTAAACGTTTTATTTGTCATCCCGGAAGATCTAACCCCTAGTAGGTTAGGATTTTCTTGTAACCACAAAAGTCACAAAAATTTTTAAACACTTAAGTTATTAAAGTTTCCAACTTTGCGTACTAATAAGTACACTAAAGTTTTGAAAAAATCTTTGATTTTTATCTAAAATGGTCTTACTTATGCATTATTCTTTTAAACTTACTAAAGAGTTCTAAAGTGTTTTAAGTATTTGCAATATTGAGATTTATATAGAGTGATGTATAATAGTGTTCTGCTTGTCATTCCGGAGGAATCTAACCCCTAGTAGGTTAGGATTTTCTTGTAACCACAAAAGTCACAAAAGTTTTTAAACACTTAAGTTATTAAAGTTTCCAGCTTTGCGCATATAAAGTACACTAAAGTTTTAAGAAAATCTTTGATTTTTCATCTTAAGTAATCTTACTTATGCGCTATTATTTTAAACTTGCTAAAGTGCTCTAAAGTGTTTATTGTAACCACAAAAGTCACAAAAGTTTTTAAACACTTAAGTTATTAAAGTTTCCAGTTTTGCGCATATAAAGTACACTAAAGTTGTGAAAAAATCAAAGATTTTTTCACTCTCAAACTCTCAAACCCTCCAACTCTCTTACACCTTCACCATTCCCCTGAACCCTCTCGCTGCATAATAGGAATCTGCACCATTATGATACATAAAAACGGTATTATAGCGTCTGTCACAGAAAATAGCTCCTCCAAGTTCTCTGATAGAAGCCGGTGTTTTTACCCAGCTTGAAGTTTTCTGATCAAATTTTCCGAGTTCCTGAAGCTGGCGGTATTGTTCTTCTGTTAAAAGTTCAATCCCCATTTCAACAGCCATATCAATGACGTTGCTTTCCGGTTTGTTAGCTTTTCGGGAATCCCAGGCTTGATAATCATAGCAGAGGCTTCGGCGTTTAGGGCTTTCCAGGGAGCAGTCGAAAAAGATATATTCGTCTGTTTTTTTGTTATAATCTACCACATCAGGTTCACCTTCTGTGGCTTCCATTTTGTTCAGTGACCAAAGTTTTTCAGGGTTGGCTTCCAGTTTTGACTGTATTTTCTCCCATTTTAAGTCTTTGTGGCGATTCATGTTTTTTTCAAAGCGGGTTTTCAGTGCTTTTAAAAGAGTTTCGCTTTGTTCGGGAGTTAATGTTTTCTTTTTCATGTTAAATTTTGTTTATGGATACTTTATTGGGAAGACTGTTTTGGGCTATTTCAAAGATATCAATTGTAATAAAAATACGGGTGTAGAAGTGAAAATTTTTTCTGTGATGGATTTTTTTGTTGGCTAACCGCAAGGACGCAAAATTATTATAAAAAATACTGCTTTAAGACGCAAGGATTTTATCTGCGATAAAATTGAATGCTGCTGATCTAAATCTACAGTATTGTGTTTGGTTGTATTTGCTGAAAATCGTTGATTTTCTTGCGTCTTATAATAGCCTTTTTGTATTAATCTTTGCGTCTTTGCGTTTTTCCAACATCTAATAGTAAATAGTTGGTTACTCGCAAAGCCGCAAATTATTATAAAAAATACTGCTTTAAGACGCAAGGATTTTATCTGCGATAAAATTGAATGCTGCTGATCTAAATCTACAGTATTGTGTTTGGTTGTATTTGCTGAAAATCGTTGATTTTCTTGCGTCTTATAATAGCCTTTTTGTATTAATCTTTGCGTCTTTGCGTTTTTCCAACATCTAATAGTAAATAGTTGGTTACTCGCAAAGCCGCAAATTATTATAAAAAATACTGCTTTAAGACGCAAGGATTTTATCTATGATAAAATTGAATGCTGCTTCATTATTGTATTTGATAAAAACTTGCTGGAAATCCTTGATTTTCTTGCGTCTTAAAAACTTTCTTGTTGTATTAAATCTTTGCGCCTTTGCGTTTCCAACCCATTATCCAACCCGTTATAATAGGATAATTGTATGGCATCTTTATCGTTTTATTAATGATTGGTAAAAGAAATTTTTCTGTTGGCAGGTCTGAAATACCAGGAAATAAGGACTAAAACTAATAATAGTACAGCCGGAAGTGTTCTGGCTGCGGTATCTCCAACAATAAGGTGGGAAATAACCGCTCCTGACATCACAAAGAAAAACCCGGCGTAAGCCCATTCTTTTAGTAATAAACGCTTCGGAACAAGGATAGTAATAACGCCTAAAATTTTCCAGACTCCTATGATGGTCATCAGGTAAGCGGGGTAGCCCAAATTGGTGAAGTTGGCGAGTTCGTCTTTATTTTTCATAAGCTGGACAATAGCTGTAGAAACCATTCCAAGAGCCATCCAAAGGGTAAATATCCAATAGATGATTTTTGTTCTTTTTTCTGATCGGTTTGATGTTTCCATATTGATTAAGTTTTATGATTAGTCGTTAAGCCCTTTTCCGTCCAGGATTTGAGGAATGCATTTCTCAATTCTTGCGTCCCTGGTTTTGGATTGCTTGGCAGAGGAGAAGTGGAGTAGGTAGGCCCGTTGTCTTCCTTGTGTCAATCCTTCGAAAGCCTCCTTTAATGCCAGATTTTCATCTAATCTTTGTTGAAATTCCTCAACCATTTCGAAGTCCTTGGTTTTCTTCATTTCAACTTTTGCCCCGGATTCTTCAATTTCTACAGCTTCAAACATATAGGCCCGAAGTTCTTTTTCAAGATCATTGATCTGTTGAAGGTCTGTAAAACGAATTTGCCTTGCCGCCTGTACATTTTCAGATTGCTGAATTAAAATCTGGTCAGGATCTTTCATCAAGGCTCCTTTAAAAAAGAGTAGGGCACAATATTCTTTAAAACCGTGAATTAAGAAAATGTTCTTTCCTTCATAGGTATAACAGGGACAGCCCCATTTTAGATCTTCTACAAGCTCGGTACTTAAGGCAATTGTTCTTAGTTTTTCAAATTCTTTTTGCCATTGCCCGGCATTTTCAAAGAAAAAATTAACTTTTGGATTCATGTATTTTGGGTTTGAGGGTTCTGGAGTTCTAGGGTTTGAGAGTATTAGAGTGGGAGGGTAAGAGCGTGTGAAGTTTAAAGTGTAATGTTTAAGGTTGTTGTTCTTTCTTTCATCGTTGACGATTCACTTGCAAAACAAAATTCCCTATTGGCATTCACAATGTAAACTATGGTATTCATCTCTCTCATCTCTTCGTCTATTATCTCTCCGTCTCTCTAAATATTTCCTGTAAACGGTTATGCGCCATATTAATTCCCTGAGCGAATGGCATTTTCAGGTGCTGATCTCTGAAGTCTACGGATTTATAAATGGTTTGGATCGTAATTTTGCTGGTGGTATCGGTTAATTTTTCAAATTCTAAAAATTCAATCTGAGCCGGAAAAGGTGTATTCTCCATTTGAAAAGTTCTCGTAATTTTCTCATTCTGAACAATATCATGAATAGCTCCATTAGCGCTGAACACTACATCTCCCTGAGGATTTAAGGTTTCAAAGCGGTAACTTCCGTGTGGCCTGTTTTCAAACTTGGTCACTTTGGTGCCCATCCATTGTTCGAAAAGTTCAGCTTCTGTATAGGCTTTGAAGAGCAATTCTACAGGAAGATCAAATTCTCTGATGATAAAGATTTCCTGTTTGCCATCTTCTGCGTGGATTTTTGTTTTAAGTTCCATGATTTTAAGAGTTGAGAGTTAAGAGTTAAGAGTTGAGAGTTAAGAGTTGAGAGTATTAGAGTGGGAGAAAATCAATACTATTTAAAGTCTATTATCTCTCTGTCCCTCATCTTTTATCTCTTATTATTTATTTTTCAAGTTCTGGTACGCCTTCATCACATCTTCCAGTTTATTGAATTTCTCATCCCACATTTTGCGGAAGGGTTCTATAAAATCGGCTATTTCTTTCATTTTATTTGGATTAAGGTGATACGTAATTTCCCGGCCGTTTTGTTCAGATCTCAATAGTTCACATTCTGTAAGGATCTGGATATGCTTTGAAACAGTAGGCCTTGCTGTATTAAAGTTAGCCGCTATTGCTCCGGCTGTCATCGATTGAGCCGCTACCAACATCAATATAGATCTTCTGGTAGGATCTGCGATCGCCTGAAATACATCTCTTCTTAAATTCATTGTGTAGTTATTTGACTACAAATATATGTGTAGTTATTTAGCTACGCAAGTTTTTTGTGAGAAATTGTTGATTTTTAATGAAAAACCTTATGAACTAAACTATAGAAGGGGCGAAATATTAGAAAATACAACTCACTCATACCCATGAGCTTTTCTATGATATTGTAAATTTGAGGGCTTAATTTTGTGATTTTTATGAATAAATAATATTCCATTTTCATGCCCTATCAATTCATAATTATCTAATATAGAAAAGGTTCCTTTATCGAACATAACATGGTGGTTAGGACATAGACAAAGGATATTGTCAATACTATCTTCTCCATCATGGGGCATTCCAAGTGGTTTTATATGGGCTCCTTCTGCATAATGACCAGATTTTGTCGGGATACTAATATTACAAATTTGGCATTTAAAATCGTATAATTTTTTTATTTCCACAGCTATTTTCGTATCACGCACTATTCTGAGTATTACGGTTTCTTTCCTTATTTTTTGCTGTTTAGAATTAAATTCTTGAAATAGATTATCTGTAAGTTGAGAACCGGAATATCTTAGTAGAAATCTACAAACTTTAAAACCACTTTTTCCAATTTCTTCCCACGCATCTACAACACTATATAATCCGGCATATTTGTAACCTTCTTTAGGTGAATAGAGTGATTTATGTTTTTCTCCTCTTATAACTCGAACAGCTAGTCCTTGGTCCATACTTACTAACAAGGCCGCATTGCTTCTGTTGCTCCAAGATTGATCTTCTATTTGTTTCTTTGTATTAGAATCATTGCCGCCAGCGCCTGTATAAATGATTTCATTTCCATTATCAACATCATCTTCATAGCCTCCTGAAAGGATTATTACGGAAGCACCTTCTTTTATATTGCCATCAATACCAGCTTGCAAGGTTCTATGAAGATTACTATCCATGATTTCTTGACGGTTTTTAAATAAATATCCTTCTTGAAATCCTTCTATCTCTCCAAATATAATTGGTTTGCTCATTGAATTAATTTATGAAAAATTTTAATGACAAATATAATTTTTAAATGGAAATTATTTGAAAATAAGATTTTATATATATGGTTATTATTGAAAATGAAGATTAGTGTTTATTTTATTCTTACGCGTTTTATGAATGCAAAGTTTTATGATAGTGCTGTATATTTTTTAGGGAGTTAAGGGTGAGCATGTGAACTTGCCGATGAAGGTGAGTGGATAGGTTTTTGGTTTTTATGGTGAGAGAAATAAACTCTTTCGCTTGTTTCTTTTTATAATTTCCCGCAAATTTTGGAGATTGCACAGATAAGTAAAAGATAAAATCTGCGAAATCTGTGTGATCTGCGGGAGATTTATATCTTTTTAGGTTAAACGCAAAGTTTTATGATGGTGCTGTATATTTTTAGTAAGCTACGGGTGGGCAAGTGAACTTGCCTGATGAAGGTGAGTGGATAGATAAGTTTTCGGCGGCCGCAGGCCGCCGAAAACTATTATTCTGAAAACAATACCGGTGTACACAATAGATTGTATTCTGATAAAGGAAATTATTTTATTTTCTTCATGGGGAATGCCTGTCTGGCCATTTTCCCATTCATAAGGCCTGAGATTTCTGCAAATAAAGAATCTTTACGGATTTTTTTATAGGTAATCGTTTGAGGGAAATCATTCTGCCGGTTTTCAAATACCAGTGAAGTGGGATTTGAGCCAGGAGTTGAAATAAAATCGACAGGCTGTTCATCATGTTGACCTTTTACAGATACGATATAATGCAGTTTTCTGTCTTTTTCTACAAGGCGTACAGACTCGAAGTGAATGGTATCTTTATTCTTTAAATAATAGCTTTCTCCCTGAAGTTCAGTATTGCTTTTCTGAGTCCAGGTTTCGTAAAGACTGCCTTTCGTGGTTTTGGTTTCCCAGGTACCAAGCAGCCATTCCAGTTTTTTGATTTCACTGGGCTGAGTCCAGCTGCCTATAATCAAGAGTCCAATGACAGCGGGAATTAGTTTTGTTTTCATGTTGCTTATTTTAGATCAATCAAAATTCATGATAAATAAATCTTTACAATTGTAAAAATGCGACATCACGAATCTTTTTTGTAAAATAATGAGGACATCTGAAGATGGTCACCATAAAACTCTTTGGGACTAAGGCCTGTAAACTCTTTAAAATCCTTGATAAAATGAGCCTGATCATAATATTCAGCATCGTAAGCAAGTGCCGTAAGACTGGTGTATTCTTTATGAAGAAGCTGTTTCAGGATTGATTGAAGTCTTATAGTTTTGGAAAGTTGTTTAGGACTCATGCCAATGGCTGAAGAGAACCTGCGTTCCAACTGTCTGCGGTTGATATTGGTTTGTTGCGATAATTCATTTACGGAGATTTGTCCATTTACATTGAGGAGTATATCAATGGTAGATTGTACAATCCTGTCAATGGTTTCAGGATTAAGTCTTTCCTGCAAAAAGTTTTCTACATGGCTTATTTTTTCCTGAACTGTTTTAGAATGGAATACTTTTTCACCCAATTCAGCTCCGGCAGCTCCAAACAGATCTTCCAGCGGAATGGCTTTATCATCCATCTCTTTTATGGGAATAGCAGCAAACGGCAAAAAACCGTCATGATGAAAACGGACAGAGAAAATGCCGGTGATTCCGGTAGGTTTTATTCTTAAAGGTTGGGTTAGCTGTCCGAAAACACAACTTCTAGGCTGTACAATAGCTTCTCCCTGGATATATTGTTTGTAGAGATCTCCATAATGGAAAATCATTTCCATACAGCCGTCCGGAACGATAGTCTGTGATTGCGGCACGTCTTCTTTTGGACTGTCCAGTGTCCAATAGCATTTGATAAAGGGAGCCAGCTCCGGCCCGGGTTCGAATGTTTGATAATCCATAGTATTTCATATTCTGATGGTATAAAATTATCAAATAAAAATAGAAATCAATTCAAAGAGACCTTTGAAATATATTGAGGAAAACAGGAGTTATGAAATAACCTTATCTTTGAAAATCCAATATTTTCTTAGCATTAATCAATAGTATCATAGATGAAATTTTTACTGGACTTTTTATTCCGTATTGTACAGCTTTTTACAGAACCCTATTTTTTAGTATTTCTTGCAGTAGTTATTATCGCTCTGTTGAAAAGGAAGAATAAATGTAAAAATCTGAGAACAGGAATTTTTATATCAGCAGTTGTCATGATTATCCTTATAGGAAACGGTTTTCTGGGTAAACTAATCTCCGGATATCTGCAGAAAAGTTATATCAGTACTTCAGGGATGAAGAATATACCGGCTCAGAATCCCATTATTGTAGTGCTCGGTGGCGGGGTGGTAGATATTGACAATACAGAGAAATTGCATACCATGTCTTATTCCAGAATAGTTACTGCCTATCAATTGTATCATGAATACAGGGAAAATAATCAATCTTGTAAAATATTAATTTCTGGAAAAGGAAGAGGACATACAAGCGAAGCCGAATTATTCCGAGAGAATTTTAAAAAGATGGGGGTGCCGGATTCTGACATGATTAAGGAAGATCAAAGCATGAATACCTATCAAAATGCAAAATATTCAAGTCAGATAGTAAATCAGATGGGGCCATCCAGTGTATATCTGGTGACTTCGGGGTTTCATATGAAAAGATCTGTGGCTCTGTTTCAGACCTTTGGATTAAAACCTATTCCTAAAGCATCGGATTTTATAGATACTGAACTCACAATATTTCCTAACAGCTATAATGCTGCATTTACATTTGTTATGCTTAAAGAGGTCGTGGGAATATGGCAGGTGCAGTTATATAACAGTTTAGGAATGAATAAATAGTATTCTGCAGTCTATTGTACATATAAATAACCGGTCCCTTGAGTTAACTTAAGGGGCCGGTTTGCTTTAAAACTGTTCAAACTTTTTTAATAGGTTTTGGCTAAAGCCAAATTGATTGTAATGTTTTATCAGATGGACTAAAGTCCATCTCTATTGAATTTACATTGCCATATTAAATCATCAGTCTGTTTTCTTCAGTGAAATTATGGCTTGTTTTTCTTTTAAAAGCCTAAAATACAGAAAAACTAATGAAGGCTCAAAAAAGCTGTGTTTTTCCATCCTGTACCTATGCTATCTGGTTGAAAATGAAGAAGATTTAAGACCAAAATAAGTTGTAATCAAAATCTCAGAATATTTACATTTTGAAGACATTAAATTTATGTCCATCAGGATCTGCAAAGACAAAACCATAATAGTTGTTTCCAAAGCTTTCAGGTTCTGAGATAATGGTTCCGCCTGCATTTTTAACTTCTTCCGCCCACTGATCAGCCTGATCTATGGTTTCAGCAGAAAGGGTAAATATAATTTCATTGGAATGGTGAGAGTCACCAAATTTTACATTTTTTACATTGGTCTCAATGATGTTTTTTAGAAAGAAGTGAATAATAAATTCATTGTCTCCCACAAAAAAACTTACCAATTCATTAGAACTGTGTGGATTATTGGGCTTAAATCCCAGTTCTGTATAAAATTTCTGTGTTCGCTCAAGGTCCGCCACAGCAAGGTTTGCCCAGATCATTTTTGGTTTCATACTATTTTATTTTTTGGTTAGGATAAAGGTAGCACCTTTCAATAGGATAAGGGTTGCCATGTGGCAAGATTTTGTATTTTTATAAAGGCCATTAAAAATAATATATTACTAATAATTGATTAATTCTCAGATAGATATTAATTAAACTATTGCTTTTTAATCAGTTATGCTGTATTTGTTACAATTTAATTTAACATAATAATAAGATGAATGAACAGATTATTAATAAAATTAAAATTTTAGGAGGAAATACTGACGCTGTACATGCAGATAAAAATTTTGTAGAAAACTGGCAGAGTATTAGATTCGACAATTATTTATATGACAAAGATTGGGATGTGTATGGTATTGACGAGTTTTACAGCATTCATCAAAAACTGTATAAAGAAAATAATGAAAAATTTTACCGCGACTTAACTGAATATTATTTTTCCTTACATGACTGTACATATGGCCAATATTTTTTCAAAGACTGGATGTTTACTCCGTTTAAACCAGGCTCGGAAGATTATGAAGAATTAGATGGGCTTGTAGAGGAAGATGACGTAAGAAAAACTGTAAAAGGCAAAGAAATGGATTTTGTCTGTATATTTTATTCATATGGATATCCGGATCATTATTTTGTGTGTGCAAAAGATCCTGATCAATCAAACCCAGCGGTATACGGAACGGACCATGAAGTTTATTTTAATGAAATTGAAAACGAAGGAAGCCTGGAAGAGTTTCTGGACAGGTTCCTTACCAAAGAAGAGTTCCGGGAAGTCGTTAAAGAATATCTGCAAGGAAAATTAGGTGAATAAGGGATTTTGATGTCATTAGTCCTCTATTCCTTAGATGATTATTTTGTCCTATAATTTATATTATGTTAAATTGTATATATTTTAGCTTTTCAAAAAGTATAACATTTTTTAATTTACATCAGAATCCAAAGTTCCATTCCAACTAATCGATCCATCCTATACTTAAGTCCCAATTACGAAAACCCGTGCTAGGGTTTCTTTATTTTACTTTTGAGGTTATTACATCGAATTTTTCAAGCAATAATAGTTTATAGATTTCTGTGACTTCGTTCCAATCTGTAGCCTGGTATCTGGTTTGCTGTCCTTCGAAAATGACGAAGAGTGATAAATCTTTATGTACTTCAATCACGTTTTCATCATCGGTTATAACTGAAACCCAAAAGGCTCCATGCTCATCATCCATTAACTGAATATCTGATATAGCTTTTACTATATCCTCTTCATCAATATTGTCTTTTTGATATCCGCTTGCGTATTGTATGTAGCTTTCTGTCATTACGTGAGCATATTTTGATTTCAATATCAGTTTATATTAATCTCAATTTTGTGGTAAGCAATCCATCGTTTGAGATTTCCAACCATTCTTTTTAAATGATCTTCATTCAGGAAAATATTGGTCCAATATTCAAATCTGTCGCACTGAACACTTATGTAATAGGTCATAATTGCTAAACATGCGAAGGGTAAAAACTTTTTTTCTTCATTACTAATTTTAGTTACTATCTCATACCCTTTTATGAAGCTTTCTGCTTTTGTTTGATATTCTTCTTCGTTCAAATGGGTTGCAAATAACTGAAATAGGAAATAAGAAATGTCAAAGCATAAATAACCGTTGCCACAGAAATCAAAGTCAAAAAATGTTATTTCTTTTTCATCGTCAATGTGCAAATTGTCAAACCAAACGTCAAGATGAACAGTTCCATATCTCATTTTCTGGTTGTCAATATTTTCCATTTTTAGCGTTAAAAAAGCAGAAAGGCTTTCTAAAAATTCAATTTCGCTTCTATTTTTACTATAGAATTCTTTTGTTCTTAAAACAGGGTTCTTGAGCAAGTTTTGAGCATTGTAAGACATTCTCATCAGTTCGATATTTTCTGTGGATTGATGAACTTTTGCTAATGCTTGTCCAATTAGAAAGCTTGTTTGGGGTGAAAATTTAGCTGTCTTAATGCCTTTAGCATACGAAAATAAAACGCCAAATCGTGTACCTTCTGGAGCTTCAATTTCTTGAATGAATTTGTTCGATTTATCAGCTATTGGAAAAGCAACTTGTCGGTCTACTTCTTTCAGAAGAATTAAAAGTCTTAATTCTTCTTCAATTTCTAATTTAGTCCGCCAATTATGTGTGTAAACTCTAAAAACGTATTTGTTTTCGTCATCATGAACAATGTATAAATGATTCATAGCAAGCCGAAATATGTTGCATTCCGTTTTGTCGGTTAGTTCATATTTTCGTTGAATAAGTTTACCAAGTCCATTTGGTGAAAGTGTACTATTTATTGTAGGAAATTTCTCTGTCATTAATTCTTAGTTCGCAGTTGGTTATAAAATATATGCAATTTCGTTAACATTTCTTTCTTTTTTGTCAATAAAATTAGATTACCATTTTTTATTACTTTTAGTTCCGATGTAACTTCTATTAGCAATTACAAAGATACATGACGATTATTTTTTAATCTCTATTCCAATAACAGTAATGTATTCCTCATTTTCGCAGTCAATAACATAACCTGCACCTAATTTAGTAAGAAATTGATCATGAACTTTTCTTGCTGTTGTGAACATAATAGTTTCCATAGCCTTGGCAATTTGAATGGTAGGTATTGCTACACCGCCGGAACTCCCGTGAATCTGCGCATAACTTCCCTGCCCTTTAAAATACCTACAAGCTTTTATTGATAATTTTGCAGATGATCTATTTATATGTCTGTTAAACAGAATTTTGTGTTTATGTTATAAATATTGTCCAGGCCTATATTGTAAAAATAGTTACATTTTTGAACAAAATTTGTATTTTTGTTGATATAATTTATATCACTATCTTTTTTTATGATAACAGTTCAGTGCAATTCATTTATAGACCTTAAATTTTAAAATGTCGCAGCTTAGTTTATTTAATTCTGAAGAATATTATCGGTTCCCTAAAGAGCTTTTGGAGTATACGGAGCATTTTTTACCTGAAGATGAGGCCTCAGGGCTTGAAGAACTATTAATGAATACTGCTCCATGGAAACAGAGAACCCAGAAAATGTATGATAAAATGGTTCTCACTCCCCGTTTGACGGCTTGGTACGGTGATGAAGAAAAGACCTATCAATTGGGAGATACACAATTTACAGCCAATCGATGGCTTCCGGAACTGCTTGATGTAAAAGAGCGTATAGAGAATGCCACGGGATGTGCTTTTAACTCAGTATTGTTAAATTTATACCGTGATAAGAATGACTCTGTAGCCTGGCATCGGGATAAAGATAGTAAACTTGGTGACCACCCTGTTATTGCCTCTGTAAGCCTTGGACAGGTAAGAAGTTTTGATTTCAGAAACGTTGACGATCATACCAATAAATATAGCCTCCCCCTTCAGCATGGTTCTCTGTTAATCATGAAAGGAGATCTTCAGATAAATTGGGAACACCGCATTGCCAAATCTGCTCTGCCTATGAAACCAAGGATCAATATGACCTTTCGGTTGATAAAATAAAACCCGTCTGTTACCTGCTTTTATCAATTGCTCACACAGCAGCAGACGGGTTATAGATATTATGATATTTTGATTTTTACCCCTACTGAAATATTAATTCCGGCGAGAGGGCTAAGGAATTTCAGTTGAGAATTTTGAAGTCTTGCTTCTGTATTTAACAGGTTGTTTCCCAGTATATAATATTCTATACTTCCTGTTTTTAAATGGGTGTCTTCATAAGAAATACGGGCATTAAGAAGTGAAAATGCAGGCATAGGAAGCTCCGGGTTTATATTTTTACCAAGATATTTTTGCTTCATATAATGGTCTAATGCTATATTGAAATTCAGCTTTTGGACCGTTCCTGTAAGGCTGAATCCAAAACGGCTTGTGGGCATATTAGGCATATAATCTCCATCACTCCATTTTCTTATGGAACTGTCTGCCGTACTGATGTTTCTTACCAGGTCATAATAAGAGCCTAACTCCCATTTTCCCAATCTGTGAAGGTCCATTTTGTAAGCAGCCTCCGCTTCTATTCCATTGATCTCGGTATCATCAGAACGCCATTCCTTTACCAGGAAAACTTCCCGTGAAATCCCTGTATGAGCAAGGTAGATGTAATTTTTATAGAAAGTATGGTACCAATTGGCGGATAAGCGTATATTTTTCAAATTAAGTCCACCACCAATTTCCCAGGTTTTTGCAGTTTCTTTATCCAGCTTGTCATCTCCGTTTTCTTCTGTGAGAATGGCAAAATGATTGTTGCCAGCATAAAGCTCATTGACTTCGGGTGCTCTTTCAGAGTGATTGTACTGTATTTTCAGATAAGCTTTTTTTAAAATATTCCATTGGGCTGCTGTATGAAACTGATTAAGAGTAAAATTCCTTCCTGTGAGATTTCCTCCTGAAAGCCCGCGGCTTCTGATGTATTTTTTATCAGCATCAGCCCTGCGTTGGACGTGGTCATTCCGGTATCCCAAATCAAATTCAAGAAAATCAAAATTGAGGTGCTGCATCGTGAATATGCCAATTTCACGGCTTATGTTGTTAGGTAGATATCTTTGACTTCCGCTACCCTCCATTTCTCTGTATTGTACTTCAAGTCCTGTAGTTCCTGTTAGAAATTTCAGTTTCTGTTGCGCTATTTCCAAGCGGCCATTATGTTGTTGTACTTGAAATTGATTGGCTTTATAGCGTTCCAGAAGTTCTGAATTTGTGGAAAGTACTCCCATATAATTAAGCTTTATACTGGCAATTGGAGAATGGCTGAATTGATAGGCCGTTTCCAGCATAGCCTTATGGGATAGGCTTCTTATATTAATAGGTAAATACTCTAGGGGCTGCTGGGGTTTCCCATGGGAGTGTTTTGGGATTTTGGATAAGGCATAGCCGGGAACACCAAAATAGGAATAGGAATTTTGATAGGCTCCTCCTATATAAAAGGATTTACCAATATAGCTGGTCCCCAAATAGAATGAATTGCTTTCTGAATGACTGTTTGGAATGACACCGTCTTTTGTTGGCACATAGTCCTTAATACTGTTTACTTCGCTTCTGTAGCGGTCTTTCGTGGGATCCTGCCCCGGAACGTATTGATCGTTTTTGGGATTGGGGTGATATTGGCCATCCGACGGATTGTAATAAGTGGGGCTGAATGTATAAAGATCATCCTGTGAAAGTTCATATTCTACCATATGATCCTTGGCAAACTGGCTGATATAAGGGAACAGACTAATGTTAAGAACATTTCTTGAATTTACATCCAACTGGCAGAGGGATTGCAAAATACTATTAAATCCTACCAGGTTTGGATCATAACATCTGTTGTCTTTAGATTTCCCCGGTATACGGACGATTTCCTGTTTTTGGTTGGAACCTCCTATTGTCCATACCCAGTTTTTGGTGATGGTACCTTTTGCTGAAAAGGCCTGTTTCTGTCCACTGTTGCTTCCTCCTTCCAGAAGTGCCTGAAGGTTAATTTTTTTTGATGGAAGCTGACGGACGATATAGTTCGTTTCAATATCAACGGCTCCTCCAATAGCTTTTCCACCATACAGTACTGCTGCTGAATTCTTATAAATATTAATGCTCAGAGCATTATCCATTTGAATATCCAGATTAAAATCAGGGCTTATTCCTGAAAGATCATTCACTGAAGTTCCGTTTTCCAGAACTTTTACCCTATTTCCACTCAGGCTTCGGATAACAGGAGCCCCGGAATTGGGCCCATATCCTGAATTTTGGATACCCGGAATTTTACTCAGCGTTTCTCCTAAGGTTTTGGACTGTATAAAATCCAGTGTCTTCTTTGGAATATTTACCACATCCCTGTTCATTTTTCCCTGTATCCGTATTGATTCTATATCCTGGACTGTCTTTTCAGTACTCAGATCCTGAGCTTTCATCACAGAATGGTAAGAAATGACAGACCCTCCCATCAAAAAAATAACGGCTTTTTTCATATGCGTATGCTTTAATAATCCGGCAAAGCTAGATAATTAATTTTATTAAAGCAACTTTGTTGCATTAAAGGAGGTACACTGCGTTTCTGAATATAATGTTTATTTACACATAACAAATTGTGTTATAATAAAATATATATGATAAATATACCCACAAAAAAACCGCTCTGAAAAGAGCGGTATAGTTTTTATTACTTGTTTTTTCTTAGCAAGTAGATCCACACTCAAGTAATCTGATGTGAATTACACCATTGATTACACATTGTGTTTGGCATAATGTGTTACCTACAAGGGTACCCACACCGCCTAATACACCACCAACTGTAGAACCTACACCTGTAACAACACCACCAACGATAGTGCCTACACCTCCTACAACACCTCCAACTACACCACCTAATCCTCCTAGTAATCCACCGATTGGATCAAGTAATCCGTTACCAGAAATTGTTTTTAACTCGTTTCTGTCTAATTTTTTTAAGTTTTTCATAACTATAATTTTATATGATTATTACATTACGAATATAAGAATAATAATAATAAGTCGATAAGTTTTTCTGAAAAAATTAATAATATGTTTTTATAATTTAATATTTCATTAATATAAAAGCAAAATAATGAGAATATCGTTTAATGTGGTATCTGGTTGATTTACTAAATGTTAAAAAGCATATTTCAAATTCAAAAATTTAGAGTTATTAATTTATAAGTAAATATTGTCTTTTAATGAATATTCTTCAAAGCAAATAAGAAGCTTCTATAGAGGACAGGAAAATTAAAACTGAAGTTCAGGAGCTCAGTTTTTTCTAACTATTCCATAAAAATAGCTGTGAAAAACTGAATTTTTCTACTTTGTACAGTAAAACCAACCTTCCGGGTCACTGATAACGAAATCAATTTTGTATTTTTGCTGATATACTTTTATTTTATCAATGTCAATTTTTTCAAATAATATACGCTTCTTAAGAGCTAAGAGAAAACTTTCCCAACAAAATGTAGCTGACGAATTAACGATTTCCAGAGTAAGATATTCTAAATATGAGAATGGAATATCTGAACCGCCAATTGAGCTTCTGGTAAAAATTTCAAAATACTTCCATGTGAGTATTGATCTGCTGGTATCTGTAGATATCCAAAAATATCCTATGGATGAAATGCTGAAACTTCCGGATAACAGGATTGTGCTTCCGGTAGCTGTAGACCATCATGGGAATGATACTATTGAAATTATTCCCCAGAAAGCATCAATGGGATATCTGGAGGGGTATAGTGATGTAGAATATATTGAAAGCCTTCAAAGGATTGCACTCCCCTTTCTTACCAATGGAAAATACAGGGCCTTCCCTGCAGATGGAGACTCTATGCCTCCGTTTAGAGACGGGTCCTATATTGTAGGGAAATATGTAGAAGGAATAAATGACCTGAAACCGGGTAAAACCTATGTTTTTGTTACTTTAAATGACGGAATTACCTACAAACGTTTTAAAGAAAAGAATGAAAGCTCCATCAGCGTAAGTGCAGATAATTCGTTCTATGAGCCTTACGAAATCCCTTTTGATGAAGTGGTGGAAATATGGCAATATGCTTCAGGAATTTTTCCGGAAGACTTTGAACCCGGTGATTATGAAAGCTATAACTTTAAAGAAATGTTCCGTGAGCTGAGACAGGATATCAAAGATCTTGACCGAAAGGTTTCCGGCCGCCGGCGTAAATTGTCATCATAAATTTGCTATAGATCTTTGATTCTATAGAATACAGATAACAGACAGCCGGTTTTCTTTGTGAAGCCGGCTGTCTGTTATTTCTTAAAGCCTTTGTTACCAGCCATCATGGCTTTCAGTGTCGGTCTAATATAATCCATACCGGTGCATGGTCACTGCTCTTTTCCCAGCCCCGGACATGACGGTCTACTCCACCCGATTCTAGCTGAGAACTCAGATAAGGACTTAATAAAATATGATCAAGCCGTATTCCGGCATTGCGGTCATAAGCTTTGTACAAATAATCCCAGAATGTATAGATCTTTTCTTCAGGGTAAAGAGTACGGATAGAATCCAGCCAGCCTTTCTTTTGCAGCTCTTTATAGGCTTTTCTTACTTCAGTTCTGTATAATGCGTCATTTTCCCAGCGCTCAGGTTTATAAACATCGATAGGTTCGGGAATAATATTGAAATCCCCGATAAGGATTGCGGGAAGCTCCATTTTGATAAGTTGGTTCATTCTCCTTTTTAAGCGTTTGATCCATGAAAGTTTATACTCAAATTTTGATCCCGGATATGGATTGCCATTGGGAAGGTATAAGCAGCATATAACCATTTGATCAATAATGGCTTCTAAATATCTGCTCTGAAGATCTTCAGGATCACCAGGCAGAGAACGCTGTACTTCGGTGATCTCCATATTTTTTGCCAGTATGGCTACTCCATTCCAGCTTTTCTGCCCTTTCCATATAGCCTCATAGCCTGCTGCATTTATTTCTTTTAAAGGAAACCGTTCCTGTGGAGCTTTGAGCTCCTGAAGGCATACAATATCGGGTGATGATTCTTTCAGCCACTGCAAGAGTACAGGTAGCCGGCCATTTATTCCGTTGACATTATAGGTTGCTATTTTCATAATAGAAAAATATTAGAATGAACCATATTGAATAAGGCAATAATTATTCCATCATATGAGAAGAATTCTGTATTAAGACAGCCTTTAATGTACCATACAAAAGTACCATACATTATATAATATATGGTACTTTAGTAAAGGAATGGTTAAAACTAATTGTTGATGATATGTTTTTTTAAGGCCTAACGATACGTATTTTTTGAGGATAGAGGCCCTTTTCCGGATATGCTGGAAAAAGCGTATCACTCCACTGCCATCCAATCACAATTACACTATAAATAAAGAGGCAATAGTTTGGGCATCACTGCCACTCATCACTTCGTCATAAGCTGCTGAACCTGCTGCTGTCCCAAATAAGGATCCTGTATTGTATCCGGACTGGTTCACATTGTCCTCTCCTGCATATACAGGATCTGTTGCTGAAGGCATATTTCCGCCGTTGGCAAGTTCAATCCAGCCTTTATTGGCTCTCATTCTTCTTACCTGTGATGCATGTCTTGCTTCCACAGAATGAATCTGTAAAGCAGCTTGAAGGACAACTTTATTGGACATGACATTTCCGGCCTGTCCTTTATAAGCTCTTACTCCTGTATCTTCAAAAGCCTGCGCCAGGACCAGAAACTGATTGTAATCTGTAAAAGGAGAGAAACTTCCATTAGCCGTAAAATCAAAGGTTGGTTTCGCTCCCGGTGTTGTTCCCAGAGAAGTAAGAGTACTTTTCAGAAAACTAACGTGGGCTGATTCGTGTTTTGAGATCTGCATAAAAACCGGCCTGTCAGAATTGGGAATCAGGCCTGCTGTAGACAGCCCTAAGGCATAATATTCATTTTCAAGATATTCTAATACCAATGCCAATTGTAAAGCATCGGTTAATGTACTCTTTAATGCAGTACCTGTAAATTCTTTTGTTGGGGTTTCCGCTTTTGCCGGACTAACCACCAGGGCACCTAATCCAAAAGGAACGGCTGCTGTTGCTGCTTTTTTTCCGAATAATGACATATTCGTAATTGTTTCCAGTCTTGAAGCTTCTGCAGTAAAAAAATTATCATGAGAAAGCTTATCTAATAATTTAAGAATGTTCATAATACAAGATTTGAAGATGAATGATTAATTAATACCTCTTTCTTTCCAGGAGAAAGGAGTTTTTATAAACCCACCTGCAGCCATTACAATATCCTTAGGCTCTTTGGCAAGGTCCAGGCCGTTAGCATCTACTACATCATCTCCTGAGAAATCTGCAGATCCCGGATTGATCAGGTTTCTGATAGCAGAGGCATGTCTTGCTTCTACAGAAACTATTTTCCCGGCAATAACAAGATAAGCCGCATTGGTAATGTATTTTCCGGCTCCGTTATAGGCTGCTACTCCGGTATCTTCTAATGCTTTGGCAGTGGCAAGCACAGAGCTTCGGTTGTTAAAGTTCACATTGGGATACTGAAATTCAAGTTTTGGAAGGACATTCTCAGTGGCTCCGCTAATGGCTGCTTTAAAAAAATCCCTGTGAATGACTTCATGGTGATAAAGATCTGTGAAAACTTCTTTTTCAATACTTGAGATTCCGCTGTAAAAGTTATTAACTACTTTAGTATAAAAGTCTGCTTCAAGCTGTTCGAGGGCATAAGCGTAGTTTAATATACCCACATCTCCTGTTCCCAGATCAAATATTTTACCACCATCTATCATTTGAAAGTCATCATTATCATCACAACCTACCAGTGTGAGGCCAGCTATGGCTAACCCTATACCTCCCAGTTTCAAAAAGTTTCTTCTGCTGGTATCAAGGGTTGCTCCCTGATTAGAAACATGAATCGTTTTTTTCATAATATTAATTTTTAAGTGTTTGTTTAGATAATTGAAGAAAACAGCATACCTGCATATGCTGTTTAAAGCTTTATTAATTCTTATGGCATCAGAACTGTATCTATTACATGAATGACACCATTAGACTGGTTTACATCCGCGATGGTCACTTTTGCACTGTTTCCTTTCGCATCTTTTACATAAAGATCTTTACCTTTCGTCCAGAATGTAAGCTCTTCACCCTGTACAGTTTTCATCATACTTTTTCCGTTTCCGGCTTTTACTGCAGCCCATATTTCTTTAGCATTATATTTCCCGGATAGCACATGATACGTCAATATGCTGGTAAGCATAGCCTTATTTTCAGGTTTTACAAGGCTTTCTACGGTTCCTTTCGGAAGTTTTGCAAAAGCAGCATCTGTAGGTGCTAATACGGTAAAGGGACCTGCTCCCTGTAATGTTTCTACCAGACCTGCAGCTTTTACTGCCGCTACCAGTGTTTTATGGTCTTTAGAATTGACGGCGTTTTCAATAATATTCTTTGCCGGATACATGGCAGCACCTCCTACCATTACTGTTTTTTCTTTCATCATTTGTGCAGTTACCTTCCCACTAAAAGCGAATGATAAAGCGACCATTGCTAAAACTGCGGTTTTTGATTGTGTGTTCATTGTGCTGATTTTTTATTGTTAAGGTTGATTGTGTTCTTAGTGTCATTTACGAGGTTGGTTTTGTTTTAGATTGATAAAAAATGAAATAATCAACAAATACTTGATAATCAGTTATTTATTTTTTATAAAGAATGAAATCAAAGCAAATTTTATGTAGGTTTCAAGTAAGAACAGGGTTGATCATGGAATACACAGGTAGTATTGCTCTTGAATTAAGCTTTCCTGATATATCTTAAATAAAACCTTTAAAATCATATATGAAGTAAAAGATTTAATGATTTTATTTGGAATGTATTTTATTTTGCTACATTTGGAAAGAAAAATAATAATTATTAAGACAGCCTATTCTGAAGAGGAACTTATCGTTTTATTAAAAGAAAAAAACGAAAATGGTTTTCATTATCTGTATGACCACTATTCCGGTGCGCTGTACGGAATTATTCTTCGTATTGTTCAGTCTAAAGAATATACCGAAGAAGTGATTCAGGATGTTTTTGTCAAAATATGGAATTCTATCCATCAATATGATGAATCCAAAGGAAGGTTTTATACCTGGATGATCAATATTGCCAGAAATACAGCTATAGATTATTTAAAATCTAAAGGGTTTCAGAATGAGCTTAAAAACCAACCACTTCCGGATTTCGTATATAATACTACAGAACTTTCAACGACCAACAATTCATCCGATTATATCGGATTTAGCAATGTACTGGAAGGACTGGACGCAGACAAGCAGGAACTTATTAATCTGGCTTATTATCAGGGATATACCCAACATGAAATATCCGAAAAGCTGAAGATACCCCTGGGAACGGTAAAAACGAAAATGCGGAATGCATTGATGAAATTAAAAGATTTGCTAAAAGATTATCAATAAATTGAACACAAAAGAATACATATCATCCGGAATTATAGAATCTTATATTCTAGGCCATGCTTCTCCTGAGGAAGCTGGGATTTTGGAGTGTGTGATGAAGAATAATGCTGAAGTAAAAGCAGCTTTTGAAGAAGCACAAAAAACTTTGGAACATCTTGCTACGGCCCAGGCTGTAACACCTCCAAGTGATCTGAAATCTAAAATCTGGAATAAAATTCAACAGGAACAGTCTTCTGTTGAAGAAACAGCTTCTTCCTTTTCTATAGATACTCCGGAAGCAGAAGATAGCAGAAAAATTAAAACTCAGGAACAGATCCAGAGAAAAACAAACTGGAAAGCTTACGCTGTTGCTGCGTCTGTTTTATTCCTGTTAAGTGTGGCCGGAAATCTGTTTTGGATGAACAGCCAGTCTGAAACAAAACAGGAAATGACAAAACTGGCAGCGGAAAAACAATCTCAGGACGAAGCTATGAAAAAAATGGACCGGAAACTGGATATGTTTTCCAATCCGGACATGCAAATGGTGATGTTGAAAGGGGTTGAAAGACATCAGGACGCCAAGGCCATGGTTTTCTGGGACAAAAAAACAAAAAAAGTATACCTGAATGCTGAAAATCTTCCAAAAACTCCGGAAGGAATGCAGTATCAGCTTTGGGCTCTTGAAGATGGAAAACCGGTAAGCGCTGGAATGTATACTGAAGATAAAGACAGTCAGGTTCCACTGGCGACTATTTCAAAAGCACAGGCCTTTGCCATCACCCTTGAAAAACAAGGCGGAAGTCCGGTTCCTACTATGGAAAACATGTATGTAATGGGTGGAATATAAACTTTCCAATAATAAAACAAAAAATGAAGTTATAAAATTCCTCATTTTTTGTTTAACACACTTACCATTACTGTGATAGCATTCTATAGGGCTTCTGCATAATAGGAACCGAAACATTTTTATATCAATATTTTAGGCTATTTGTTGTTTTGATCAAAAAATATAAAACAGAACAAGAGTATTTTCACTCAAAATGATGAAGATGGATATAGTATATAAAATAAAAACAAGGCGAATACAATTCGCCCTGTTACCACCAAAAATTAATATGATATGAAAATATGAATGAGTTTATAGAGGTGAAGCTTTGAGCATGAGATCATGCAGATCTGTATTTTTAATGAAAGGCTGCAAAAGCTGACTTCCCGGACCATAAGCCGCCACTTCTACATAATCTCCGGAGTGATCCATACTGATCCACCCCACAGAATTACGGTTTTTCTGGATATCAGAATAGAGCTTAAAGGGGAGTTTCTTATAATTGTAAAGCCCCTCTTCTTTTTCAAGGCCATTATAGAAACTTAATAGATGTTTGGCTTCATCATCATTCAGAATCAGTTTGTTTCCTTCGTAAATCCAGTCTTTAATATCTTTTACAGAAAAATCTTTATGGATCTTATTCAGAATATATTCATTAGTGTATTTGTAATCTGAAATACTGTTGAAATTTTTAGTTGCATCAGTTCCGTAAATCGTTCCGGGATTGGCATTTCCATGATCTGTAGTAATGATGACCAGCGTATTTCCGTCTTTTTCTGCAAAGTCCATCACCGTTTTTACGGCTTCATCAAATGCAAGCTGATCATGAATTAATGCGGCTACATCATTGGCATGAGCAGACCAGTCTACTTTTCCTCCTTCCACCTGAAGTACGAAACCTCCCGGATGATCTTTCATCTGATCAATAGCGGTCTTTGCCATATCAGCCAGTGTAGGTGTATTTTTGAAATCAGGAAGACTGGCTTTGTCAATACTGTAAGGTAATGCTCCTGTACTGAATATTCCTATTATCTTTTCTCCTTTTTTAATGTTTTTCAGATGATTACGCTCCTTAAGCACCTGATATCCCTTTTTCCGATAAACAGCATAGAGGTCTTTTTTATCTTCCCGTTTTTCCGGATTAAAAAACTCATCGCCGCCGCCCATCAGGACATCTAACTCCAGCTCGGCATACATTTCAGCGATTTGAGGTTCTGCATTTCGTTGGGCAGAATTCACACAGAATCCTGCAGGTGTAGCATGGGTAATCGTTACCGTGGTGACACAGCCTGCTTTTTTTCCTGCTTTTTTAAATTTTTGCCATATAGGAAGATGCTTTTCACCATTAGGTCCTATGTTCAAAACCCCGTTTTTTACTCGGATTCCCCCCCCGAAAGCTGAACTTGCAGCAGCTGAATCTGTGACAATAGAACTGGCTGAAGCCGTATCCATCAATGCCCGTGAAACTTTTTGATCATGATACAGACTAAGCCAGTTACTTCCTTTTCCTAAAATATTCCTGGAATACAGGTCGGCCATTGAAAGTGTTCCCAGGCTCATCCCATCACTTACCATAAATATGATGTTCTTTGCACTTCCGGAATGGAGTTGCTCAGTACTTCTTTTGGAACTCCAAAGTTCAAGCGGAGATATTGTAAAGAGACCTGATAGTAATGCTGATCCTTTTAGAAATTTACGTCTGTCCATATGCTGTAAAAATAATGCTGAAAGGTATTCTATTTATGATATTATTGATACTTTGTTGCATTAATTAAAAGTTAATTTTAAATATGTTCAGGAAACGGATCCTGAAAGTCCTGTTGTTGGCTTAATAATTCTTTATCATTAATAAGACAGTCTTGGAGATCCTGTATCATTTGGTCTTTGTTTATATCCTGACCTATAAAAACAAGCTCATTGATTCTGTCGCCCCAGTTTTTATCCCACCTGCTTTCAATAAATTCCTGATTTTCTGTAAATGAATTATAGTGTAGTCTTTGATTCATGGGCATACTGGACCACCAGACTCCGGCTTTTTCCAAACGGAATGAACCTCCTGCCTGGGAGAAGTTTAACGCATCATCCGGTCTTGAAGCCAGCCAGAAAAGCCCTTTAGCCCTTAAAATACCTTCAGGATACCTCTCATTAAGGTAGTTCCATAACCTTTCAGGATGAAATGGCCTCTGATTCCTGAAAACCAACGAGCCTATACCGTATTCCTCTGTTTCCGGATTATGATGATCAGACTGAAGTTCTTTTTGCCAGCCGGCTGAAGACTGTGCGGTATCAAAATCAAAGAGATGGGTATTTAAAATATGCTGAGGATTAACCACTCCAAATTCTGAATAAATGATGCGGGCTTCAGGATTCAGTTTTGTTATAGCTGCTTTTAAAAATCCAAGAGTTTCGGAATCGATAAGATCTGTTTTATTTAAGACAATGACATTGGCAAATTCAATCTGGTCCGTAAGAAGGTTAACGATGGTTCTGTGATCCCCTTCCATATCTGTAAGGTCTCTGTCCATCAGTAATTCATTCGTTGAAAAGTCTTTCATAAAATTGAAGCTGTCCACTACGGTCACCATAGTGTCTACATAGCTGAATCTGGAAAGGTCTATGCCACTTTCTTCATCCATATAGGTAAATGTTTGGGCAACGGGGATAGGCTCACTAATTCCTGTACTTTCGATCAGCAGGTAATCAAAACGTTTTTCATGCGCTAAACGCTCCACTTCAATCATCAGATCTTCGCGGAGTGTACAGCAAATGCATCCGTTACTCATTTCTACAAGCTTTTCTTCCGTTCTCGAAAGTGTATTCTGATTCCCGATAAAATGCGCATCAATATTCACTTCACTCATATCGTTCACAATAACGGCTACTTTTAAACCCTGTTTATTGTGCAGAATATGATTCAGTAAAGTTGTTTTCCCGGCTCCCAGAAAGCCACTCAGTACAGTTACAGGAAGTTTCTTTGTCATGTATTAATGTTTATGATTTTTAAAATTGATAATATGTCCTGTAATTAAGCCTGCTGCTCCCACATAAATAAGAGGAATATGAACTTCAAATATAAAATCAGCCAGTACAGAAATGGCGATCAGAATAATAGAGATCCAGAACAGAAACTTGAGCCGGCGGTTGGCTATTTTTGCCGTTATTCTGAAAACTACGAGGGTTCCAATGATAAGAAAAGCCAGATCAATATAAGGATTATGGGATATTCCCAAAGGGATGATCATCAGTAAAGGGAAAACTATGCAATGAATCAAACATAAAACGGCGGCGGAGATTCCTACTGCATCAAGAATTTTTGACTTCATAAAAAGGATTGATTTAAATTTGTTATTGTAACTTTGTTGCAAAGTAAATACAAAATTTTAAATAACGCAACTTTGTTGCATTAAAAATATGAGACAAGTTAGAAATACCCATGCCAAAACTGAGATTCTGAACCTTATCAACGATTCTGAGGTGGCTCTTACCCATTCTGATATTCAGAAGAAATTAGGAGACTTGTGTAACAGGGTTACCATTTACAGAGTTTTGGAAAGGCTTGAAAACGAAGGTGCTATTCACAAGATAGTCAATATTGATGGGGTCGTTAATTTTGCAAAGTGTAGCGGGAAATGTACTCACGAACAACATTTTCATAATCACGTTCATTTCAATTGTAAAGAATGCCATTCTGTTACCTGTATTGAAAATGCGATACCCGAAATTAGTTTACCCGAGAATTTTATAGCTCAGGAGTATAACTTTATCATCAGCGGAATCTGTCCGAGATGTGCGCATGCTTAAACAAGGAAAAAGCATCCCTGGAGATGCTTTTTCATGATGATATTGGAACAAGCAATGATTATGCATAGGCTGCTGAAGCTTCTTTAGCAGCGGCTACCATTGCAATTAAAGCTTTTTCAGTTTCTTCCCAATGCCTTGTTTTGAGGCCACAGTCAGGGTTTACCCATAACTGGGTGGCTGGAATTACATTTTGAGCTTTTCTTAAAAGTTCAATCATTTCTTCTTTAGAAGGTACTCTTGGAGAGTGGATATCATAAACTCCGGGACCTATTTCGTTTGGATATTTAAAGTCTGCAAAAGCATTTAAAAGTTCCATTTGGGATCTCGAACATTCTATTGTAATGACATCTGCATCCATATCGGCAATATTTTTAATAATATCATTAAATTCAGAATAGCACATATGGGTATGGATCTGGGTAGCATCTTCTACTCCACTTGCTGAGATTCTGAAGGCTTCTACGGCCCATTTCAGGTAGTTTTGCCATTCTGCTTTTCTCAATGGAAGACCTTCTCTTATAGCAGGTTCATCAATCTGGATGATTCGGATTCCTGCTTTTTCAAGATCCACTACTTCATCACGGATGGCCAAAGCAATCTGCTTACAGGTTTCTGAACGGGGCTGATCATCCCGTACAAATGACCATTGCAAGATAGTAACAGGACCGGTCAGCATTCCTTTTACCCATTTATTGGTTTGGGATTGTGCATATTGAGACCAGTATATAGTCATTGGATCAGGGCGGGAGATATCCCCGAAAATAACCGGTGGTTTTACGCAGCGGCTTCCATAGCTCTGTACCCAGCCGTTTTTAGTGAAAATAAATCCTTCAAGCTTTTCCCCGAAGTATTCAACCATGTCATTACGTTCAAATTCTCCGTGAACAAGCACATCAATTCCTATTTCTTCCTGCCAGCGAATGGTTCTCTGAGTTTCCTCTTTTAATAAAGCATCGTATTGTTCTGCACTAAGATCTCCTTTCTTAAACTGGGCTCTCCAGCTTCTTACTTCTGTAGTTTGCGGGAATGAGCCTATGGTTGTGGTTGGGAATAGCGGAAGCTGTAATGATTCCTGCTGCCTTTCTTTACGGATTCTAAATGAGTTCTTTCGCTGAGCATCTTCTTCAGTAATGGCAGCTACTCTTTGTTTCACTTTATCATTATGGATAAGAGAAGATGTTTTTCTGCCGGCCACAGCCTTTTTATTGTCTTCAAAATCTGCAAGGATACTTTCGTCCTCAGTTCCTGAAGCAAGAGCTTTAAGACTTACGACTTCTTTCACTTTTTGTTTTGCAAAAGACAGCCAGTTTTTGATTTCAGGCTGAAGGGCCGTTTCAAAATCCAGATCACAAGGTGAATGAAGCAATGAACATGACGGAGCCACAAAAATTCTTTCTGTACCGAGTTTTTCAATAGCTTTTTTAATGAAAGCCAAAGATTTTTCATAATCATTTTTCCAGATATTTCTTCCGTCTACCACTCCTAATGACAGGCTTAAGTTTTCAGGAACAGTATGTAAAATATCTGCCAGCTGCTCAGGATTTCTCACCAGGTCTATATGCAGAACGTCTGCAGGAAGTGACACAGCAAGAGATGCATTGTCTTTCAATCCATTGAAATAGGTCGCAACGATGAATTTTAGCAGTGGGAATTGTTTTCTAAGTTCCCGGTAAACGTACTGGTAGGTTTCTTTTGCTTTCTCTGTTACATCTAAAGTTAAAAACGGCTCATCAAACTGAATCCATTGAGCACCCTGATCCTGAAGTTTTGTTAAGATTTCAGTGTATACCGGAAGAAGGTTTTTGGCAAGATCCAGTTTATCAAATCCCTCTTCTTTTTCCTTTCCTAAAAGAAGATAAGAAACAAGTCCGATGAGTACCGGCTTGGAATTAATTCCTGCTTGTTTAGCTCCTGCAAACTCGTTGAATATTTTGTCGGAAGTCAGTGTAAACTGCTGATTTTTATAAAATTCAGGAACAATATAATGATAATTGGTATCAAACCATTTGGTCATTTCCATGGCCGTGATATCCAGCCCGTCTTTCTGGTATCCTCTGGCCATCGCAAAGTACAGATCCAGCTCTGAATTATTTTTTTTAAGGGCTACTTCATGATAACGTACCGGAATAGCACCTACAATTAAGCTCATATCCAGTACCTGATCATAATAGGAAAAATCATTACATGGAATAAGGTCTATCCCTGCCTCCTTCTGAATATTCCAATTGTGATTGCAGATATTCCTTCCTGTAGTAAGAAGTTCTTCCAAAAGGATTTTGCCTGACCAATATTGCTCGCAGGCTTTTTTGAGTTCTCTTTTGCTACCAATTCGCGGATAGCCAAGAATGTGCGTTTGCATTTTTTTTAAACTTTTAATTAAACTTATTTTTAAAAGCTCTTTGAATGCTTCGTAATGCTTTTGCCGGTAAGATTTTTTGGGGAAATAATGCATACCTGACAGTTCCGTTTTACTCTTGGAAAAACGTACTAAAAAGTATATCATCTGTATGACCCAAAGCTTCAGACCGCGAAAGCATTGTCAATTCAGTAAAGGCAGGTCTCCTGACTTGTAACAGTTTCTGTCGTCCTTCCCGCTTAGGCAGTGGATCACAAGGACAGAACCCTTTGGTATGTTACTTACAGTTGCGCGACAGCTCGTGATTTGCACACGATTCCCTATTAATTTACCTTACGTAAAACCTCTCCTGTTTGATGAAGTATCTGTAAAGAACTATTCTTATCAATTACATTTTCTATCTGTGCTAATAGAAGATTTTAATTTTGTGTAAATTTACAAATACAGAATAAACGAATAATAAATAGTTTTAAATAAAGTAAATAAATCTGTATAATTTTATTTTAAAAGAATATAATTCTGTAATTTTGAATAAAATTAATACTAAAAAGAATAATATCCTGTGGAACATCTTGATACCAAAGATATACAGCTGCTGAGACTGCTTCAGAAAAATGCAAAACTTACCGTTAAGGAGCTTGCCAAAGAAATTAATCTTTCCCCTTCTCCTGTTTTTGAAAGGGTGAAACGTCTGGAACAGGAAGGCTATGTGAAAAAATATGCTGCGGTTCTTGATCCGGATAAGCTTAACCGGGGTTTTACCGTTTTCTGCCAGATCAAGCTGAAAATTCATGACCGTTCTGTAGGCTATGATTTCGTTAATGAAATTCTGGAAATAGAAGAAGTGGCAGAATGTTATAATATTTCCGGAGATTTTGATTTCCTGCTGAAAGTTCAGGTCCGGGATATGAAACATTATCAGGATTTTGTATTCAACACACTGGGTTCTGTAGATTCTATCGGAAGTACGCACAGTACGTTTGTAATGGCAGAAGTAAAAAATACCCATGGATTAACAATCTGATATTTTTGAGTACAATCGTTTTAGCTGGTAACGGGTATTTGGAGAAAATAAAGGAATCGATGGGTGAATTCCTGTTATTTCAGAAGAAAAAGAAATAAAAATAAGACAGAAACAGTTTATTAAAAATTGCTTCTGTCTTATTAGGCTCCTTATAAAGGTGAAATGTACACTTCTATTTTAGTGCCGTCATAATTAAAGGTTCCGTCTGAATTTCTTTTACCTAAGAAAACCCAGTCCATATCTACGGGAACAGACCATGCTGATCCTAATGAGAATCCGTTTACAGATCGGATTTCGTTACCATTTCCTGTAGTAATTGCTGAATGAAACCATGTTTTGTCGATAAGTCTGTAGAAGCCGATTGCTTTTCCTGCCGGAATGGGAGCGTATCCATCCCACTTTTCTCCTTCCGGATATCTGAATACAGTCAGCCATTTTTGTCCTGCTGATTCAGCAAGCTGATTCGGGCTTATCCGGGCACCTCGCATGTATAAAGCATAAGCTACTACATCATGACATACGCCGGTATTATACTTTGAGATATTTTCTGCGCCTGACAGAACGGCATGAGCAACGGGTGCTCTTTCTGTTACAGACAGCTGAGCTTTCCTTGCTCCTTCTGGGGTTACAAATGACATATTAATAATTTTGTTTGGTTATTGTAAAGATAGCTCTTTTAAATTTAATGCTAATGAACTGTTGTTTTGAAGGAATTTATTCGAATTTAAAGTGGATTTTCAAGAATTTTAATAAGAATGTAAGTACACACTAAATAATTCTGAAAGCAACATAAAAGTGTAAAAGCTCTGTTTAAAAAAAGAATATAGTCTGAAATTCTGCCCTTCTGGTCCCCATTGAGGAACTTAGTTACCTTATTAAACGATGTTAAACCTGTCTGTAAATAAAATATTAAGCTTCCAACTGAAAAAGTACCATAGTCGCATCATGATAATGGGCAGGAAGCCCTTCGGTATCAGCTATTTTTTTAGCGCCTAATTGGGTAAATCCGCATTGTATATAATAATCAGCCAGTCTTTGGTTTCCTGCTGTGGTATCCATTCTTACATATTTTTTCCCACTTTCCTTTGCGAATTGTGCCGACCATTCAACAATCTGTTCCACAAATTTCTGTCCTCTGAAATTTGGATGGGTAGCAATCCTGTGAATATAAACGGCAGGATCTGCATTTCTTTCTTCCCAAACCTGAGGATCATTAAATGTGATGCTCCAGACACAGGCAATCTGTCCGTCTACTATAATTTTCCAATGGCGGTTTTCTTTAATTTCTGTTTCTATCATGCTTCTGTCAAATTCCGGCCATTGTACCCCGGATACTGTTTTCTTGAAATCAGAAGCCATTTTATAAAGAGCAAAAACTTCATTAATATCCTGTAGAAAGGTGTTCACTATCATTATTACGTTATTGTTCTTCAAAAATACCAAAAAATAAACAGATGTATATTTATTATTGTTATTCAGAATGGGTATAAATTCCATTCTATTGCAGACTTCCGTTGGGAAAAGAAAATAAAAATACTATTTTTATCGTCCGATAAAGAAAACACACATTATGCCGACTGATGCTTCTCTCAAGCTGATTCCGATGACAACCTTCGTAATTGAATACTATTCTAATGAAGGGTATGCCGATCTTCAAATTTTAAATTTGATGAATAATTATGCTAATTTTCTAAGAAAACCACTCTATCTTGGAATGTTTGTTCCTGTAGATAAGCAAGGAAATGTACTGAAGGAGCCCAAAAATTATGCTTCCTGGAAGTCCCTGGAGCATAATGATGGAAAAAGAACGGATGTGGTGGGATTTGAAGAGTATGCAGAGTATCAGCAAGCAGAACAAAAATGTATGTTTGAAGGTTTTAAAGTGGATTATAACGGCTACTCAAAGGTGAGAATCGTAGCATCATATGATCCTTCCATAGAATTATCTTTTAATAAAAATGATATGATTCCTCTGGGTTTCAATGATGTGGAATCTCTTACTGTTTTTGATGATATTTATTTGACACCTGATGCTTTAAAAGTGATTGGAATAAAAAATAAGCGATAAACTAAACATCACCTGCAATATCCTGATTTTAATACAGTTTATACTTAATTTAAGTATTTTCAAGACTATTTATTTTCTTTTCTAAACTCAGACGGAGACTTCTGTTGATAGGCTTTGAATATTTTATTAAAATGGCTGGTATCATTAAAACCCAGTTTATCAGCAATTTCATTAATATTGTAATGGCTTTGCAGGAGAAGCTTCTCTGCTGTTTTTATTTTGTATTGAATGATGTGCTGCTGTATTGAAAACCCGGTTTGCTTTTTCACATAAATACTGATATAGTTGGGAGAAAGCAGAAATTCTTTAGCCAGGTTCTCAATTTTCATTTTATCTGTATCCAGTACATTGACATTGATATAGTACAGGATCTTTTCAATCCTGCCTACATGCTGAAAAATCCATTTTTTATGGGTGGTGGTTTCCATGGTATTTCTAATCAGAACCGTTATAATGGCTGAGAAGATATCTGTTAGAATCTCTTTATTATATCTGCTTTGATGACTGAATTCATAGAGTAGAATGTGGGCAAGCTGTAACAGGTGAGCTCTGTCAGCTTTATCGTTGATGGCCGATTCATAGACAAAAGACCGATCTTCCATAAGAAGCTGAATGACCTTTTTTAATTCATTCTTTTTATTCATCAACAGGTTTTCCCATATATATTGCTCTGTAAATTTTATATAGATAAACCTTGTTTTACTTTTTATAGAAAACTCATGTCCGTCACTGGGTCTGAGCAGAAAGACATCGCCTTTTTTATAAGGAAATACAATACCGTTCAGGTGGTGGAATCCTTTTCCTTTCTCAATGATAATCAATTCATAGAAGTTATGATTATGATACTCAACATCCCATATTTCTTTTTCAATACTGAAAACATTAAAGGAATTGAAATTAACAATGCGTTTCATAAAGAATGGATTTTTACAAATTTACCATTAATTTTTACAATATATAATGATTGAATACTAAGCAATTTTGCAGAACAAAAATATTCGAAATGAACTATATAAGACAATCAGCATCGTTGCTTTTCTCTACCGTATTCCTGGTTTCCTGCTTCAGTAATGACGACAGGACCCAAGGGGAAAATAGTAACCCAAAGGAAACACAAGTCAAAGGAAAAAGATATTGGCCCAATGGTGCTCAACTGGTTATTTCCGTCTCTATGCAGTTTGAAACCGGTGGACAGCCTGAAGGTGCTGAAAGCCCTTTTAGCGGGACTCCCCTTCCAACGGGCCAGCCGGATCTTCCTGCGGAAAGCTGGTACCGTTATGGGGCCAATGAAGGCATTTACCGTATGCTGGATCTTTGGAAAAAATATAATATTAAAGTAACATCCCATATGGTGGGAACTGCTGCCGAAAAATATCCGGAGGTTGCCAAAGCCATTGCAAATGGAGGCCATGAAGTAGCTGCCCATGGTTTTACCTGGGATAATCAGTGGAATAAAAGCTTTACTGATGAATTGTATTTTGTGAAAGAAGGTGTAGACGTTGTTGAAAGAATAACCGGAAAAATAGCGGTAGGCTATAACAGCAACTGGCTGAGGAGAAGTCCGAATACATTGAAAGTACTACAGGAACTCGGATTTTTGTACCATATAGATGATGTAAGCCATGATGAGCCTTTCATTACTAAAGTTAAAGGGAAAAATTTCATGGTAATACCTTATACTATCCGGAATAACGATATTGTGAACATTGAAGGCAAACACTGGAGCCCTGATCAGTTTCTGGCTCAGCTGAAATTTGAGTTTAACCGTCTCTATGAGGAAGGAGCTTCTAAAAGGAGAATGATGAGCATAAGCTTTCATGACCGGATTGGCGGAACGCCTGCTATGATTCATGCCATGGAAGAGTTTATCAAATACACTCAGAAAAAACAGGGGGTTGTTTTTATGAGAAAAGATGATATTGCCAAAATGGTGATGAATGATCCCAGGACTCCTGTGGATAACAGTGAAGAGAAGTATAATAAGTAAGAGAGCATGTACTGTATACTTCCCTTTCAGATCCTCAAAAATAATATAACACATAAAAATAACAACAATGAATAAAAGAACCGGATACTTTTTCCTTCGTATATCAATGGGAATCAATTTTTTTGGACACGGGCTTGTGAGGCTCACCAAATTACAGGATTTTGCAGGCGGAATGACAACGGGTTTTGAAAAAAGCTGGCTGCCACAGGTATTGGTACATGCTTTTAGTACAGCACTACCCTTTCTCGAGTTTACAATTGGTCTGCTGCTTATGATAGGTTTCAAAACCCGTATTGTCACGATGAGTGGAGCATCACTCATTGTGATGCTGCTTTTCGGGTGCAGTACAGTTGAAAACTGGGAGGCCATGGGAATTCAAATGATCTATGCCGGATTATTTTATATCCTGATCAGCAGAATAGAGGATAATAGTCTTGCATTGGACAGGAAGTGATACCATGGCTGAAGGTGAGAAAAGTTTTCTCACCTTCAGCCGTCTTTCAGAGATTGTGTTACAAATTCCGATGATTGGGATACCTATTTTTTCCGATGATGCCCGAATTTTGTATCAGAAATAAAGATGGTTATCAATGGTATTTTACTGATGATCAGTTTTAATAAGAAACTCTGAAAATAAAATAGTATGCAAACAATATTAGGAGCCAATGGGAAGATTGGGCAGGAACTGGCAAAGGAACTGAAACGGAACTATACCTCCGATATCAGAATCGTCAGCAGAAAAGCCGTTAAAGTAAATGATACCGATACTGTATTCTCTGCAGACCTCACAGACAGAAATAAAGCAATAGAAGCGGTAAAAGGAAGTGAAATTGCTTATTTTACACTGGGACTTCCTATGGATACGGATTTATGGGAGAAACAGTTTTCAATGATTCTAAGAAATGTAATAGATGCCTGTATTATCAATGGAACGAAGTTGGTATTTTTTGATAATACCTATATGTACCCTCAAAATAACAAGGTCCTGACGGAACAGACTGCTTTTGCCCCTGTAGGAAGAAAAGGAATGGTAAGAAAAGAGATGACCGACATGCTTCTAAAGGAAATGGCAGCCGGAACTATAGAAGCGGTGATCTGCAGAGCGCCTGAGTTTTATGGACCTGGAAAGACACAAAGTATTACCAACAGTCTTATTTTCAATGCCATTAAAGAAGATAAGAAACTGAAAGTTCCATTGAGGGATGACCAACTTCGAAGCCTGATCTGGACCCCAGATGCCAGCAGTGCTACTGCTTTAATAGGAAATACGCCCGATGCTTTCGGTCAGACCTGGCACCTGCCTGTAGATGATCATAAACTGACCTATAAACAATTTATGACACTGGTTTCTCAGGTATATGGGAAAGAATTCCGGTATTCTGTCATTCCTAAAATAGCTTTCAGAATAGGTGCCCTTTTCAATAAAAATGCAAAGGAACTGCTGGAACTGCTTCCAAGATATGGGTATGATAATCTGTTCGATGATTCTAAATTTAGAAAAAGGTTTCCCGATTTTCAGGTAACGACCTACAGACAGGGAATTGAGCAAATCCGAAAAGAACAGCTGGCAGCAAAGTAAATATATTCTTAGAATAAATCACCCTATTTTAAACCACAACTCGAAAATTCGATGCAGTAAAAGTCACAAAAGATTTTAGCACTTAGGTGGGAAGATCTCCAAAAATAAAATTTTGTACCTTTTTCATTCAATTATCAATACATTTAAAGTGGTAAAAGCAGAAAGCCAATGAAAGCACCTGAAAAAATAACCTCCATTACGACACTGCATCTTTATTTAAAGCTGGGAAGACCTTCCCATCCTTTGATCAGTGTTTTTGACTTTACTGAAGTTTCTGCTGATCCTAAGAGTCTTCGCAGTGCTGTAACTACAGATTTCTATGTTGTGGCCATTAAGAATGATTGTGCAGGAAAATTTAAATATGGCCAGCAATATTATGATTTTCAGGATGGTATCATGTATTTTATTGCTCCCCATCAGGTGGTACAGTTTGAAGATATTTTACTTTCCGAAGTCAAGGGCAGTGTATTGCTTGTTCATCCTGATTTTTTACAGGGATATCCTGTAGCATCCACGGTAAAGGAATATGGCTATTTTTCATATGCTGCCCATGAGGCTTTACATCTTTCTGAAAGAGAAGAAAAGTCTGTTACGGATATCATTGATAACATCCGCAGGGAAACCGAAAATAATATGGATGTTTTCACTCAGGATTTATTAGTCTCCAATATTGATTTGCTGCTGAAATACTGTGACCGTTTTTACAACCGCCAGTTTCTGACCAGAAAGAAAATGAATCATGATCTTTTGATTCAGCTTGAAGGGTTACTGAATGATTATTTTAAAAACGACAGATTAATTATGGATGGAATCCCTACTGTACAGTTTATTGCCTCAGAAATGAATATCAGTCCCAATTATTTAAGTGATATGCTTAGAGTTCATACAGGCCAAACTACGCAGCAGCACATTCAGAACAGGCTGATTGACAGAGCAAAGGAATTACTGTCTACAACAGCGATGACCGTGTCTGAGATTGCTTATTATTTAGGATTTGAGCATCCACAGTCTTTTCACCGTTTATTTAAAAACAGGACGGCAGTTTCACCGCTGGAATTCAGGCAGACGTTTAACTAAAAATAGCTTTATAAAAAGAAACACTTACTCTTAAGTCCTATGAGTATATTACTTATTTGGCCTTTGAAGGAGCAGTTACTTCCACGAGTCTGTAGTTCTTGTAAATATAATTGACCGGGCTGTATCATTCCCTGTACTACTCCATCTTTTATACTTTTAAATTATGACGGGATGTGCCCTTAGTCCTTTTTTTCTTTATCCAATTCTTCCTGAAATTCAATTAAAGCTTTTGTGGTACCGGATTTTAAACTTCCTTTTTTTTCTCCTTCTTCCCAGGTTTTAAAGGCTTTTTCTCTTAATCCCAATGTAAAATAATAAGTTCCCAATACGGTATATCCTTCAGGTTCTCCAAGATCTATAATTTTCTTTGATAGTGAGAGTAGTTCAGGATGAGGTTTTATTTTTTTTGACGCAATGTTTACAGGGTCTGTGAGAAGACCAGGAGTATATTGCAGCATTTTTAACCCAAAAAGATTCATACAAGCCTTTGCTAAGCCTTTATTACACAGGTCTTCATTTATTTTTGAGGTTTTACCGGAGGCTAATGCTTCAAAATCAAGATCTGACCCTGTGGAACTTTTTGTTTTGTCATAATATTCGGCTAACAGCTGGGCTTTCTTTTGGGCATCTGCCGGATGACGTCTGTTATTGATTTCTGAGCCGTCTTTTTTGGGAATCCAAACTCCTTTTTCAATCCAATCTGAGATTCCTGTAAGTTTTCCTTTTTTGATCTTGAAAATGAAGATACTTTTATCCGGATAAATGATCAGGCTGTCATTTCTTGTAAAATAATCCCCATAATCCATATCAGCTATCAATACTTTTCCATTGCCATCGAAATTAAAACTATTGTAAAGTGTTTTATCATTACTTGCCTTATAATAACCTTGTAAAGAATTATCTGCTTCCTGCGCTGATAACATATATGTTGAGAAGGATAATATGGTTAAGAATAATTTGTTTTTCATCATTTTCTACTTCTTTATTATTGAATAATTATTTTTTACAAAGCTATTGAATAGAATGCGAATTTAATTAGTCAATTTCAGCTATTTTTATTCATTACTTATTGCATTATTCACCCATGATCTGAATACAATTCCTAAAGAGCCTATCTCCATTAAGGCAGAGACCGGAATTTATGAAATGGATCCTTTTACATGGCTAAGCTATTTTCTCTATCTTCCACAGACCCTGTATTTACTGTTCCTGTCCCTTTTCCTGTTTCAGGGATGTACCGGATTGGGAATTGATAAAAAATAAGCTCCCGTTATGAATCTTATTTCAACCGAAAAAGCTCCCAAAGGAGCTTTTTTTATGCCTGTATTATAATAATGATTTTATGATGGTGATAAGACTCATGACAATAACAACTACGCCTACTACAGCAAACATTTTATTAGTGGGTAATTTCGAGGTAAGCATCGCTGAAAACGGAGCCGTAAAAACGCCTCCCAACAGAAGCCCCAGCACAATATTCCAATGATGAATCCCAATGGTGAAAATAAAAGTGATGGCACTGGTGACCGTTAACAGGAATTTAGCAACGGTTGAGCTGCCTACCACATACCTTGGAATTCTTCCTTCTTTTATTAATGTTCCGGTAACCAAAGGCCCCCAGCCACCGCCTGCAAAAGAGTCTATAAAACCACCCACCAGTCCCAATACTCTGAGATTCGTTCTCCGTTTTGTTCTGATGCGGCCTGTTTTTTTGTTCTTAAAGGCATTTTTCAGGATATTGACTCCCAGATATAACGTATAACAAGCGATAATAGGCTTCACGATGTGGGCATAGTGTTCACCATAATGAGATAGGGTTAATGCTCCGATAATGGAACCTACGATGGCTAACGGGAACAATACCCACACCATTTTCTTATTGACATTTCCTAATTTGTAATGGCTGAATCCTCCGGCTGCAGTGGTAAATGATTCTGCAGAATGGATACTTGCGCTCACTACGGGTGGCGGAACATTGAGCAAAAGCAATATAGTAGTACATATCACACCATATCCCATTCCCATAGATCCGGCAACTATTTCTGCCATAAAACCTGCAAAAAGCATCCAGTAAAAAATATGACCATCTTTACTCAGGAAATTCTGAATATCACCGGAAAGATTGAACTGATAAACAACAAGCCCAAATATTCCAAACAGCAGCAAAACGCCGATAATCACCAGATAAATATTTGCCTTTCTCTGGGCTATTTTGGTAATATTGATCAACTTTTCAATTTCTATATTTGATGTTGCCGGAGAGGCCGTTCCTTTAGATAAATACTGGGTAGTTATTTTATTGAGCTCTTTTACTTTGTAATTAAAGTCTCCCTTTAACTGGTTTCGTATATTGTGCATATTATCAAGTATATGCTCCATTTCATCAGGAATGGTTTCTGTAAATGTTTCTCTTAACCTCTTGGCTATGGTTGGTGATTTTCCGTTGGTTGAAATGGCAATTTTAAGGCTTCCTTTTTTCACAATAGATCCTAAATAAAAATCACACAAATCCGGTTTATCTGCAATATTGACCAATACGTTATTCTGATGGGCCTGTTCTTTGATCTGTGCTGCCAGTGCAATATCATTTACTGCTACAATGGCCAGATCAATATTCTTAAAATCATTCTCGTTGTAAGGTCTTTCATGCAAAGTTATATTAGGGTATTGGTTTTGTAAAACCCTAACTTCCGGAATGATGTCTTTAGCCACCAGTTGTATGGAGGTTTCAGGTGAGTTTCCAAGTACTGATTCTAATTTTTCAAGAGAAACCTTGCCACCACCAATGATTAGTAATGATAAGTTTTCAAGCTTTAAGAATATGGGATATAGTGAGTTATTCATCTTAATTAAAGTTTTAAATCATAGGTGAAAGCGAGATAGTATAACCCTCCGATTTCAGGTCCGGCGGCGTACTGAAAATAACGGCGGTTAAGCAGATTGGTGGCCCCTACTTTTATATTCGCATGGATCTCAGGAAGTTTCCATGTTGCCTGGGCATCTATGGTATAATAAGCCGGTATTTCTCCTGAAGCTAAAGGACTTTCCCACATAAAGCTGTTTTGCCACCTTGCGACCACCGTAAATCCAATATTCTTAATAATTTCCCTGTTGCCCACACTTATATTAACCATCCATTTCGGAGTATTGAATGCCGTAATAAATAGATCCGAATTGTTGTTGGAAGCAAGATCATTATAAGAGATATTGGTGTTGATGTTATAATTTTTAATAACATTATACCGGACTCCTAAAGAAGTTCCATAGCTTTTGTAGGTCGTGTTACTGTTTGTATAGACCCTGTATCGGTCCTGTTTGCTACGGTCCAGCATGGCAAGCACTGCCGTATTGCTTCCTACCTGGCTGTTTTTAGGAACGGCAACTTCTACCTGGCCGAGGAACCCTTCGTAGATATTGTAATAAAAATCCCAGTCCAGTACAAGTTTATTATTGAAAAATACAGATTTATAGCCTACTTCAAATGAATTGATCTTTTCAGGTTGTAGTTTTTGCAGATTAGCGACCGTTAAAAGCTGTTGACGGTCCTGTGCTGCCTGACTTTGACTTTTTCCTCCGTCTACATCCGCATTTACAGCAGAAGTAAATCTGTCAATAGAAGCGAGTGTGTAAGAGTTTTCCAGATAACCTAATCCTTCATTTACTTTGGAAAGGCCTCCCACTCTTCGTACATTTCCGTTGTTGACAAAGGAAAGAGCCTCAAAAAGTGAAGGAAAACGGTATCCGTTTTGAAAGGAAGCCCTGAAGTTATGTTGGGTAACAGGAGAATAGACGATACTTATTCTCGGGTTAAGCTTGGATTCAAATTCCGGGTTTCTGTCAACCCGTAATGCTGCATTCAGTTTTAACTTATTATCAAAGAAAAGTTTGGTAATCTGTGCAAATAGGCCATACTTCTGATAGATAACATCTTTCCCGAATGTACCGTTGGCCAAAGGAATATTTCTCTCACTCACAGGTCTGTTGAAGTCTACGAAGTTATTTCCGTCCGGAGTGATGCTGTATAAACGGTAATCTATACCGGCAAGAAGATTAAATATTTTTACAAAGCGGGTAAGATCATAGGTAAGCTCGCCCTGATAAAAACGCGATTTTTGCTCCAGCTTAGCGCCACCAGTTGCTGGTGCTCCTGCAATTCCGGCATTGGCAGAATCCCAGTTATTAATTCCGATAATGGTATTTTTTAACTGTTCAAAAGCTGTAGTTCCCGGGACTGCTCTATTTTTATCGGCTTCCAGACGGGCCAGAATAAAAGCATTATTGAGACTTTGCCCCGCATTGAGATTATTCTGAAGGCTTGTTTGAAATATATTTTTCCAGTTGGTATTCGAAAGGTTGGTGAGATCCATGTTATCGGCTAAGGGTTTCAGATTATAGGAATCTCCGGTATTTTCAATGGAGACATAGGCCCTGAAAGTCAATTCTTTGCCTGTAAGTTCTATTTTATGGTTTTGAACGGTAGCATTCTGTAGCCTGATTTTATTTCCCCTTTGAAATGTCCCATCTAGTAATCCGTACCGGTAAACATAGGAAGCTCTCCACTGATCTCCAAAACGGTAATACAGCCCTGCATCAAATTTTATATTTTTCACATCAGGATTTACCAGGTCTTTTTCCAGGTATCCTGTTCTTGAAACATTGAAAGTAGTAGGTTTTCCGTTATAATCAACCTTTACAGCTACTCTGTTATTCCTTTCGTCACCGTATTTATTCCAGAGATCTTCAGCAGGATTATTTGCTAAAGAAAAGTTAGGATTGGCGGTGATCAGTGAATTGGGATTTTGGTCCGTATGATGATCTGAAATCCAATCTACTCCGCTGAAATAAGAAGCATTCACTTTAACAGCCCAGTTTTTATTGAAAACTTTTGCAAACCGAATGGCACTTTCTCCCAGAGAAGATATTTTATGACTGACATTGTCCACATGATTGACCCCACCCCGGAAATAAACACTTACTCCCTGAGAGGTAAAAGGATCTTTTGTCTGGAGGCTTGCCAATCCGTTGATGGCATTCATCCCATACAGTGCAGAAGCCGCTCCCGGAGTCACTTCCATAGACTGAATATCCAGTTCGGTAGGCCCTATTGCATTTCCCAATGGTACTCCCAGCGTTGCAGACTGTACATCTACCCCATCCACCAGCTGCATAAACCGAAAATTATTAGGTGAATTGAAGCCCCTGGAATTAGGGATCTTCAGGGTGAGACTTGAAGTCAGCAATTGAAGCCCTTTCACGTTTTCCAGCGTTTCATAAAAGGAAGCAGCAGGACTTTCCCGGATCGTTTTGATATCAATTTTCTCAATGGCAACCGGTGATCTCAAAATTTTTTCGGGAGCTCTTGATGCTGAAATAACAACCGCGTCAATAATGGTATTTTGAGGATTGAGTCCTATGGTTATTTTGTTGGTAGATGAAAGAACTTCAACCGTTTGGTTCGAAAACCCCTCTTTATTAATCACCAATCTGAATGGAATGGTAACTCTGGTTCTTATCTTAAAATGACCAAGTGGGTCCGTTAATGCTGTATCTTCTGTATTTTCAATCTGTACTTTTACTGAGTCAAGACCTTTACGGGTACCTGTATTCCTGATGCTCCCTGTTAATTCAATAAGTTGCTGCTGTGCTTCCGCCAGGTTAAAAAATAGAAATGTAAATGCAATAATGCCTGCTTTTGGCAGAAAGGCTCCTTCTTTTTTGTTTTTCATTTTTCTTCATTTTTTAGGTTGAGAATGAAGCTGTCTGAACTTTTTTAATAAAACACCATATTTTCTACCACAAAACCTTAAACACTTTAGTTTTTTTCAAGTGAAAATCTTCGTGTATAAGAAGTACATTAAGTTTTTTGAAAATCTCTGATTTTCCTAAGTATTTCAATTTAAGTACGGTATATTCCCCTCCTCCGGAGGGGTGGCAAACCAAAGGTTTGACGGGGTGGTTTTACTACATTATAAAAGTTAAACAGCCTGATTGGTATTGTTATCTGAGAATCAACAACAGATACACATTCGTTCGCCTAAAAGAAGATAGTGCTGGTTTATTTTTTTCCGGTCATAAAAAAGGCTAGTCATATTTTCAATTTTAGTTTTTTAATGTAGGGACGTATTTTAACCACAAAAGGAACAAAGTTTCAACACTTTAGTTATTTTTTAAGTTAAAAGCTTTGTGGATAGTAAGTACACTTCAGTTTTCTGAAAATCAAAGATTTTCTGCTTCTGTGAACTTTTTATACTGCATCATTTTAAACCGACTTAAGTGAACTAAAGTGTTTAAAATAAAAACTTTTGTGACTTTTGTGGTTTAGAATAAAAAGTTTAAACACCTGTTATCTCAATCTAAAGTTTGTAAGTAACGGTATGAAAAATCACCAAATGTTTCTTCCGTATGTCTGTCCTGTACATATCTTCCAAAAAGCTCATCCAGTGTCGCAAGAATCTCTTCTTCGCCAATATTCTCTTTAAATTTTGTATTAAGGCGCATTCCCAATCTATCTCCTCCGATATGAAGATTATATTTACCATAAGCAGTCCCTACAAATCCGATTTCCGCATTGGGAGATCTTCCACAGCCATTGGGGCATCCCGTCATACGGATGGTAATATCTTCCTGTAAAAGACCGTATTTTTCAAGGATAGGCTCTATTTTTGTGACTAAAGAAGGCAGATAGCGCTGAGCTTCGGCTAAGGCAAGAGAACAGGTGTTTAATGCCACACAGGCAACAGAATTTTTACGAAGGGCACTTGCCTGATCGGTATCATCTGAAATCCCATATTCTTTAAGAAGGTTTTCAATTTCGGTTTTATCCTCTTCATTGATGTCAGCAAGAATAAGGTTTTGGTTACAGCTGAAACGGAAATTAAGTTTCCCGGTTTGGGCTATTTTTAATAATCCTGACTTTAAAGGATATTCCTGGGTATCTAAAACGCGGCCATGTTCTACAAATAAAGTATAGAACCATTTCCCTTCATGGTTCTGTATCCATCCGTAGCGGTCTTTTCTCTGTTCAAACTTAAATGTTCTTGCCGGTTCAAAACTAAAGCCTGTTCTTTTTTCTACCTCAGTCCTGTACTGGTCAATTCCAAGTTTGTCGATTGTATATTTTAATCTGGACAGTTTTCTGTCACTTCTGTTTCCAAAATCCCGCTGTACCGTGATGATTTCATAAACAGCTTTTAAAACCTTTTCTCCAGTATCTACAAATCCAAGAACGGATGCAAGACGGGCATAGGTAGCTTCATTTCCATGAGTAGCACCCAATCCACCTCCGGCCGCAATATTATATCCAACGATTTCATTGTTCTCAATAATGGCAATCAAGGCTATATCATTGATGAATACATCCACATCATTATTCGGAGGAACAGCAATTCCTATTTTCAGTTTTCTGGGAAGATACCTGTCCTGATACAGCGGATCTTCTTCAGCTTTTCGATCTACAATAAGCTCATCATCAATCCAGATATCATAATAAGACTGAGTCTTCGGAAGACACATTTCACTGATCTTGCCAGCCAGTTCATAAGCCTCCCGGTGCAATGGAGATTCAGAAGGATTGGCTGTACAGGTTACATTTCTGTTGACGTCTCCACAGGCTGCAATAGAATCAAGATGCTGCAGATTGAAACTCTGAATGGTTGGTTTTAAATGTGATTTTAAAATACCATGCAGCTGAATGGTCTGTCTTGTGGTGATTTTTATAGTTCCTGTAGAATGATCTTCAGCTGTTGCATTCAAGCCTATCCATTGATCCGAGGTTAAAAATCCTCCGGGAAGCCTTAATCTTATCATATAAGAATACAGCCATTCCAGCTTTTTGGAAACCCTCTCTTCCCTTCTGTCTCTATCGTCCTGCTGATACATCCCATGAAACTTGATCAGGGTCTGATCATCTTCTCTGATGGCTCCTGTGAAATCATCGGAAAGGCTTTCCTTTAATGTTCCCCTGAGGCCGTTACTTCCGGTTTTAATTCTTTCTACCGGTGAAAGGTTATCTTTATTGCTCATAATTGTTTTTTATGTTACGGTACTTTTGTAGGGTTAATAGACATCTTTAGCATATCTGCCACTCAGCTCCATGTCTTCCAGATAATGAATAGCTTCCTCTTTATTTCGTTTTCCCTGACGCTGAATGATATTGAGGAGGGTTTCTTCCACATCACGGCTCATAGGTTCTTTAGCACCGCATACGTAGACCGAGGCGCCTCCTTCAAGCCAGTAGAAAACTTCCTGGGCTTTTTGTTCCAATTTATGCTGTACATAGATTTTTTCAGCGGTATCCCGGGAGAAAGCAAGGTCTAAATGAGTAAGACTGCCAGTTTTCAGGAAATCCTGAATTTCAGACTGATAGATGAAGTCTGATACAAAATTCCGGTCTCCAAAAAAGAGCCAGTTTTTCCCCTCTGCTCCTAAAGCATCCCGCTCCCAAAGGAATGATCTGAAAGGAGCGATACCGGTTCCGGGACCAATCATAATAATATCTTTATCGGCTTCAGGTAATCTGAAATGTCCTGCATCCTGAATGTAAAACTCTACGGTCTCTCCTTCACTGAACCCGCTAAGAAAGCCACTGCACAAACCACTGTGTTTCTCATGGTCAACAAAGAACTCCGATTTGGCAACAGTGATATGAATTTCATTTTCACCATGAGCCTCCAGAGAAGAAGATATAGAATACAGACGGGGTGCCTGACCTGTTAATACCTGAATGACTTCTTCAAATTCTTCAGCTGTTTTTACAGGATAAATTCTCAAGAGATCAAGAAGACTTAAACGTACTTCCGGAATAGAATGTCCTGTGATCTTTGCATATTGGCTGACTACATTTTTTAATAAATAACTGATATTAAGATGTTTATGTAGCAGTTCTTCTGCGCTGTCCGTTACTTTTGCTGTTTCAATTTTCTTTTTAGGATCAATTCCTGTGAGATTAATGATCTCATCCACGACAGATTTTGAATTGAAAGGGATAATGCCCAGTGCTGCCCCCGGCTGATACAAGAGAGGTTCATCTGTTTCTATTTCAATGTGATAGGTTTCTTTTTCAGAAGTAATATCATTCAGATTGATTAGGGAGGAAACCGTTCCCTTGTATTTCTTTCTTCCCGCTGATACTTTAGGAACAGCACTGTTTTTTGGTGTCGTATCAGAAGTCTTACTGACTGTTTCAAATACCTGTTCTATCCAATGGGTGGCTTCCTGTTCATAGTCTATATCACATCTTTTCAACGGAATAATACGTTGTGCTCCCAATATTTCAAAACGGTAATCTATATCTTCACCAGTCTTGCAAAACTGAGGATAGCTGCTGTCCCCTAGTGCTAAAATTCCAAACTTCAGACCGGTGAGATTGACTTCATTCTCATGGATATAATCGTAAAATTTCTTCGCAAGAAGAGGAGGTTCTCCTTCTCCCTGTGTACTGATGATAACAAAGAAAAACTCTTCTTTATCCAGATCTTTTGGCTTATACTGGGAAAGGTCTGCCAGTTTAACCTGAATTCCCTTTTTCTTGATAATTCCCGCCAAACCTGTAGCCAGTTTTTTACTGTTTCCGGTTTCCGTACCATATGCTAAGGTTATCTTTTTTACTGTATTTTGATGGATATCCTCAGTTTGTAAAGGTGGTAATACAGCTGTGAGTGAAGTTCCGCCTGCAATACCTGCTAAATAGCCACTTGCCCAGATGGCTTCATCTCTGGAGAATTCACCGGATATTTGTTTTAATACATTTAATTTAGTTTCAGACAGCATATTCAAAGAAATTTTGAGTTTTTGATATAAGACTTCCGTTCTCCACCGATTTAAAATATAAACCTTCCTGTTCTGCATTTTCCATCCATGAAAATTCTTCATGCAGATGTACTATTTTACCAATGATCACCAATGAAGGTGAAGCAAAGTTTTTATCTCCAAAAGTCTCATTAAAATCATCAAATGAAGAGGTATACACTTTTTGATAAGGTGTAGTAGCCTGTTCGACAACCGCTATTTTTTTGTCCTTGGAAATCTCAAGCTGTTTCAGCTTCTCCACAAGATCTGTAAGGTTTCCTTTAGACATATAAAAGACAAGGGTATCATTGGTAGCAGCTAATTCTTTCCAATATTCCTCAGTAAGAATTTCAGATTTATAATAGGTCAGAAACCGGACAGATGTTGAATATCCCCTTGCTGTCAGAGGCATCCCTGCAAATGCTGCTGCTCCTAAAGCTGCTGTAATTCCAGGGATAATCTCATAAGGAATATGGTGTTGTTTTAAAATCTGAAGCTCGTCCAGGATATTGGAAAATAGGGATACATCTCCTCCTTTAAGCCTTACAACGGTTTTATTCTGAAGGGCATAATCAACCATCAGGCTGTTGATATGAGCCTGAGGAGTAGATGCATTTTTACTGCATTCTTTACCCACATAGATGATTTCTGTATTTCCATTGACGTAAGTTTCCAGGATCTCAGGACTTACAAGACGGTCACATAAAATGACATCTGCCTTGGCAATGGCTTTTACGGCTTTTATGGTGATCAGTTCAGGGTTGCCGGGCCCTGCACCGATAAGGTAAACCTTTGGTGATTTTATAAGTGTTTTCATTGAAAGTAGGTGTTAGTTGAGGATTTAGAAGAGTCCTTCTACAGACAGATACCTTTCTCCGGTATCGTAGTTGATGGTAAGGATTTTAGCGTTAGGTGGTATTTGTGGTAAATGTTTTGCGATTGCTGCTAAAGCGGCTCCTGTAGAAACGCCTACGAAAAGACCTTCTTTTTTTGCTGCGTTAACCGCATATTCGTAGGCTTCTTCTTTACCTACTGTAATGACTCCATCCAGAAGGGTGATATCCAAAATAGAAGGTACAAATCCGGCTCCTAGGCCTTGTAATGGATGCGGTGCAGGACTTCCTCCACTTAATACAGGAGATAATTCCGGCTCTACAGCAATTACTTTTACATGGGGATAAGCTTCTTTTACCACTTTTGCAATGCCGGTGATATGCCCTCCGGTTCCTACTCCTGTAATAATATAATCCAGGCCGTCAGGGAAGTCTTTTAAAATTTCCTGAGCGGTGGTTTCTATGTGGATGTTTACATTCGCAGGATTGTCAAACTGTCTCGGGATCCATGAATTAGGCGTTTCTTCTGCCAGTTCATTGGCTTTTTCAATGGCCCCTTTCATTCCTTTTTCCCTGGGAGTAAGCACAAAATTGGCACCATAAGCTTCCATGATCTTACGTCTTTCAATACTCATGCTGTCTGGCATTACAAGAATAAGTCTGTAACCTTTTACTGCAGCAACCAATGCAAGACCGATTCCTGTATTTCCACTTGTCGGTTCTATAATGGTGCTGTCCTGGTTTAATAATCCCTTAGCTTCTGCATCTTCAATCATAGCCAGTGCAATTCTGTCTTTAATGCTTCCTCCCGGATTGCTTTTTTCTAACTTGATCCAGATTTCATGATCTGAATTGAATAATTTATTGATTTTTACGACGGGCGTATTCCCAACCGTTTCTAATGCATTCTGAAATTTCATATCAATATAATTTTTATTTTTGTTCTTTATATCACAAAGGTTAAGGATTCCGGTAAGGATGTGTTATCCTTTATTTTGATTTCACTTTTATGATAGACCAGAGAGTTGGCAGGAACGTCCTGTGTGATCCATACATTTCCTCCGATAATACTCTCTCTGCCAATGGTGGTGTCTCCTCCTAAAATAGTGGCTCCTGAATAAATAATAACATCATCTTCAATATTGGGATGCCTTTTCTGATGAGCCTTTTCTTTGGAGACATGTAATGCTCCGAGGGTTACTCCCTGATATATTTTGACGTTGTTTCCAATAACCGTAGTTTCTCCGATGACAATTCCGGTTCCGTGATCAATGAAGAATGATTTTCCAATGATAGCCCCTGGATGAATATCAATTCCCGTTTTACTGTGGGCATATTCCGAAATGACCCGGGGTAATATTCTTACTTCCTGATTCCAAAGCTGATGTGAAATACGATATACATAAGTAGCAAAAAATCCGGGATAGGCAAGGTATATTTCTTCCGGAGAGTGGGCAGCGGGATCAAACTCCAAAATAGATTTTGCATCCAGAACCAGCTGATCATACATTTCAGGCAAGGCTTCAAAGAATTGACTGACATTAACCTGAGTGATCTCTTTATTTCCTGTTACCGTAATAATCAGACTAAAAAGTGTTTCTTCCAATGATTGAAAATTCCTTTTCAACTGATCTTCAGTATTGTCATTCTGAGGAAGGAAAAGCGTCTCATACAAATCCTTAACCCATTTCTTTGTTTTGATCTTATCAAAGAATCCATGAATATTACTTTGTTTCGTCTGATGAATTCTTTCAATTAAATTATTGGGAATTGCCATTTTTTCTATTGAATTATACAGGCTGCAACAGTTGAATTAGACGTTTCATCTACTAAAATTGCAGATCCTGTTGTTTTATTATTGATAAAACTATCATAGACCAAAGGTTGTGCCGTTCGAAGCGTAACTTTCACAATTTCATTAAGTTTGATACCAGTTTCAATTTGTTCGCGGCTAAGGGTATTGACATTGATCTTATATTCTACCTCTTTGACAACAGCTTTTACCAGTCTGCTATTCTGTTGTAACAGATATTTATTACCAGGCTGCAGCGGTTTTTGATCCAGCCAGCATAAAAGAACTTCCAGATCTTTTTCTACTGTTGGAAGCTGTTCTTCTGTTGCAAAAATATCCCCTCTGCTGATATCCAGATCATGAATGGTATGGATGACCGCAGGCTGACCTTCAAAAGCTTCATTTTTTTCAAATCCGTTGATCTCAATTTTAGCAATTTCAGTGACTAAACCTGCCGGAAGAATATGGATTTTGTCTCCTTTTTTAAACTGTCCACTCAATATCTGCCCTGCATATCCTCTGTAGTCATGAAGCTCTTCGGTCTGCGGACGGATTACATACTGAACCTGAAAACGGCTGCCGGTATTCAGTTCTTCATGTAGGGTTACCTGTTCCAGATATTCTAAAAGTGAGCTTCCTTTGTACCAACCTGTCCTGGAGGATTTTGAAACGATATTATCTCCTTTCAATGCTGAAATTGGAAAATAGGCAACCTCATTAAGTCCCAGATGCTCTGCAATTTTAGAATAATCTGATCTGATGGTTTCAAAAACATCTTCTGAATAATCTACCATATCCATTTTATTGATGGCTACTGCTACTTTTTTCAGTTTCAGCAATGATGCTATGATAGAATGTCTTCTTGTCTGTTCGATCACTCCTTTACGGGCATCGATAAGAATAACCATCAGTTCGGAATTAGATGCTCCGGTAATCATATTCCGGGTATATTGTACATGACCGGGAGCATCGGCAATAATAAATTTTCTTTTTGGGGTCGAAAAATAGCGGTAAGCAACATCAATAGTGATTCCCTGTTCTCTTTCTGCACGTAACCCATCTGTTAAAAGTGCAAGATCTACCCCGTCTTCATTTTTGTTTTTAGAATGTTTTTCAAGTACCTCCAGCTGATCCTGTAAAATACTTTTACTATCGTAAAGCAGTCTTCCGATAAGGGTACTTTTACCGTCATCTACGCTTCCTGCTGTTATAAATCTTAATATATCCATCTGATTTTGAATTATAAATAATGAGTAATGGGCAATGAATAATGTATGATAAGTTATGGCTGTCAATTATAGTATTCACTGCTGATTGCTTATCTAGAAATAGCCTCCTTTTTTGCGGTCTTCCATGGCGGCTTCTGTTACCCTGTCATCAATACGCGTTTCTCCACGTTCTGAAATCCTGGTGGCCACAATCTCTTCAATTACGGCATCAATGGTATCCGCTTTAGATTCCACTGCAGCCGTACACGTCATGTCTCCCACGGTTCTGTAACGGATTTTTTTTGTTGTTACCACATCTCCGGGTTCTAAAAAGACATGTAAAGAGTTGGCAAGCCACTGTCCGTTAAAGTCTACCACTTCCCTTTCATGCGAAAAATAAATAGAAGGCAGGTCAATTTTTTCTCTTCGGATGTAGTTCCAGATGTCGAGTTCTGTCCAGTTACTGATCGGGAAAACCCTTACATTTTCTCCTTTGTGAATTTTTCCATTAAAGATATTCCACAATTCAGGGCGCTGAAGTTTAGGGTCCCATTGCCCGAATTCATCACGGACAGAGAATATTCTTTCTTTAGCACGGGCTTTTTCTTCATCTCTCCTTGCTCCTCCGATACAGGCATCAAATTCAAATTCTTCAATAGTATCCAGCAAAGTATAGGTCTGCAGCCAGTTTCTGCTGGGAAATTTCCCTTTAGCTTCTGTCAGTTTTTTACTTTTTATGGTATCTTCCACTTTTCTTGCAACCAGATCGACATTGAGCTGATTAACTAGCTGATCACGAAATTCTAAGACCTCCGGAAAGTTATGGCCGGTATCAACATGTACAAATTTGAACGGAATCTTTCCGTATAAAAATGCTTTTTTAGCCAAATGAGCCAGTACAATACTGTCTTTTCCTCCGCTGAATAGTAGTGCCGGGCGTTCAAACTGTCCTGCGACCTCTCTTAATATGTAAATAGATTCAGCCTCTAATTGATCTAAGTAGTTTAATTGATGTATTGACATTTTTTCTTTTTTATTGATGAATATGTAAGCCGCATTCTTTTTTGTTGGCATCTTCCCACCACCAGCGGCCTGCTCTGAAATCCTCTCCTTCTTTAATGGCCCTGGTACAGGGTGCGCATCCTATGCTGATAAATCCTTTTTTGTGAAGGGAGTTATAAGGTAAATGATGTGTTTTCACATAGTCTGTTACCTGTTCAGACGTCCAATTGAGGAGGGGGTGAAATTTGATAATCTTATTATCCGGGTCCCATTCCAGTTGCGGCATATGCTGTCTGTTGGCAGAATGCTCTGACCGAAGTCCCGTGATCCATACTTTATAGCCTTTCAATGCTTTTTTCAAAGGATGCACTTTACGGATTGTACAGCACATCTTCCTCTGCTCTACGGATTGATAAAATGAATCAGGCCCGTTTTCTGAAACAAAAGCTCTTATTTCTTCCGTATCCGGATAATAGACTTTGATATTCTTTTTGAAAAAAGCTCTTGTATTCGTCCATGTTTCGTAGGTCTGTTCAAAAAGTCTTCCTGTATCCAATGTGAAGATTTCTACTTCCAGATCTTTTATCAGATGGGTAATTACCTGATCTTCATAGCTAAAACTGGTCGAAAAAATAACCTTACCAGGGAATCTTTCTGCCAGAACCTGAAGACTGTTATTTTGAAAAGAAGCCTCGGAGGCCCCTTCCAGAAGTTGTTCAAATTCTTTTTTCAGATTGTTTTCCATATCCAATTGAAATTAATTATTGCAAATATATATAAAATTCTATAACTCCTATCAAATTAGTAGAATTTAAATGAAAAAAAATTTAATCTTTGTTGATAAACTTAGTAAGAGTGGCCTCCATCATGCTATTTCTGGTTTTTTCACGAACGATAATAAGTTCATTTCTCAGATAGCAGGTAGCTTCATCTACGCAGTCATCGCATGCTTCGTAGAAGTTTAAGGATACACATGGAGTAAGAGCGATAGGCCCGTCAAAAATACGGTAAATGTCTGCTAATGAAACTTCATCAGGGGATTTAAGCAAATAATATCCTCCTACTTTACCCTGCTTACTGTTAACAAGCTTGGCTCTTTTAAGTTCAAGAAGAATTTGTTCGAGAAATTTCTTGGGAATGTTCTCATCCTGTGCAATAACGGAAGTGGGCAGAAAGCCTTGATTGTAATTTCTTGCTAATCTGACCATTGCTTTCAGTGCGTATTTGCAACGTTTCGACATCATAATTTCTGCAAGTTATAACAAATTATCTGATAAATGAAATCTAATCAATCAGAGACAGGTTTATAATTAATTGATAAAAGATATAGGTTTGTGTTTCTCCATACAATATTGAATCAATGTAAACCATTAAGAGGTCAACCGCAAAAATCAGAAAAAGTATTTTTAACACTTAGTATAATGTAAGGTACAAACTGGCTGCTGAGAAGTTCTTAAGCTAAGGAAATCAGAGACTTTCACAAATATTCTATTGAAGGACTGTATATTCCCCTCCTCCGGAGGGGTGTCAAATCAAAGATTTGACGGGGTGGTTCTACAGTCGTTTCCACAAAAAAATTACAATGTCAGTACCCGACTCTCCTCCGGTTACTTTTTATCCAATACAAAATAAGCCAGTTCCCTATCTTCCCGTTTTATGTTTTCAATTCTTTTAAAGTTGTTGTTCAGAAGCACTTTTTGAGATCCTATATTATCCAGATCGGTTACTGCTACAATATCTTTCTTAAGATGTAATGAAGAGCAATAGTCAACAAGTGCTTTACAGACTTCCGTTCCGAGACCTTTTCCCCAGTAATTTTCTCCTAAGGTGTATCCTATTTCCAGCTGGTCAGGATTATCAAGGAAGATTCTGGCCAGGCACATTCCCACAAAATCATTATTCTTTGTGTTAAATATTCCCCATCTGCTGAATGGTTCTGTTTCATAATCTGCCAGTGCTTTGTCAAACATCTCTTTATATTCTTCAGGAGTTTTGTAAGGCAGGTAGCGGGTAACATTCTCATTTTCAAAAAGAGTAGAAAATAAAGGGAATTCTTCGGGAGTAAATTCGCGGATGATGATGGTGTCGTTTTTATAATGCACTGAATATTGTTATCAAAGAATAAAATTACGTAAATAAATGAAGAACTGCTCATAAATAGGAAAAAAATTGGGCTTACAATGAAGCCCAATCAACTGTATATAAATACTAAACTATTATTCATATTTCTGAGAAAAGTGTTTTGTTATTTAATTTGAAAGAAGATTGTGGTATAGAAAAAAGAAAGATGAGCTCATTGAGCTCATCTTAATCCTGTACCATCTCAAAAGTACATGCAGGTAAACTATGAATGTTTGACGAATTTATAGTTAAAATAAAACCTAGTACTAACGATCATATTGTATTGATATAGCGTTTGATCCTATTTTTTAATGAATTTTTGGGAAGATTTCCCTAAAGAAGTTTCAATATCAATTAAATAAGTTCCGCTTAGGAAGTGTTTAACATCAACCTTATCACCAATAACTTTAGCATTCATTTTTCTTCCAAACATATCATAAACAGAAATTGACTTAATTTTCCCTTTTGTTTTAATATTCAATACATCAGAAACTGGATTTGGATAGATAGAAGTTTCTGAGTTTGTTGTATCAACGTCTGAAGTGGATAATGATAATGCACAAGGCGTTGTAATACTGCCATATGGTTGTGTATTGTATCCAAACTCAGTTACAGAATAACCTGAACCATTGGTCCCAACAATCAGTTTGAAATAGCCGTTAATATTGTAGCCTTCGAATTGGTTTCTAAAACCAACATAAGCGGTTTGGCCAGACCAGTTAGTGTATGTAGGGGTGTACACGTCAAGTTGTCCGGGAGTACCAATTGGGTAACCTATATTATTTGCATTAGTTATAGTGGTGCAAGCAGGAATTAAACTAATATTTCTTGTCCCCACCCCACATACTAATCCTTTCCAATAGGTTTCAAATTTTAATTGATTTGCGCCATAGTACCAAGCGCCATACCCTGCATCATCACTAAGCTCCGGGTTAATGATAAAATATTTCCAAGGTGCTCCGGAGTTGGTTGTTACTGTTGTTGGTGTTGGATTGGCATAACTTTCCAGAGGAGTTCCTGTAACTATTTTATAAGGGTCTTTATAAGAAAAAGTTAATGCCAAAGCTGTAGTTGATCCTAATGAAGTTACGCCTCCTGTTATAGCCCGATCTAGGAACGTAATTGATGAATTCAGGACCTGACTTTTAGGATGACTGGTTGCCGTACCATTTATGGTAAGTGTAGCAGTAGTAGGGCTTGTAACTGCTATAGCTGCTGTTAGTCCTGATGGTAATGAAGAAGTGAAATGTGTTCCTGCAGTAAGAGTTGTTCCATTTGGTACGGCAAATATTGCTCCGTTTAGGGTAATGGTTGATGTAGGGACAGATGCTGCTGTTCCATCTAATGACACGGCTCCATTATTGTTTAAGTTCTCTGTAAATGTACTGTTGCTAAGGGTTAATCTAGGTGGAGTATTGGCAGCTCCGGTTGCGGCTAAGTTGGCAGGCTGCCATAAATTTATTCTTGAAGGATGGTTTAATGCTGCTAGCATTCTGCCAACTTGTCCATTGGTAAACATTTTATAACAACCGGAAGAACCATTGTATCCCATATAGTTTTCAACGTTCACTTTTTGTCCAAGACAATTGTTACCAGCTGTACATCCTAATCCGGAAGAAGTATTTTCTACAGGTGTGTCAGCAACTCCATCGCCATCATTAGTTGGGTTTGCAGTTGAACATGGAACATTAAACGTGTGCTGAAGATTTAACCAATGCCCAAATTCGTGAGTAAATGTATCAGAAAACTCGTTTGAAGCCACTGTTCCTGAAGCATTAAATATATAACGTCCATTATAAACAACTCTGGCTGTATTTACTGAAGTCATGTATGAATCCGGATACCAGGCAACTCCTGATTGATATAAATCTTTATTTGAATATAGATCATTTTGTATATACACATTCATATACTTTGTATTATCCCATGCATCTGCACCAATTTCTGCATCATATCCACCTCCATTGCCATATCCACCTTTGAAAGGATGAAAAATCACTCCGCTTGTTGCTTTTCCAGTTGGATCAATTTTAGCTAATCGAAATTCAATACTTAACGCTCTTCTAATGGATTGGAAATCAGGATCCACAGTATTTGAATCAGTGTTGATTCCATTGAAATTTAAGTTGATTTGTTGCAGTAAGTCAACTACTTTTTGGTAATTTACTTTTACATTACTTTGAGATTCTCCATACACATGAAAAACCACAGGGATGATGTAGGTTGGATTGTTGATCGTATTATTCAATGAATTTTTGTTTGATCCCATTTTTTTTATGAAATCTTTGGTGTATTTCTCAAAATTTTCATATTCAGTCTTAGATTCAGGGTGCAGTTCAAAATGTTTTTTCATCATTTCATCTGCTTTACACTCATGAGGTCTATTTTCTTGAGCAAAACCTATTATTGGAAATAGGGAAACAAGTAGTAGTAATTTAAATTTTTTCATAAATTTTGGATTTGTTTGTTAATAAATTATTTGAATAATCAAATTGTTTTGGGCTTAATTTTGTGTGTTATGTAATGTTTTTTTAACTAAATCTTTCAGGGTTGAATATCTTTATCTCAACCGTTGGCTTTTGGTCATTGGCAAGTTCTGAAACTGTTTTTCCAAAAATGGGCCCCAGACTTAGTCCCATCATTCCCCCGCCGCCTGCAACGATTAAATTCTTTAGTTTTGAAGACTGCCCCAGATAAGGTAATCCATCCGGAGCACAGGGCCTGTACCCAAACCAAATGTCAGATTCTTTGGGCAGTTTTACCTGAAAATCGGGCAGGTATTGAGGAATAGACCGAACAATTCCTTCTACTCTTTTCATATTAATTTTATCCTGATGGGAAGCCAGTTCCATAGTGCCACCAAAGCGGATCTGCCCACCCATAGGGGTTACCGCTACTCTTGCCTCCAGTAATAAGGCTGCATGTTCCATTGTATTGACAGGATTTACGGGCCGATGCATGAATGAATAGCCCTTCCCCGGCATTAAGTGGATTTTAATACCCGCTTTTTGGGCCAGTTCAGGTAAAAATGACCCTCCTGTCATTACAAACCGGTCTGCAGTGAATCGCCTATTATTGGCAATCACTGCTTTAATATCGTTTCCGGAAGTTTCAATCCCTGTTAGTCTATGCTGAGTATGGAAAATGACACCATTAGTTTTAAGGTAAGAGATCATTTGCTTCATCAGTTTCATCGGGTTCATATGCCCGTCACATTTGTAATTGATTCCTCCGATAACATCCAGTTTTGTGTTGGGCTCCAGTTCCTGGATTCCTTTTTGATCCAGAATATCAACCGCTAATCCCAAATTCATGGCTTTATGGGCAAGTTCTGTTTCTTCTTCCCTTACTTTTTCGGTTTTGTAAAGCATTAGAATACCATTCTGATTAAGCTCAAAGTCAAATTCCTCTTTTTCAGCAATTTCATTATAAAGTACACTGCTGGCCAGATTAAGATCCCGGATTGCTGATGCTGAACGGTCTACATGATGCTGGTTAGAATATTTTAAAAATTTCAGCCCCCATGATATCAGTTTGGAGTTGAGTGAAGGTTTGACATAAAACGGACTTTTACTGTCAAACATCCAGCGTATTCCCTGGGCAACTACTCCCGGAGCCGCCAATGGAGTAAAATGACTGGGTACAATCATCCCTGCATTGCCATAAGAGCAATTATTGGAAAGATCATTCTGTTCCAGGATCTCTACCTGCCAGCCTTTCTGTAAGAGATAATAAGCTGAACTCAATCCTGCGATACCTGCACCGATAATAAGTGCTTTTCCTTTATTCTGTGTCATACGTTTGTTTACATAACCTGAAATCCCTGCCAGTAAGGATCTTCATCGTCAATAATAATTTGATTATAGCCGGTAATTCTTGCCCAGCCCTCAACGGATGGAATAATAGCCAGTTTTCCGTCAACAGTAGCTGTTCCTTCAATTCTTCCGATAAACTGGGAACCGATATAGCTTTCATGGATAAATTCTTCTCCTTCTTTCAATTTTCCTTGGGCATACCATTGTGCCATTCTTGCAGAAGTTCCGGTACCGCAAGGTGAGCGGTCTAAAGCATTTTCACCCACTAAAACAGCATTACGTCCGCTGGCTTTGGGATCGGTAGGCTGACCTGTCCATTGAATATGGCTTAATCCGGTAATATGTTCGTTTTCAGGATGAATAAATTGATATTTCTCATTAAGTAATTTTCGGATCATTTTCCCATAATGAATAAGCTGGCTGGCTGTAAAATCTGATATATCCCTGAAATTTTCCTGAGGATCAATAATGGCATAAAAGTTCCCGCCATAAGCTACATCTGCCTGTATCAATCCAAGATCCGGACATTCAACTTCCAGATTTTCAGCATACAGAAAAGACTTTACATTGGTCAGTTTTACAGACTTTACTTTTTTCCCTTCCTGTACGTAATCAATGAGAATAAGTCCTGCAGGGGTTTCAAGGCGTAATTTTCCGGGAACTTTCGGAATTACCAACCCTTCTTCTATGGCTATGGTTACTGTTCCGATAGTACCATGTCCACACATAGGAAGGCATCCGCTGGTTTCAATATATAAAACCCCTATATCATTATTGTCGTCAATAGGAGGATACAGAATACTGCCACTCATCATATCATGTCCTCGGGGTTCAAACATGAGCCCTTTGCGGATCCAGTCATATTCCTTCATAAAGTGAAGCCGGCGCTCCATCATGGAGTTTCCTTTTAAAATAGGTCCGCCACCTGCAACAAGGCGCACAGGGCAGCCACAAGTGTGGGAATCTATACAAAAAAATGTTCTGTTCATGTTGTTTGCAATTTTAATGATCCTGAGTTCACTTCTCCATCTACCATTCTGCTGATTTGCAATGGATTTTCATCCTTCAGTTCTTCCGGTAAGAATTCATCCGGCCAGTTTTGAAAAGAAATGGGGCGAACAAACCGTTTGACGGCATCCGGTCCTACGGATGTAAAACGGGCATCTGTAGTAGAGGGAAAAGGACCTCCGTGCTGCATAGCATAAACCACTTCTACTCCTGTAGGCATTCCGTTGAATAAAAGCCGGCCACATTTATCCTTCAGAATATCAATTAGCTTGATATTTAGACGCACATCTTCATCTGTAGCCGCTACGGTTATGGTTAACTGTCCTTTCAACGCCTGGGCAATCTGCAATATTTCTTCAGGAGTTTCACAAGCTACTATAATACCAAATGGTCCGAAAACCTCTTCACTTAAAATATTATTTTGAATAAAATGCTGACCTGTAGTTTCTGTAACCATAGCCCGGCCCTGCCATTCATTAATTTCTGTATTTACTTCTGCAAGTACGTTTACCCCTGATTGTGCAACAGCCGTACTTTTCAATTTTTCGAAGTCTTCAAAAATCCCTTTGTGAAGCATATTGACAGGAACAATGCCCGGAATTTCATTTTTTAATGTGGCAATAAATCTGGTCAGGCTTTCTCCTTTCAGAGCAACAAATACTCCCGGGTTGGTACAGAACTGCCCTACCCCCAGTGTTAAAGAGGATGCATATTCTTTTGCCAGATCTTCTGCTTTATTTTCCAATATATGCTCAAAGGCAAATACCGGATTGATACTTCCCATTTCTGCAAATACCGGAATAGGATTTTCGCGACGGTTGGCGATATCAAATAAGGCTTTTCCCCCACTGAATGAACCTGTAAATGCTACGGCATGAATATCTGTATGTTGGATTAAATAAGCCCCGATCTCATGGGATGGTCCCATTATATGGCTAAAGATTCCTTCCGTCCATCCAAATTTTTCTACAACAGCTGTTATGGCATCAGCCATTATTTGAGAAGTTTGAGGGTGTGCAGGATGGGCTTTTACAATTACAGGGCAACCTGCTCCGATAGCACTTGCCGTATCGCCTCCAGCTGTAGAAAATGCAAATGGGAAATTACTGGCTCCAAAAACAACCACAGGACCGATGCCTACATTATATTTTCTTAAGTCTCCTTTTTGTCTGTCAGCTTGTGCGAGATCAATTCGTGGTTCTGTATATATTCCACTGGCTACTGCTTTTGCATAAGTTCTCCACTGTCCTGTTGTTCTGGCTTTTTCACCTGTGAGTCTTTCTAAAGGCAATGAAGTTTCAGCGTGAGCTGTTGTCAAGAGTTCTTCTCCTAAAGCTTCAATCTGATCGGCAACAGCATTCATAAATACCGCCCGTTCTTTTATGGTAGTATTCTTCAGGAACTGATAGGCCTCAGCAGCCATCTGAATCCTTTTCTCTATATTTTCTTTTGATGTTTCTGGAATCATAGCTTTATGTATGGTGTTAATCTAGTGCCGGACGGTTGCTTCTGCCCTCTTCAATGATTTTTTTAATTCTTGCTGCCTCCTCACCTTGCAGTTCAAGACGGGGTGCCCTTACATAAGGATTGCTTATTCCTTCTGCTGTGGCAGCCAGTTTAATATACTGAATGAGTTTAGGATGAATATCCAGTTCCAGCAAAGGCATAAACCATCTGTAGATGGCTAATGCTTTGTCATATTCACCTGCTTTAGCATAGTTGTACATGGCCATTGTTTCGTTAGGAAAAGCATCCACAAGGCCTGCAACAAGGCCATCTGCTCCAAGCATCAGGGTTTCCAGACAGATGGTGTCTACTCCTCCAAGAATTTTGATTCTCTTTCCAAAACGGTTAATCATTCTCGTTACATTGGCAAGATCTCTTGTAGATTCTTTGACAGCCTGAATGGTTGGGTATTGAATAAGCTCATCAAACATCTCAAGGGTAACATAAATTCCGTAGTCTACCGGGTTGTTATAAATAAGGATAGGAAGATCTGTAGCGGTAGCTACTGCTTTAAAATATTCTACTACTTCATGACTATCCGCTTTATAACGCATGGGTGGAAGAAGCATAAGTCCATCAGCCCCTGATTCTTTTGCTTTTTTAGCGAAATGTATAGCATTTTTGGTTGTATTTTCAGCAAGGTTTAGGATGACGGGAATTCTTCCCTCTGTCATTTTTTTAGCATACTTCAGCAATTCAAATTTTTCTTCAGCTTCCAAAGTACTGGCCTCTCCTAATGTCCCTGCCAGGATAATGCCATGCACTCCGGCTTTAATCTGGGCTTCTGTATTGACTGCAAACATTTCAAAATCAATCTTTCCTTCTTTTGTAAAAGGAGTTAATACAGCAGGATAAATCCCTTCCCAGTTTAGTTTTGTACTCATATCAAATAATATTTATTCAAAACTAGGTGAATTTTAAAACGGTAAATGTTAATATTTTAATGTATTCTAACCGTATTTTAACATGTGATTATTCGTGGTCTGTAGTAGCCTCTTTATAATGCTTCAGATATTCTTTTGGAGAGTACTTCATGATGGATTTAAATACCCGGTTGAAGTTGGTAATACTGGTGAATCCGCTGTTAAAAGCAACGGAAGAAATGTTGTACATGTTGCTGGAGGTTAATAATCTACAGGCTCTCTGCACTCGTAATTCATTAAGATATTGAATATAGGTAATTCTGGTACGTTTTTTAAAAGATCTGCAAAATGCCTGTGGAGTCATACAAGCTTCTTTTGCAATGAGATCAAGGGTGAGTTTCTGCTGGGTGAAATTTTTCTTAATATAATTCTGAGCATCTATAATTCTCTGGTCATTATCCGAAATATGATTAGGGAGATTCTTTTCTGAAGATAAAGGAATATGCACATGTCTGTTTTGCATAAGATGGTTTAAGATCCTTATGAAATCTATGATCTGATCTACTCCTTTTGTTTTTTGTAACGCTGCAATGCTTTCTCCTACACTTGTTTTTAATTTTGAAGCCACTTTGAAACCTACCTCTGAGGTATCAATAAAATTTTTAAGCTCTTCAAATTCCGGTAAGTGGAAAAATGCAGAGATCTTTTTGCGGGGATCAAAAAAAATGGAGATTGAATGAACCTTTTGTTTTTCATTTTTATCAAAATCACCTTTGAAGACATGTGATTGATTGGCTCCAAGATAAAAAATATCCCCTGCTTCAAAAGTAAAGAGATTCTGTTCTATAGCCAGTGTTCCATGCCCCTTGAGGATCCACATGATCTGGGTTTCCGTATGGCGGTGAAAGTAAGGATAGAAATTAGGCATACTATCTTCCTGTATACGGATGCTTTTGTTGGTGTCGGCAGGCACTGAAAACTGGAGACTTTTCATAAAATCAATACTTTATGGGACAGATTATGTAATATGTTAAAATATTGCCGAATTTAAGCAAAATATGAACATTGAATATCATATTAAAATCCAAACTTTACCTATTATTTATTTTAGTGAACAAAGCGCTACAAATAGTACAAAATCGTAACTTTAAACCTTTAAATAAAAAAGTATTCATACTATATGTTTTCAGCACAAACTTACCAAGACAGAAGAGCCATATTACAAAGTAATGTAGCTAATGGGATTTTACTGTTTTTAGGAAATATAGAAAATCCTGTGAATTTTGAACACAATCCTTATTATTTCCGTCAGGACAGTACTTATTTATATTATTTCGGGATTCAGGAACCCCGGATTGCTGCCATTATTGATATTGATGAAAATAAGACGATTGTTTTCGGAGATGAATTAAGTATTGATGATATTGTATGGATGGGAAGGCAGGAAACACTGAAAGAGAAAAGCCTGAAAGCAGGTGTAGAGGAAACCTTGCCTTATGCTGAGCTTCCTCAGTATCTTCTAAAAGCACGGGCTTCCGGCAGAAAAGTACATTACCTTCCTCCCTATCAGTCTTCCAATAAAATTTTGGTGGCGGATCTTCTAGGTATAAAAATAGCAGAATTACATCCTTCTGTGGAGATGATTAAGGCTATTGTAAAACAGCGTTCTATAAAAGAAGCCCAGGAAATAGTACAGATAGAAGAAGCGGTCAATGTATCTAATGAAATGCATCTGTTGGCCATGCGTATGGCCAGACCTGGCCGTAAAGAATATGAAGTGGCGAATGCTATTCAATATCTTGCAGCCAATAAAGAATGCCAGATGTCTTATCCCCCTATTGTAACGATAAACGGAGGTATACTTCATAATCATTACCGTCTCAATACACTGAAAGAAGGAGATCTCTTTCTTAATGATTCAGGAGCTGAAACGGCGATGGGATATGCAGGTGATTTAACCCGGACATTCCCGGTAAGCAGCACTTTTACCACAAAGCAAAAGGAAATGTATGAGGTGGTATTGAATGCTTTTGATAATGCCCAACGTCTTCTGAAACCCGGAGTTCGATTTAAAGATATTCACCTGAAAGCATCCCAGCACCTTGTAGAAGGTCTTATTGACCTGGGGCTGATGAAAGGAAATCCTGAAGAAGCAGTAAAAAACCATGCTCATACTCTATTTTTCCAATGTGGATTAGGACATATGATGGGACTTGACGTTCATGATATGGAGGATCTTGGAGAGCAATATATTGGTTATACCGAACAAGATCCGAAGGATACCAAAACATTTGGACTTAAATCTTTACGTTTAGGAAAGGAACTGGAATCAGGATTTGTAGTAACAGTTGAACCCGGTATTTATATGATTCCGGAGCTGATTGATATCTGGCAGTCTGAAAATAAAAATGCTGACTTTATTAACTATGATAAAGTAAATGAGTACCGGAATTTTGGAGGGATACGTGTAGAAGATGACTTCCTGATTACAGATGGCAGCTACAGGCTTCTGGGGAACGGACTGATTAAAACGGTTGCAGACATTGAAAACTACCGTGCTGAACATTTAGATTAATTGAAATATCATATGAAGAACATAAAAAAACTAACCGTCATTGCTTTATATTTCCTGTGCCTGTCGCCATTAGCTGCGCAAAAAACACAGTGGACTCCTGATGGCAATGCTTATTATTCATTTACAAAAAAAGGAATTGAAGTTGTTAATGTCCTGAATCCCGGAAAAGATCAGACTTTTTTAAACAGCAATGAATTAATTCCTTCCGGAAGCTCTGCCCCTTTAGAGGTACAAAGCTTTCAGGTATCTCCGGACGAGAAAAGCTTATTAGTCTTTGCCAATACTCAGAAAGTATGGAGAGACAATACACGTGGAGATTATTGGATTTTTGATAAAAACACCAAAAAGCTTACTCAGCTTGGAAAAGGGTTGCCGACAGCATCATTAATGTTTGCCAAGTTCTCCCCAGACGGTAAAAAAGTAGCTTATGTGTCTAAGCATAATATCTATATTGAAGATCTTTCAAACAACCAGATCAGTAAAATTACCCAGGATGGCACAGATGGAATCATTAACGGTACTTTCGACTGGGCATATGAAGAGGAATTCGGAACTCAGGATGGTTTCAGATGGTCTCCGGACGGAAGTAAAATTGCTTACTGGAAGCTGGATGCAAGGGGAACCAAGAATTTCCTGATGATCAATAATACAGACAGCCTGTATTCGTTTACGGTTCCTGTGGAATATCCGAAAGTTGGAGAAAACCCTTCAGGCTGCAGCATCTGGTTTTATGATGTGGTCTCCCAGTCATCAAAGAAGGCCAATATTGCAGGGGATGAAGTACAACACTATATTCCGAGAATGGAATGGGTACTGGATTCTAAGTCTGTTATTCTGCAGCAGCTGAACAGAAAACAGAATCAAAGTAAAATTATTGTAGCCGATGCCGGCTCCGGAAATGGGAAAACAATTTATACGGAAGCAGATGCCGCGTGGATTGACATAAAATCCCGTTGGAATGATAATGATCCAAGCGGCTGGGATTGGATAGACAATGGGAAAGAGTTTTTGTGGCTTTCTGAAAAAGACGGATGGAGGCATATTTATAAAATAGACCTGAACGGGAAAGAAACACTGATTACAAAAGATAATTTTGATGTTATAAAACCGGAATTTTTTGACGTTCCCCAAAAACAGATCTACTTTTTAGCTTCTCCTAAGAATGCCACTCAGAAGTACCTGTATAAAGTAAGCATGAAAGGAGGGCATGCACAAAGGGTAACTCCTGAATCCTATTCGGGTTCTAATAATTACATGGTATCACCCAACGGAAAGATTGCGATGTTTAGTAACAGCAGTGTCAATGCAAATTCTGTGGGAGCTGTGGTATCACTTCCTGATCATAAAGAGCTTGTGGCTGCAAAAAGATCAGCAAAGGCAGATCCTGCAAAATCTAAAGCAGAATTCTTCCAGATTACGACGCAGGACGGGGTAACCCTGGACGGCTGGGTGGTAAAACCTAAAAATTTTGATCCTAACAAAAAATATCCAATTGTTTTTACCGTATATGGGGAGCCCGGATCGCAAACGGTAACAGATAACTTCTATACAGGCAGGAATTTTTTATACGTTGGTGACATGGCTGAGGACGGTTATTTATATGTTTCTCTTGAAAACCGTGGAACACCTGCACCTAAAGGACGTGAATGGAGAAAATCTGTTTACCGTAAAATAGGTCAGCTTAATATCCGTGATCAGGCAATGGGAGCAAAAGCTTTATTTGCAAAATGGCCCTATGTAGATACTTCCAGAGTTGCCGTATGGGGCTGGAGCGGTGGAGGTTCTTCCACATTAAACCTTTTGGGACAATATCCTGAAATTTATCAGACAGGAATTGCTATTGCTCCTGTAGCCAATCAGTTATTTTATGACAATATCTATCAGGAAAGGTATATGGGACTTCCCCAGGAAAACAGAGAAGATTTTGTAAACGGTTCTCCACTCGCCTATGCTAAAAATCTGAAAGGAAACCTTTTATTGGTTCATGGAACAGGAGATGATAATGTGCATTACCAAAATACGGAAGTATACATTAATGAACTGGTGAAATACAATAAACAGTTTCAGCTGATGTCTTACCCTAACCGAACGCATTCGATCAGTGAAGGAGAAGGAACATCACTCCATCTGGCCACCATGTTTACCAAATATCTAAAAGAACATTGCCCACCGGGAGGAAAATAATATAAAAAAATGCCAGATATCAATTCATCTGGTATTTTTCTTTTAAATAGGGATAATGAATATGATCTTGTTAATTATAAACTGTAAGCAAATCCTACATTGCCTATTCCTTTATATCCAAAACCTACTTCAGCATTTACGCCAAGCCTGCCTCCTAATCTAATTCCTAATCCCGTAAGGTGAAAATTAAAATGTGAAATACTTTCCGAAGGGTTCCTGCTCTTTTCCATCGTGAGTCCTAGCCCCACTCCGGAATACATGCGAAATTTTGGCTTTGAGATATAGTTATAGTCGCTTTTTACCGCAACAGTATAATTGTGTGATTTTTGTAATACATGATCAGGATATTCTCTCGTTATTTGCTGATATAAAAAATCTGTCCCAATCACCCATTTATCTTGTATTGTATAGTTATATCCAAGAATAAAGGCGCCGGAATTCCTTTTCTCGTAAGGACCATAACCCAATGTAAAAATAGAGCTGAAAGCATTAATAAAATCAGTGGTCGTACCAAGTCCATATGCTATTTTTATCTCGGAGCTTCCCTTCATTTGTGATTTAAACAAATTACTGCCAACCATTAAAAATAATAAGTAAAAAGCTTTACATACAGCCGCAAAATATTTCTTTTTCATTCTGCAAAATTAAAACTAATAATGCAACAGAATAGCTTTAATGCATTAGAATACAATTAGAGCTCACTTAAAATACGGTTAAAAACATCATTGCTACCAGCTTTTAATGCATCCAACTCTATATGATGATTAAAGAGAATTATAAATAATTTTGGATTTTCACTTTCAGGAACAGTTACAAACTTTGTATCTTTACTCCATGGAAAATCAGGAAGAGATAGAGAAGCAGATACTGGAGATCGTTAGAGTACAGCATGAAAAAGACGGAGGTAATAACGGCGTTACCTTTGGAGCTTTTGATCATATTCTCAATATGTCCATTGAAGACAGAAATGAAGTCTTGATGCGAATGGCTAAGGAAAAGAAAATATTTATCTTTAACAGCTTAAATATGAGACGTATTACTCTGCCTAAATAAAAAAAGAACTTCTCCGAGGATTAAAAATCATTGAAACCTATTTTTTATAGTGATACAAAATGATATTCATTAAAAAATAAAAACCATGTTAGAATTTACTACTGAAGAAAAAAAATTAATACTGTCAGCAATCAAATACGAAAAAGAAATACAAGATAGAGCTGATGAAGATGAAATTGACTATGTTGAAGAAATAGAAGACGAAATTCAAAAAGAAAATGTTTTTATTTCCAGAAGGCAGATAGATTCAATTATAATCTATTTAGGATACTTACTGGATAGAAGAGATCAGTATGATAATGGAGAAGTGCTGCTTTTGGAAGGTAAACTGGAAAACTTTTCTAATTTACCGTAAACATTCCGGACCAATCAATAAATTTATTTTCTTTTAAATACAATGGTCCAGATAATATGAAAGGGTTCTCCTTTGTACTTGTCAGTATCTTTCATGACAATCTTCATTGTTGTTTTATCCAGCTGCTGGATTTCAAATTTTCGTTCATGATTGCCTCCTTCGAATAAGGATAAGATTTTTTCATCAGGATCTAATTCATATGAAAAATAAAGCTGCCCGCTATCAGTAATAGAACCGTCAGCATTAAACTCCATGAGATCTTTGCTGCTTAGTCTGTAATTTTTTACTGTTTTGTTTCCATTGGCTTCAATTCCTTCACTTGTTGAAAGTACGGGCTGCCATTTTCCAACAATCATTTTTTTATACGATTGCTGATAAGGAATATTGAATGACAGTGCCGCCAAACAAAAAGTAAATAGAAACAGGATCAGATTAAAGGGCTTCATCATATTTTATTTTTGGTGTGAAAAATGAAGATAACTAATTTCCAAATGTAGTAACAATCTGCTTAAGTCTATGAAATTTGTTTTTATATCATTAATTTTGATCTGTCAACTCATAAAATCATCGATTTGAAATTACCACTCTCCTATTATTCCAATCAAGATGTCCTTTTCCTGGCTCAGAACCTTTTAGGAAAAGTTCTTTTTACTGCAATTGGTGATGATATTACGGCCGGAATTATTGTAGAAACAGAAGCTTACTTTGGGGTACAGGATAAAGCTTCCCATGCTTATGGAGGCAGGCGTACTAACCGCACTGAGCCGCTGTACAGCCATGGTGGTATTTCTTATGTGTATTTGTGCTACGGAATTCATCATCTTTTCAATGTGGTAACTTCTGTAGAAGATGATCCTCATGCCGTACTGATCAGAGCTGTGGAACCATTGATAGGGAAAGAAATTATGGAGTACAGACGAAATATGCCGTTCTCCAAAGCTGCTATTTCCTCTGGCCCCGGATCTGCAGCAAAAGCATTAGGAATTAATCAGTCTTTTAATAAAAAAGATCTGACCGGAGATGAGATCTGGATTGAAGATCATGGTATTCTGTACAAGCCTGATGAAATAATAGCCGGCCCTCGCATAGGAGTTGCTTATGCACAGGAAGATGCACTTTTACCCTGGCGTTTTTTTGTGAAAAATAATAAATATGTAAGCAAGCCCAACAAAATATAGGTCTATGTATTCCTGACTACTCCTGAATAGCTACATAAAATTCACGGTAAGATGCAACAAGATCGTCAAGAGAAAATCCACGGTTCAAACCACTGGTATTTGGCAGAACCCAAACCTTTGCGCCACAAAAATCTTCAGACTGATGTCCCCAAAGAATTTCTTTCTTTTTAGAAAAAGCTTTGTAAGCTGCCTTACCCAGAAATGCAACATATCTGGGCTGGAATTTTGTCATTTTCACTTTAAAAGCTTCAAGAGATTCGTCAAATTCTTCTTTTGAAAGTTCATCAGCACGGGAAGTAGCCCTTGCAACAGCAGTAGTAAGGCCATATCCGAAATCCAGAATAGAAGTATCATTGACCGCCTGAACCTCATAAGGTGTAAAACCGGACTGGTGGAGCACTTTCCAAAACCGGTTGCTTCTTCCTGAAAAATGATGGCCGTCATCCGCTGATTTCAACCCTGGATTGATCCCACAAAAAATGACATCGAGGTTGGTAGCAATTATATCTGTTAGCATAGTTGAAATGGAGCATATTAGGATAGAATACATCTGTTCTATCTGTTTTTACTGCTTAAAGATACCCTATTTAACTTACAGTTTATTTTAAAATACATAACGTTTCATTGTGAGTATATTACATTTTACCTGTTATTTTTGCCGTGTCACATCATTCATTTAACTGAAAGCAAACAGGTTGTACTAATTTTACCGACGTAACATAGATGAAGTACCTGATGATAGATGATAAGAAATCAATTGTAAGCTTAATCATGTTCACTAGGATAGATGAATTTCAATCCTAAATAACCTTAAAATAAAAAGTATGAATTGGATGGCATTAGTTATTGCCGGAATTTTTGAAATCGGATGGCCACTGGGACTTAAATTATCTCAACAGCCGGGTAGTAATAAATGGAGTTGGATCCTATTTTCAATTGCCTGTATGGCTGTCAGTGGCGGATTTCTCTGGTATGCACAGAAAAGTATTCCTATGGGGACAGCATATGCAGTATGGACAGGAATTGGTGCGGTAGGAACTTTATTAGTAGGTGTTCTGTTTTTTCAGGATTCTGCCCATATTTTCAGATTATTGTCTGCCTTACTCATTGTGGTCGGAATCGTTGGTCTCAAAGTATTTTAATAAAAAATAGGTCTGAAAATAAAATTGGCTTAAGATTATTACTAATCATTAAGCCAAAACATTATTCAACATTCGAATAATAATCAACCACATTATATATTTATATGATCATTCATTTTTTTCTGAATCAAATTTGAATAAATAGCCGGTGATAAAGAAAATTAAGCTATCAATAAAGACTTGTGATCTACCAAAGGATAGTAAAAAGCCTGTATAAAGAAATACAGGCTTCAAAAGATTTACAAAATAAATGATATGAAAAAAATAAGAAACTCTATTTAATGGATATCCCAGAAAACTTTTGTAGTCAGTTTATCTCCGCCTATTGCAGCAGCAGCTTTGGCATAATTAGTACCATTGGTAGTTGCTTCTAAAGTTGGGTACTGTAATCTTACCGGAACTTTTCCTTCGGCATTGGCAATAGCTGTTGGGGGAGCCTGTAAAGCAGGATAATCTAATCTGCGGTAGAAATTCCAGGAAACTACCGGATGATTGTACGTAGCAACCCATGCCTGCTCTCCAATAGATTTTTTCCAGTTGGAAGCATTGTAAGGATGGTCTGAGAGATAATTCTGGGCATCCTGGGAAGGAAGCCCCCATTCCTGGAATGAAGCCTGAACAGCGGTGTTGTAAAGGGCCTCCGGGCTGCCGCCGATTCCAAATCGGGCTGCTGCTTCAGCCCTGTAAAAAGCTACTTCAGTATAGGTGATCAGAGTGCCGGGTGTTACAGGAATATATGCAAAGATCCCCGGAGCTGAAAAATCTGAAAAAACTCCCGGCAAACCAATTTCCTGCCCGATGTAAACGCCATCTACATCCTGAAAATATTTTGTTATTCTCGAATCAGAAGTTGTGATTAGAAAATCGACAAAAGGTTTTCCGCCAAAGAAATCGTCTCTTCCACTGTTCGCCAGGTTTTCAAATAAAGGATTGAAGTTTGGTGTTTCAGCCTGATATCTGAAAATAGCATTTTGTGATTCATCCATGATAACTCCACCGGAGATTGCAACATTAATGCTGGATTGGGCAAGCGTCGGGTTAATGTCAGAAACAGCAATTCCCAGTTTTAAAAGAAGGGAATTTCCAAACTTTTTCCACTTTCCTATATCTCCGCCATAAAGAATATCGCCAGCTCCAAACGTTCCTTCTCCTTCCTGCAGGTTATTGATATCTGTTTTTAAACGGATGATAAGCTTTTCATAGATCTGTGCATCATCATCATAGGCAGGAAGCGGAAATTTTTCATTGTTAAGAGCCTGGCTGTAAGGGATATCTCCAAATATATCAGTCAAAGTCTGAAAGGTATAGACCGAAAGGATATCAATAATAGCCAATTGGTTCTGCTTTTTCGCAGGCCAGGAGTTTACCTCTGAAGCAGCCGGCTGATACTGTTGTACAAGCTCTTTTGCTTTGTTTAGATTATTGAGAACATTCACATAATTATCTCCCCAAATGTTATTAGAAACGTTTCTTGCCGTAAAATTGTAGTTGCTTTCGCTTACATAGGTAGCTTCCTGCCAATACTGCATGGTAAGCCTGAAGTTATTTTCATTGACACTGGGCGTATTCATATAATCGCTGAGCTCCTTTTCTGCATAGGTAATCAGAGGTTCCGGTGACATATTGTAAGCTACATTAGGATCATTATTAACATCATCTGATGTACAGCCTGTCAACAATACGGTCAGAAAGGATATAAGTATAATAGTGTTTTTCATTGTAATAGATTTTAAAAATTTACTTTCAGATTAAATGAGAAGTTCCTTGTGGAAGGCATTACCCCCGACTGATACCCCTGTATACTTCCTGAGGAAAGCCCCGATTCTGGATCGGCATAAGGAAGGTTTTTATGGATGATCCAAAGGTTACTTCCCGTGAGTCCGAGCGTAAGACCTTGAATTCCTGCATTTTTTAAGAATGTATTATTGAAGGTGTAAGAAACGGATACCTGGCGAAGCTTTATAAAACTGGCATCATACACAAATGCGGCCACAGGAGGATCTGTTTCTAAATTCTGGCTGGAGATGGAACGGTCAAGACGTATTGTATTGGGAATATAATGTCCCGGATTATTAGGATCCTGCATTACCCCCGGCAGAATAAGTCCACCCCCATTTGCCAAAGTGTTTCTGACAGGATTTCCCAGGTCATTCAGGCCTACAGAATCAGGATAAAGACCTGTGCCATATCCATAATACTGATCCAGAGAAAATATTTTACCTCCTTTTTTCCAATCGATCTGGAAGCTAAGGTTGAAATTTTTATATGTAAAAGAATTATTCAGTCCTGCGATAAAATCCGACTGAAAGCTTCCTAAATTGTGATTGCTGTCATCTGTATGAAGATAAGCTCCGTTGGTTCCTATAATTTTATTACCATTGGGATCATAAACGAAATCTGAGCCCCAGATGCTTCCATATTCTCCGTTCAGAGGTGCATTAATGCTAATGCCTCCCTGCAGCGTACCGATGGTGATATTTTCAATACCTTCTCTTAACGCGGTAACTTTGGTCTTAGGGTTAGACCAGTTCAACATCATATCCCAGGTAAAATTATTGAACTTTAATGGGGTAATATTTAAGGAAACTTCAAACCCTTTTGTCGTCAGTTCTCCTGTGTTCTGAATTTTAGCACCACTTCCTGTTGCCAGGGAAATAGGAAGTGGCAGTATTTGATCAAATGCCTTATTTCTGAACCATGCCAAATCAAATCCTATTCTGTTTTTAAAGAACTGCATATTGGTTCCTATCTCAATATTTTTAAGTTTTTGGGGAAGAAGATCTGCATTTCTTAACGTGGTATTATAAGAATAAACGGGATTATTTCCAAAAGAAGCCTGAGCAAGATATCTGTTCCTCAATTGATCTGCATTAGTATCCGAACCCACTTCCGCATAGGCCCCTCTCAGCTTTCCAAAGCTTAGCCAGTCTTGTTTCAGGAGATTAGAAAACACCATACTTGCCGAAACAGAAGGATAATAGTAAGCTCCTTTTCCTTTAGGTAAAGCCGTAGACTGATCTCTTCTGAATGTTCCTTCCAGATAATAGGTGTTTTTATATCCTAAAGATGCCTGGATAAAAGCCCCATAAATATATTTAGAATTATCTGTAATAATAGGTTTTGCAGGAGTAGCCACTGAATTGGAAATGGTATAGAGATCCGGAATGTACAATCCTCCCGATGTAGTCTGTGCATTAGAGTAATTGGTCTGAACATTGATATTTCCCCCCAGTAATCCCTGAATACTCAGATCTTCAGTAATATTCTTTTTGTAAGTGGCTATCAGATCATAATTGGTTTCTGTAAAACGGAGATTCGTCACGGCATATCCTGAAGGCTGCTCAATCGTATTAAAGCTGAAAAATGCAGGAATAGAACCCACGGCCCTCCTTTCCTCAGTAATCATACTATATCCGTCGATCCCTACTCTTCCCAGTATATTGATATTTTTTGACAGGTCGTAGCTCAGGCTGAAATTTCCTGCAAACCGTTCTCTTTTATCATTCTGGTAATTTTTATATCTTGTGAAATAGGGATTATCCCAATAAGCCGGCGACAGATTAACGGGAGATTTAATATTCCAGGTATAGTTTTTATCAAAAGCATCAAAAAGATATTTCTGGTACTGAATGTCTACATTTGTGGGCCACCACTGTCGGAAATTACCCATAATATTATCGGTATATCCTGTAGAATTTCTTCCTTTTGTATTTTGTGTAATATAATTGGCAAAAATAGTAGCGGTAAGGTTATCTGTAATCTTATAGGAGGCATTCCCACCAAAGTTATTCTTCATTAAAGAAGAGTTCGGCATGATATCCGTTGCATTGGTATTGGAATAACTTAACCTGAATGTTGCCCTGTCATTTCCACCACTCAAAGCAATATTATTGGTTTGATTAATTGCTTTATCAAAAAAAGTAATAGGCCCGTTTTTAGCCATGACCCAAGGCGTTTTTTTTCCGAAATTCTGTGATTCGGGAATAAAAGCATCATATTGCCAAACCATCAGATTAGGATCATAAGGCGCTCCATAAGAAGCATCATGCCAAAAGATGGCCATGGGGCTATTTTGATAGTTCGCAAAAATATTCCCGAAATAGCCCTGTCCATATTGCGTCTGATATTCAGGAAAGGTAGATTTATCAACAGTGGAAACAGAAATACTTCCGCTATATTCCAATCCAATTCCCTGCGTATTTTTCTTTCCTTTTTTTGTAGTGATAATAATAGCGCCATTTTGAGCTCTTGATCCGTATAAAGCGGTTGCGGCAGCTCCTTTTAGTACATTTAATGTCTCAATATCATTGGGATTGATATCTGATACAGGGCTTCCATAATCATAGCCTCCGCCCCCATTTTGCTGCCCTGTAGAATTGATATTTCTATTGATAATCGGAACGCCATCTACTACAAAAAGAGCCTGGTTATCTCCCAGAATAGATTTGTATCCCCTGGAAACAGCATCTATGGATCCCCCGAAATTGGTAGACTGTCTGATCTCTAGACCGGCTACTTTTCCGGAAAGATTATTCAGAAAATTGGTCGTTGGATTTTTGTTGATCTCCTCTCCTTTTAGCTCCTGTGTGGAATAGCCCAGAGATTTTTTCTCTCTTTTTATTCCTAAGGCCGTAACTACAATCCCTTCTATGTTCTGTGCTTTGAGGGTATCTTGCTTACCCTGGCTGAAATAGGTTTCACTTCCGATAAAAAAAGCAACACCTACACTGAAAAGCTTTAACCTGTATTTCATAATTATTAATTTTTATAACATGATTGTTATTCAAAATTCAATAATTAGTGAAAATTATAATCAAATCTATATATCAACAGCTCATTAACGTCTACTAAAAATAAATAGGGCCTTTAAAATCCTGCGAGTGGTTTATAAGTCCTTCCAACCGGAAGCTTTTTTCCGTTAACCTGAATGATGTTAGCAGATTTTATTTCCACTTTTGAAAGGGAAATAATATAAGATTTATGGATGCGGAGAAACATTTTTGGGTTCAGGCTTTCTTCAATCTTACTGATCGGCATTTTAAAAGTGAAGGTTTCTGTCTTTGTATGAATATTGATGTATTCTCTTAAACTTTCGATGTAAAAGATATCCTGCAGTATAATTTTAATCTGTTTTTTTCCACTGCTGATAAAAATATAATCACGCTCAGCCACTTCCAGCAAAGCATCTTCGGCCTGCATCAAATGCTTGAATTTTTCAACGGCTGTAACGAAACGGTCATAAGGGATAGGCTTCATCAGATAATCTGCTATATCCAGTTCATAGCCTTCCACAGCGTATTGATGATAAGCAGTGGTTACAATGACAAAAGGAGGATTCTTTAATTTTCTTAGAAAGTCAAAACCTTTTACTACAGGAAGATGAAGGTCCAAAAACATCAGATCCACATTATGAATACTCAAAAGGTTACTGGCATAAACGGCATCAGCACATTTCCCCACAAGATTCAGTTCTTCATCCCGGGAAACAAAATTTTCCAGAATTTCTGCCGCTATGGGCTCGTCTTCTACAATAATGCAGCTGTATTTTTTAGTGGTGGAATGTATCATTGAAATCGATGGTTAATTGTACAATATATCGGTCAGTTTTATCTTCAACAGAAAGTATATGCTCAGGATAAAGCAACTCCAGCTGTCTGCGGATATTTTTCAGTCCCAGTTTGGTAGAATGTTCATGGGATCTGTCTTCTTTTGAATTTTCGATACAATAAACAAGAACTCTATTTTTCAATTGAATATCAATATGAATAAAAGCCTTTCCCAAGCTTTCGGACACCCCATGCTTAAAAGCATTTTCAACAAACTGGATCAGTATAAGCGGAGATATTTCCTGTGACGGATTATCTATATTTTCATTAAAATGAATGCTAAGATGGCGATGTCTTATTTTTTGGATCTGGATAAAATCTGTGATGTTTTCAATATCTTTTTTTATAGAGATATTTTTCTCCGCAGCCTCATAAATATTATATCTCATTATTTTAGAAAGCTGCAGGATAACATCCGGTGTTTCATCCGCTTTTTTAAGAGCCATCCCATAAATATTATTGAGGGTGTTAAAAAGAAAGTGCGGATTGATCTGCGCCTTCAGCATCGTAAGCTCCTGATCCAGTTTTTCGGATTTCAATTGGGAAATCTGGTCTTTCAACACGTTTTTCTGTCTGGTGATTTCCACTCCAAAAACCAGCCCAACCATAAAAATAAGATCCATAAAAGAATTGAAGGCTACCAGTCCGTTAATATATCCTGAAAGCTCTTTGCCGTCCTGTGTTTCTTCAAGCCCATAGATATAAGGGTACATTACATAATGGGTGAAAAACCGATGTCCCAACACGGCTATTATCACAATAGCAATATAAAGAGTATATTTAAAAATGCTTTTGATATGCATCTTTTCATATACATATAACAAGGAATAGGCAAGCGGGATTTTAATCATAAGATAACCCAGCTCCAGCATAAAAGTATTCTGAAGTCTTATTTGCCATTTGAAATCCGGGAACTGATATTTTGACCAATAAAAATCAAGATAAACTTCCAGGATATAATAAAGTATCCAAAAGAGCAAATGAATACGGAGCTTAGATTTTCCGATAGGTTTCAAAATTATAATAATTTAAATGTACAAAGTAATATTGTTCAGTCAAATATAAAAATATAAAGTCTACCAAAGTATGGTACTCATCTATAAACGACTTGTTTTTTATGCTGTATAGGTTGGGTAAACAATAATCACGATGTCTTTTTAAAACGGATTTCTGGGAACATTAGATTGAGAAAGGAAAAAATCAACAGGAAATTAAATTCAACACCATTGGTGCCACCCCCCACAACAAACCAGCCGTTCTGCCAGTGAACATAATAAATTCCAAAAACAAAAATCAGGATATTGCAGATTGCCACCGGTTTAATATACCGGTCAACCCAGATTAAAGGGACTGAAAATAGATGGATCAGTTTAACAGTCCAGGCAACATAAAGCCCTACAGGACTGAACCCTATGGCATCCAGATAATGGATTCCAAAATTATTGACATCGCCACTGAAAATAGAAATCAGGCTATGCATTAACAAAATCACGGAGAGTGCAAAACGGAGGAAGATGCTTTTTTTCATAGAACTAAAGTAGGAAGCTCTAAGAAAATGTATTCTCAACTGTATATCAACAGCTTTTAAAAATAGATGAAAGTATTTTCCACCTTATCTATACAAAAACAGCAGTAAATCAATTACCGCTGTTTTTATACTAATTCTAATTTAAATTTTTCTTTAAAAAGTCTTCCAAATCTTTACCATGAAGGTTTTTAGCGATGATCATACCCTCTCCGTCTATGATGACATTGAAAGGAAGTTCATCTACTTCATACAATTTTGCTACCGGACTTTTCCAGAACTTTAAATCACTGACCTGAATCCAGTTAATAGCAAACCGGTCTATCGCTTTCTGCCAGTTTTCTTTATTTTTATCTAAAGAAATGCCAAGAATTTCAAATTTCTTGCTATCCTCCTGACCTGCGTAGGTAGTATACAGGGTTTTCAGTTCCGGCTGTTCTTCTACACAGGGGGCACACCAGGTTGCCCAAAAATCAATCAATACCATTTTACCTTTTAATGAAGAAAGGATAAATGTACTTCCGTCTGCCTTAGTCAGGGTAATTTCCGGAGCTTTCTTGCCTATTTCAATATTGCGGTTTTGAGCCATCATCAATCCAGAGAAAATGACACAAAATAATACGGTATAATACATCTTCATCTTAATCATTTGTAGGATAATCTTTATCTAACCAATCTGTTTTAATATTTTTCGGAAGGTTCAGAAGCTTTGCATTTTTAAAGCCCATTTCCATCAGCAGATTAAATGCCGGACGGATATTAGGACATTTTACAAAAGGACAGCATCCACAGTAGATCACAATTTCTTTGTTTTTAGGAATGCCCTTAAGGTAGTTTCTCAATTTCTCCAGATTCTCAGGTTCATGCGTGGGACCTATATCTGCAGAGCCTTTAATAATGGCTTCCGGACCTACAGAAATAATTACGATATCCTTCGTCTTATTCTTTACAATGCTGGAAGCCAACAATGCAGGGTCCATCAGCTGACTATCTTTCCATGGATCTTGTTTTTGCTGTGCCTGGCTCAGCATCGAGCAGACAAAACAAACCATAACAAACAAATACTTCATAGCTTTTCTATTTTTTACAAAGATAAATAAGAAGTTGACAGTGGAAAGAGGAATCTATCCGGAATACAGCTTTTACGTAGGTTTTCTAAAAATCCTGATGAAAAGCACTTCCAAAGCTTTGTCACCCCATGGAAACAGGAAATAATTTTATTCCGGGTCAAACCATTCTTTTCGCTTCGCTATTTCTATCATATGGCTTATTGTTATTGATGGTTTATTTCTGTTTTAATCTTAAATCCAAATGCTATTAGAATTTTACTAAAAAAAGACACTTTATGAAAATATTTATAAACATCAAAATCACAGCTATTCTCAATGTCAAAATCTTTAAAGAAAGATTCAAATAACGATTCTAAATCCATAAAATCTTCATTTACATCATTAATAATTGTTTTGTTCTTTAGTTTATCATCATAAACACCACATTTTTTAAAAAACATTATTGTTTTCTCCTGTATATCCATCTTCAATATTATTTATGAGTTCCATTATAGATAAGTCCGTTTCGTACTCCTACTCCTACTCTTGCACCTCCAAACCAAACAGCGTTCCTCCCATAAAAACTAGCCCAGTTTCTGACTTGACCAGCTTTAACACCAGCAAAAAGATTCTCAAGCAATCTGGAGTATTAATTGTCGGAATAACCTAGTTCTTTTAAAACTACTATACAATTTATGTTCTTTAATGTAGCTCCTTTTTTCAGATAAAATAGGACATACTGCTTTTCCCCTTCATTTAATTTATTAAAAATGGAAATGTCATATTTTTGAGATTTTGGTGCCTGTTTTAAACCGATTAATTGCACAAATATATCATGGCAGGCATCTCCGTGATTATATTTATCTGCCATTAGAATTGAGTAAGGTAAAAGTTCATTATGAAATGTTGATTTCAGATAATATATACTTAATTTGTTATATGCATTAATATTACCATTTATTAAAATTTCTTTTTTGAATTTTTCTATTGTAATATTTTTAGATTTTTTTTGCTCTTTTTCTTTTGAGCAGCATATTAGCAATGAAAATAGTACTATGATTTTTATAATTTTCATAATTTTAATTTTTAAGGTATAGGATGATTACTGTATTTACCCCTAACTAATTTTCCATTCAATATGATATATAGCTTCTAAAAAACTCCAATCAATAAGACTTCATTTAATTTGTAATATCTATATCTTTTAAGGATTTTTCTTTTATAATCTTTTGCAGATCCTTATAAGATATTTTTTTGATAATAGTATCTTTCTTTAAATCCTGTATAAAATATTTCAAATTTTTCTTGTCTTTTTTTTCTGGTTTCATAGAATAAGTAGTATCTACAGAAACCAACATATAAGCATCATTATACTTGCAATCCACTAGTCCACTATCAATAATTAATTCATTATTTTTCAGTAGCCTGTTTTGACTACCTCCTTCAAAATCAATTTCATACCCTCCAAAAGGTAATTTCTCATAAGTATCCGATATATTACAAGAAAATATTATAAAAAAAGTAATTACTATAAATATTTTGTTTCTCATATAATTAGTATTTAGGTCCTCTTTCAAAATTCCAGACTCTTGGTCTGATTCATGCTATCTACTATTTTTCCGCAAATGACTTAATAATTAGAAGAATTAATAATAGTATAGGAAACCAAATAACTAATCCAGTCTCACCTCCAAGTCCTCATGAAATACTTATACAAACTCCAAAACAAATAAGTTATGGTTTTCATAGATTCTTATTTTTACAAGTTATGTTTGGATATGGTTAAAAGTGTTTTGGGTATTTTTAAATACAACCCCCTGCTGAATATACTGCTTGATGATCAATCATATTCCCAAGCTGGCGCAAGCGTCTGCTTGTATCCAAGTAAGGAAATAGGCACGAGTAAGATGTTCGCGCCAGCGTAAGGGATTAATCTTCTTCTATTTTAGAATCCGTAAATTCAAAAACAGCGGTAATTGATTTACTGCTGTTTTATAATTTAATTTTAAAATCTTTAGTATTAAAATATTCTTCCAGAGATGCTCCTATTTCTGGTTTTATGGGATAACTTATTCCGTGTATTCTGATGAACGTATTCGCATCTTGTAAAATCTCTTTATTAAATGTTACTTTATAATTATTAAGTTTAGGAAAAAGTATGTATACATTTTCATTTTCAACACCAATATTACCTATATATTCTACTATAAACGGATCATTTTTTGTAATAGTCAATTCTTTAATATCTGATAATGGTAGATTTGTTCCACTTGTATTTGACCAATAACCGTTGTAGATATTTTTATGATGATTAATTATTGAAAATGAAAAATCAATATTTTTATAATTTTTGTATACAAGTATTTCTTTTCTAATTTTTTGAGGAGTTATTTTCATTCTAATTATAATCTCATCCCCAATATTATAGATAGTTTTGTTTGTAGATAATTCTCGTTTTGTATCATAAAAATTATCCGATTTACAAGATACAATTATGATGAGCAAAATACAAAGCCAAATTCTTATATTCATAATTATCGAGTTAAAAATCCTTTTATTAAACTTGTAAAATTACCAACTCCAAAGAAGCTTAAAATTTGAGCCCCAGTATCGTTGTACGTTCTGTAAAATTTATACCCCAAAGAATTTGAATAAAAATCTTGCCTGTTCATTCCACTCGGTAATCCTGCAATTTGCTGTCCGATTTCTACAGATGTCCCAATTATAGGTCCGTTATTTCCCATAATCAGCATATGTCTCATATCAATAACATTTCCAGTTTTGGGGTGAAATACATATCTTATTGCAGGTCCTCCTTGTTGGGAATTTAGAGGTGAAGAACTTCTATTCTCCATTTGGTTTATAATCTGTTCTCTACTTAATCCTTTGTTTGCTTTCATCCATTCAGAAAGTGTAACAGCTTCATTGTAATGTTCCTGTAATGGATTGTTTTTATCATATCCCGGTTTCTTGTCATAATATTTTGGATCTTCTCCATTCTCCAATCTGTTTGCTGTTGCGTGCATCACATGATTAAACCCTGCGATAAACCCACCAATTAAAGCACCTTGCCAGAAATTTCCACCAGTAAGTTCAGAGCCTACACCTCCTAAAACAATACCGGAAGCAATAGTTCCAACTGCACTATTGGCAAATTTCCCCGCAACTGCACCAAATGAAGAAGCCCCTATGCTTCCTAAAAATCCTGAAGCAAAAGCACTTCCAAAGCTATCTCCTTGTACCAGGGATAATACACCTGAGCTAAGTGATTCGTAATTTATACACAAAAATGATTCCCGTTTCTTCTTAATATTTCCTGTAAGATTAAATTCTTCCTTGTTTATAGAATTCCTTAAATATAGATTTTTTACTTTTATTCCGAGATCACCCCCCCTACATTTTGCAAGGATATTGAGGCATATTGTTGGAGATGAAAAAAAATAAACCTAATTAATACAGTTTATACTTTCTAATTTATTTTCTTTATACTTCCTGTGGCAGACTACTCTTAAAGAATCTATATATTTATCTAAATCAGCACTTTCATAAAAATCTAATGCCTTTTTAAATGTCATTGTCATTTTGATATTTGGGTTATCTGCAGGTATGCTGGGAGGATAGTCTTTTTTTAGCCATTTATTAATCATTGATTGATAATTTTGATCAATATAAGAGGAATGATCTTCTGAATAAAAATCCATAAATAAACAATTTTCTTGGACCAACTCAGTAGAAGATAAATCGAATAAGGAGTCACATTTTTTTATATGATATTTTTTTTCTTCTTGTTGAATTTCTTTCCTGTATAAATCTATAAAAGCATATTTTTTATGTTTAGATAGTAATAATTCTATTTTTCTTAAATCTTGTTTGTTTATTGGCTTCTTGCTTGAAGTACAATAAATTAATCCAAGTAGCAGTAATAGACAAACAAGTGTATATTTATAATTCATATTATTTTGGTTTTAATAAAATTTATTATAATATGGTGAATAAAGTGTATGTCCAAATACACCTTGACCATTTTTCAAAAAGGCTACATCAACATGGTACACACTTCCAGTATAACTTTTATTTTTATATTGGACATTTATTCCCCAATTTGATTTATCATACGCTTGACCATATGAAATAAATCTTAAATCTAAAGCTTTAGCAATTCTTGTTGCGGCTGTATAGTATTTTTTTCCGTTTAATCCATAATAATCTCCACCAATGTTAATGCCAGATTTTTCAAATGCTACACTCAATCTGATTGCACATGTGTTTATATAATCGTCGGGATTTTTTTGATATAATTCATAAACTGGCCCTCCAATTTCTTTATAAACTGATTTTGCGTCAGGATAATTCTTATAGTCGGGATAATTCTCTCCAATTTTCTGCCTTTCTTCTTGTGTTAAAGATCTTTTTGTAAAACTATCCTTACTATCCAGCCCGTTCATCGTATGCATAACATCATTAAACCCGGCCACGATTCCACCAATTAAAGCACCTTGCCAGAAATTTCCACCAGTAAGTTCAGAGCCTACACCTCCTAAAACAATACCGGAAGCAATAGTTCCAACTGCACTATTGGCAAATTTCCCCGCAACTGCACCAAATGAAGAAGCCCCTATGCTTCCTAAAAATCCTGAAGCAAAAGCACTTCCAAAGCTATCTCCTTGTACCAGGGATAATACACCTTGTGCTAAAGCATGTACGGTTCCTTGTACAAAAATAGTTCCCAGTTTCCCCAGCTCGGTTGCAATTTGGGTAGCAGTACCTGCCGAAGTGAAAAATACACTTCCTATCCCATATGTCACAGCTGCCGAGGCAGCACCAAATAATGTTGACTTCAGAAATGATCCTAAATTCCAATCCTGACCGGTAATAGAAACCATAACTGTATAACTAAAGGATGCTACCATAGCTCCGATAATTACAGCTGATAAGAATGCAGATTCCAGAATAAACTCACCACTTGGATCATTAAACATCAGTGGATTGTTCAAGACATACCCATATTTATTATAATTCTGGGTGTTGTAAGAGTCCTGTATATTCTCGTCTGCATTTAAGAATCTTCTTAACAATGGATCATACAGCCTTCCGTTCATGTGGATGATACTTACTTCTAAGAAGTGTTCATGAGAAGTGTACCCCCTGTCTAGCAGTAATCCGTATTTTTGAATGGTTTCTTCAATGGCAAGAGCATTAGTAATTACAGCACCATTCTTAATTTGAAGATGGGTGAAATTACCCCAAGCATCAAAATGTCTCTGTTCCAGCTTATTTCCTACTTCATCGCTGATCGCTAAGATACTTCCAATATAGTCTTTATGTAAAAATTTGTAAGAACCACTGCTCTCCGTAAAGTCCTTTAAAAATACAATATTTGATTCATATGGCGTTCCTCCAATGTATAGGACATGCTTTTCTTTTCCGGTTGTATTGTCTTTTACGATTTCATAGCTTGCATCTTCACTATAATATTTAGTTAATCTACCTTCTCCATCTGTACTGAAATTACCCCCATAAGTAACTCTTTGTCTCATACTTGTGAGTCCATACTGGAAGGCAACATCTCCTTTTTCACCATCGATGAATACAGGATCGTTATTCTCATTATAAACAATACTTTGTATTAAATCATTATTATAATTTTGTGTTCCTGCCGCATTCAGAGTCATACCAGTTGGCTGGTAGACCTTGGCAGAATTTTCAAACTTAATAGTTCCAACCTGATCGTTTTGAGTAATTCTTCCTTTAACGTCATAAACGTTTCTGTTGGTTGACGGTTTTATTCCTGTTACAGGATTTGTCCAGTTGACTAAGCGGTTATTATCATCATAATCAAAAGATTCTACAATATTGAAATCACCTCCTGTTGTTCTGCTCTTAAGCTCATTCTTGATCGCATCAAATGAATAGGAGAGCTGTAAAATACTTGGTTTAATTGCTGAAGAATGATTAACACCTGTTAGGAAACCATTAGCATCATAAGTATTATTGATATCTGCAACACCTAGTTTAGCCTTTACTACCTGATCTTTTGCATTGGTCTCTTTCAGCTCCCAGAGAATTTTACCTGAGGTTTTATCTTTTACCTGATAGAGTTGACCACTCCAAGCACTGTACACATTTTCTATTTGTACTTTGGTTAAAGTTCCAGAAGAATACAACTGTTTTTCATAAGAAATCACTCTTGCCTTGTCATCATACGTGATTCCTTTCTGAATAAAATATTTTCCATTGCTATTTTCAGATGATGATAATAATCTCCCTTGTGGATCATAGGAAGCATTGTTACTATATGCTTGCCCTTTGGAAGTTCCTGATTTGGCAACAACTCTTCCTTTATTATCATAAGTAAAAGAAATAGTCTTATTGGTTGCCTGTCCACCATCGGTAGTAGAA